>LADN01000011.1 GCA_000961585.1 Peptococcaceae bacterium BRH_c4a | reverse complement strand
TGGCGTGTGTGTTTTGGAAGACGCTACTCGGAGTCCTCGTGATATGTTTAAAACATCAGTTGATGATCAGATGTTGGTATTAGATAATGAAGTGTATTACCTGCTGACCCATAAAAATATTGACAAAGAAATGATTACAAAAACAATTAGTGTAGCGAATTCTCTATGGCACTTTGTATGTGTAATGACTTCGTGGCCTAATAAGCCAGAGAAAAAGAATATTAGCAATAATGATATAAAGGCTTTGGTTAAAAAAACTCAAAAGTTAGCCATTGGTGCATATGATGGTGAGGGATACCTGATTTGGGAGGCTTCGAGGCCTGTCCCTTAACTTATTAAGCGACCTCACCGACCACCTGGGAGAAAACACCGTCAAATACCGCTGGGACGCCTTCGGCGGCATGTTCGCCGGCACACTGGCCCCCTACAGCTTCAAAGGGATTACCGGCAAAGACCACGACCCCAAGTCCGGGCTCATGTTCTACAACTCCCGCTGGTACGACCCCCATGTAGGACGCTTCACCCATAAAAGAATTGGTTACAACAGAAAACAAAAATACAAAGGGCCAGATTGGACTCCAAAAGGTTACCGGAGGCAGAAAATCACTAAAAGAAATAGTCTGCCTGCCACATTGGAGTTTCTTCGGTGACTGTATTCAAGTACATTAACAAGACGATCAATAAGCAATAAGTTAACAAGGTCGAGTAGATATGGACCTATATACTTTAGGAGCAGGTTTGTTTTCACCGTTTCTCCCCGTTTCCTCTGGGAGTGCCACAATATTTGCCCCATGGCATATTCCTGTCTCCTGAATTCCAGGCCGCCCTCAGGGCGGCTATTTTACAGTATAGGAAATTATGCTTTTCGAAAATTGTGGATAACTTATTTTGTCACGGCGAAGACCCTATGTTCATTTTTGGGGGTCGCTCCTGGGTCGCTTGAGGGTCGCTTTTAAGGCAGGCTGTCACCATTCTGGATTCTGGCTCCTGGCTCCTGGATTCCGCCGTCTGCAAGACGGCAACGCCCGTCAGGGCGTTTTTTTATTACCCCGTTAAAATTGCCTTTCAAAAATATATATGGTAATATTTAGAAGTAGGGATCGGGTTATATAAAATCGGAAGGAGCATCACATAGTTGGACATGCACATTGAGGTAAAGGAAAAATCAATGCTGGTGAGGCTTAGAGGAGAGATTGATCTGGCAGTGACCGATACCCTCAGAGAATCCCTGGAAAAAGAGCTGGACGACAATTCCCTGATAAAAAATTTAATTATCAACCTGGAGGGTGTAACGTATATAGACAGCTCTGGCCTGGGAGTAATACTGGGGAGGTACCGCAGGGTGTCCAGATACGGGGGTAAAGTTTTTATCGTGGGGGCAACGGCCCAGGTGAAAAAGGTGCTGGAGCTTTCAGGGCTGCTAAATATAATGCAGGAGTGTCCCAGCGAAGCTTTGGCGCTGGATCTTGCGGGATAAGGAGGCTATATTTTGGAACCAGTTAACAGAATGAAAATTGAATTCAGCAGCCTTGCAGCCAATGTTTCCTTTGCCAGGGTTGCCGCCGGCGCCTTTGCCAGCCAGCTTGATTTCACACTGAACGATATAGAGGAATTAAAAGTAGCAGTCTCGGAGGCCGTGACCAATTCCATTATACACGGTTATCAGAATGACCCCGCCAAAATCATTGAGCTGTCGGCCGAGATTCGCTGTGAAACCCTGGTACTGGCAGTGGAAGACAGGGGATTAGGCATAGATAACATTGAAAATGCCCTTCAGCCGGCCTATTCCACCGACCCCGAAAGAATGGGACTGGGATTCGCCTTCATGCAGTCCTTTTCGGACAGCCTGGACGTGCAGTCATTGCCCGGCAAGGGTACGCGGGTCATTATGACCAGAGCCTGCAGAAAAGAAGCAACCCCGCAGCAGGGGCACTGAGGTGGGCTGATGAGTTCCAGGTTAATAGAGATGAACCTGCCCCGGTTCCCTCTCCTCAAGGACCAGGAGATGCGGGAACTGCTGAAAAGAGCCCAGGAGGGGGACAGACAGGCCAGGGACAGGCTGGTTAACTGTAACCTTAAACTGGTGTTCAACCTTGTAAAAAGGTTTCAGAACAGGGGCTATGAGCTGGAGGATCTTTTTCAGATCGGCTGCATCGGGCTGATGAAAGCTATCGACAAGTTTGATTTGAGCTACGACGTTAAATTCTCCACCTACGCAGTGCCCATGATTGTGGGTGAAATAAGAAGATTTTTAAGGGACGACAACCCCGTGAAGGTGAGCCGGTCCCTGAAAGAAATGGCCTTTAAGGTGCAGCAGACCAGGGAGAAGCTGATCGGCAAAATAGGCCGGGAGCCCACCATAGGAGAAGTGGCGGAGGAGATGGGTGTTTTGCGGGAGGATGTTGTTTCGGCCATGGAGGCTGTACAGATACCCGCATCCATTTACGACACTCTGCATCAGGACGACGGGGACCCAATCTACCTGCTGGATCAACTAAAGGATAATAACGGAGGGGAGGTCCCCTGGCTGGACAGCATAGCGGTAAAGGAACTTTTACAGAGTCTTCCCGAAAGGGACAGGAAAATACTGATATGGAGATTTTTTGAGGATAAAACCCAGGCCGATATTGCCGCCCGCCTGGATCTTTCACAGGTTCAGGTATCCAGGCTGGAAAGACAGGCACTGAAGAAAATAAGGGATTTTATAAAGCCGGGATCCGGAGGAACCGGGGATTAGGCTTGACGACTGGCCGGATGAGGATTCCAATATGAGTTTTTTCAGAGAGTTGCATTTATTATCTTTTTCAGGGCATAATACAAAGCGGCAAGCCGGTTTTGTTCATATGCGCCGGACGAAATACCGGTCCAGGATTAATCATGTATCAAGGAGGAGATAGAAATGCACATTAAGGTGACAGAGTTGGTGGGAGAATCATCCGCCGGCTGGAAGGATGCCGTCCAGTCAGCAGTAACAGAAGCGTCCAGGAACATCAATGAAATTGTGGGAGTTGAAGTGGTAAACTTTACCGCCCACGTGGAAAACGGCAGGATAGTCGGCTACAAGGCAAACCTTAAGATGGCCCACAAACAGTAAACAACTATGTGTTCAAATGGTTTTTTTCCCTTTGAGGGGCTACCGCAAAAATTATGCAAATGGAAAGACACCTGTGATGGGTGTCTTTCTGACACATAAAGCAGGGATACCCGGGAAACATAAATTCTGGGTGGTGGTTGACATCACAAACATTTTAAAAAGAAAAGTGATACTGATTACAGACGGTGACAGGGCGGCAAAAAGAGCGGTGGAGACAGCCTCCCGAAAAATAGGAGCAAGGTGTATTTCCTGTTCTGCCGGGAATCCCACCAGACTCAGCGGCGATCAACTGGTGGCTCAAATAAAAAGAACACCCCATGACCCGGTGGTGGTAATGCTGGATGACAAAGGTTTTCTGGGCGCCGGCAAGGGGGAAAGGGCGCTGGAGTATCTGGTCAGACACCCTGACATAGAGGTTTTGGGGGTAGTGGCAGTGGCCTCCAACACTGAATTTGCCCAGGGGGTGGATGTGGACTGCTCGGTAACCAGATCGGGAAGCATAACCTCCATGGCCGTAGATAAGTGCGGTGATATTAAGCAAGAGTTAACCCCCTCTTTGTGCGGTGACACAGTGGAGGTGCTGGAAGGCCTTGATATACCCATAATTGTGGGAATAGGTGACATCGGCAAGATGGACGGAGCCGATGATCCGGCTGCCGGGGCGCCCCTTACCACCAGAGCGCTTAAGGAAATTTTAAACAGGAGTGGTTATAATGGCAGCAGATGAACAAGTCCGGACTACCAGACATCTTCCCCAAGGTGAGATACACCGAGATGCCTGATCCCACGGCTGGACTAAAACCCCTCCCCCTCACTGCATGTCGCTGTGGGGTCGCTTGAGGTTCGCTTTTAAGGCAGCCTGTCACCATTCTGGATTCTGGCTTCTGGCTTCTGGATTCCGCCGTCTGCAAGACGGCACCGCCGGCAAGGCGGTTATTTTTATGCATAGCATAACCGGTTGAAATTTTGACCATAATATTGCGGGAGGGTTAAAATGCCTGTAATAATTGGAATTCCCAGGTCTCTGCTTTTCTATAAATATTATCCCCTTTGGAAAACCTTTTTTGAAGAACTGGGGGCTGAGGTGACAACCTCGGGCCACACCACCAAGGCAGTGCTGCAGGAGGGACTGAAACTGTCTGTTGACGAGGCCTGCCTGCCGGTAAAGGTTGCCTTCGGACATGTTCAGGCCCTGCGGGAAAGGGTGGACTATATATTCATCCCGCGCCTGGTAAGCGTTTCTCCCAGGGAATATATCTGCCCCAAGTTTCTGGGCTTTCCCGACATGGTGCGCCAGTGCGTTCAGGGCCTCCCGGCAATAATAGACACCAGCATTAACATGTACCGCAGGGAGGGTGATATGTTCCGCCAGTTCTCCGAAATGGGAGCGCATATCTGTAAAAACCCCCTTAAAATAACTGCCGCATACAGAAAGGCCAGATCCGAAATGGCCCGCTTTGACAGCCGGGTGGAGGCCGGCATGCTGCCGGAAGAGGCATTTATTAACCGGGAGGGTATTCCGGGGGATGGGCCTGACCACCGCCCCACAGTGGCCGTGGTGGGACATCCTTACAACATATATGACAGCTTTATAAACATAAATCTGATAAAGCGTCTGGAAGAATCAGGAATTAATATTGTAACTGCGGACAATGTTCCGGAGCGGTTGGTCAACAGCTATGCCGGAACCCTTAACAAAAAACTGTTCTGGACCCTGGGCCGCCGAATGGTTGGCGCCGCCTATCACTTCACTGACAATCCTTCCATCCGGGGAATAATACACGTTGCCTCCTTTGCCTGCGGGCCGGACTCCATGACAGGGGATATGATTGAAAGGAAGGTGCGCCGTAAGGGAAACCTCCCCTTCCTGAACCTGATACTGGACGAACACACCGGAGAGGCCGGTATTGTAACCAGGATTGAGGCCTTCCTGGATATGGTGAACATGCATGGTCAGGCGTCCGGAATCTGACGCCATAAATCAAACAGCCGGAGGATCCATAAAAGTATATGAAGGTTACTTTTCCACACATGGGCAATCTATGGATATGTCTAAACGCTATGCTGCAGTACCTGGGAGTGGAAACAGTGGTTCCCCCGCCTTCCACTAAAAAAACACTAAGCCTTGGGTCAAAGCATTCTCCTGAATTTTCCTGCATGCCCTTCAAGCTTAACTTAGGCAATTTCATGGAGGCAAGCGAACTGGGGGCGGACACCATCATTATGGCGGGAGGCTGCGGTCCCTGCAGATTCGGCTATTATGCCCAGGTGGAACACGAAATTCTCTGCGACCTGGGCTACAACTACAAACTGGTGGTTCTGGAGCCCCCGGAAAAACATATCAGCCAACTGCTGTCACGGATTAAATACATCACCGGAAACCGGTCCTGGTTTGAAGTGATCAGGGGAATCAGGTTCGGGTTTGCCAAATCCAGGGCTGTGGATGATCTGGAAATAATGGCCATGAAGCTGCGGCCCAGGGAAAAATCCCCCGGGCATACAGACACGGCCCTGACTGAGGCTCTGAAACTTATAGCTGAGACCCGGCGGCCTGAGCATCTGCAGGAATCGCAGAACAACTCTGCGGAGATTATGAAAAGCATTCCCACAGAAAGCCGGCAGGTTTTAAAGGTCGGACTGGTGGGAGAAATATATACGCTGCTGGAACCCTTCGCCAATATGGATATTGAAAGAAAACTGGGCCGCCTGGGGGTTGAGGTGGACCGCTCCATATACCTCAGCCAGTGGGTAAACGACCACCTTTTCATGGGACTGGTAAAGGGACTGCGCAGCAGCAGCCTTTACCAGAGGTGTTCGGCCCCTTACCTGAGGCATTTCGTGGGAGGGCACGGACAGGAAACGCTGGGAGGGGCGGTTTATTACAATAATGCCGGCTTCGACGGTGTGATACAGATTCTGCCCTTTACCTGCATGCCCGAAATTGTGGCCCAGAGCGTACTGCCCAGCTTCAGCCAGGATACCGGAATGCCGGTGATGACCCTCATCGTGGACGAACAGTCCGGGGAAGCCGGCCTTATGACCAGGCTTGAGGCTTTTGTGGATCTGCTGGCGGAGAATAGAGACAGAAAAAAGGAGTTGGCTTGAGATGATTGGTTTTTTGGGAATTGATGTGGGGTCGGTAAGCACCAACCTTGTGTATATAAATGAGGACGGAAAAGTGAGGGAGTCCATTTACCTGCGCACCAACGGCAGGCCCATTGCCGCCCTGCAAAGGGGACTTCAGGAAATGACCGAACTTTTGCCCCCTAAAACTGTTATCCGGGGTGTGGGCGCCACCGGCAGCGGCAGACACCTGGCCGGAATAATAGCAGGGGCTGATGTGGTAAAAAATGAAATAACCTCTCACGCCGTGGCGGCTTCCAGAGTGGTTCCGGGAGTGAGAACAGTTCTGGAGATCGGCGGCCAGGACTCAAAGATAATTATATTAAGAGACGGGATTGTTGCCGACTTCGCCATGAACACGGTATGTGCCGCAGGCACCGGCTCCTTCCTAGACCAGCAGGCGGCCAGGCTCAACATACCCATTGAAAAATTCGGCGACCTGTCACTGAAGTCGTCTTCTCCGGTGAGGATTGCCGGCCGGTGCGCGGTGTTTGCCGAGTCGGACATGATTCACAAACAGCAGATGGGCTACGATATGCCCGATATTCTTGCCGGGCTGTGCGAGGCGCTGGTTAGAAACTATCTGAATAATGTGGGCAAGGGAAAGGATATTTCCGGGACCGTGGTTTTCCAGGGAGGCGTTGCGGCCAACCAGGGAATGAAAGCAGCCTTTGAAAGGGCGCTGAATATTGAAGTGATCATACCTCCTCACTTTGGAGTCATGGGGGCAGTGGGAGCCTCAATGCTGGCCAGGGATCATGTGGCCAGGGGGGTGCCCACAAGGTTCAAAGGGTTTGGCGCTGCCGAAAGTGATTTTAGAGCCGGCAGCTTCGAATGTGACGGGTGTCCCAACATGTGTGAGGTTGTGGAAATAAGGAAGGACGGATCGGTCATCGCCCGCTGGGGAGATCGCTGCGGCAAATGGTCAACCCGGATGGACAGGAGAAAAATAAGCTCTTAAAGCGGCATAAAAATGATATGTGATATTGCAGAAAAAAAAACCATCATATACAATTATAACATGAAATTTTTTACTGGCCGGAAGAGAGGAGTTTTAGAAAAGATGAGTGGTGATATCAAGTTTCTGCTGACCGAAAAGGAGATGCCCACCCACTGGTATAACATTCAGGCGGACATGCCCAACCTGCCCGATCCTCCGCTGCACCCGGGAACCATGCAGCCCATCGGCCCCCAGGATCTGACCCCCATTTTCCCCATGGGACTGATCATGCAGGAGGTTTCCCAGGACCGCTGGATCGAAATACCCGATGAGGTAAGAGATATTCTCAGGCTTTGGAGGCCCTCTCCCCTATACAGGGCACGCCGTCTGGAAAAGGCCCTGGACACCCCCGCCAGGATTTTTTACAAATATGAAGGAGTAAGCCCGGCAGGCAGTCACAAACTTAACACCGCCGTGCCCCAGGCCTATTTTAACAAAAAAGAGGGCGTAAAAAGACTGGCCACCGAAACAGGCGCCGGGCAGTGGGGCATAGCCCTTTCCCAGGCCTGCAATTTTTTCGATATGGAATGCACCGTTTACATGGTAAAGGTGAGCTACAACCAGAAGCCTTACAGAAGATCATTGATGGAGATATTCGGATCCAATGTAATCCCCTCCCCCAGCAACCAGACCGATTCAGGCAGAAAAATACTGCAGGATTTCCCCGATTCGCCCGGCAGCCTTGGCATAGCCATCAGCGAGGCGGTGGAGGACGCGGCCAAGAGGGAGGATACCAACTACGCTCTGGGCAGCGTTCTAAACCACGTTTGCCTCCACCAGTCCATAATAGGTCTGGAGGCCAAGGAACAAATGGCCAAAGCCGGCTACTACCCCGATGTTGTTATTGCCTGCTGCGGCGGCGGCAGCAACTTTGCGGGACTGGCCTTCCCCTTCGCCCATGACAAGCTGGCCAGGGACGCCAGGGTCCGTCTGGTGGCCGTGGAGCCCATATCCTGCCCCACCCTTACCAGGGGAGAATACCAATATGACTTTGGCGACGTGGCCGGCCTTGCCCCCATCGTTAAAATGTATACCCTGGGCGCCGGCTTCATGCCCCCGGGAATTCACGCCGGCGGGCTGCGCTACCACGGTGACTCGCCGCTTCTGAGCAGGCTGGTTAAGGACGGTATAGTGGAGGCCATTGGACTTGGCCAGACCTCAGTTTTCAACGGAGCCATACTTTTTGCCAAGAATGAGGGAATAATACCGGCACCCGAGTCCGCCCATGCGGTACAGGCCGCCATACAGGAAGCCCTTGCGGCCAAAGAGGCCGGTGAGGCCAGAACAATTCTGTTCAACATGAGCGGACACGGATTGCTGGATCTGCCCTCCTACGACTTGTTCCTGGCAGGAAAGCTGGAAGACTTCCCCCTGCCCGAGGAAGACCTGAAGGTAGCCCTGAAGAATCTGCCCAGGGTATGATTTTTTAATCCTAATTTAATAACAAGCCTCATCTCCCGTAAGGGAGTGGGGTAGAGGCGCGGTAACGCATGAGTAATCCCGGTGAGGAAGGTACCGATGATCCGGGGCCAAGGGGCTTACCGCCGAAGTTGCGGCTGACCATACAGCCGCTGCTGGGCCGTCGCCGAACAGGTGCCGGACTGTCATCCGAAAACATTCCCAGCTTTCGGATGAAGCGCTATCTCATCTCGGAAGGAGGGTGGGGTTTATTTTATTTTTTGCGGCCTTTTTTTGCTATGGGGCCGTTTTCTTGTTGGAGGATACAACCATATGCTGAATAGTATAGATTATCCCGGGATGGAGGAAGCTTTAATGAAATTTCAGGGCACTATGAAAGTAAACAGCAGAGGCAATTTGGATATAGGCGGGTGCGATGTAACCGATCTGGCGCAGCGGTTTGGTACCCCGCTGTATATTCTGGATGAGGAATTGTTCAGGAAGAACTGCCGTGAATATCACAGGTCGTTTATTGAAAGGCACGGCGGCGAAGTCATATATGCCGGAAAAACACTCCTCACCCTGGCCGTCTGCCGACTGGTGGAGGAAGAGGGTCTTGGGCTGGACGTGGTGTCCGGAGGAGAGCTTTACACCGCCGCCATGGCCCGATTTCCCATGGGCAGGGTATATTTTCACGGAAACAACAAATCCCCGGCTGAATTGAAAATGGCGCTGGAATCAGGTGTGGGACGCTTTATGGTAGACAACCCGCACGAGCTGTCCCTACTAAACAGCCTGGCCTCGGATCTGAAAACCGCGGCCGACGTGATATTACGGGTTACCCCGGGGATAGAGGCCCATACCCATGAGTATGTAAAGACCGGACAGATTGACAGCAAGTTCGGCCTGGCGGTTCAAACCGGTCAGGCCGAACAGGCGGTAAGGGCCTCCCTGCAGTCGGAGGCTATAAACCTAAGAGGTATTCACTGCCACATAGGCTCCCAGATATTCGAACTGGAATCCTATGCGCACGCAGTGGATGTGATGATGGACTTTGCCGGGGACATGAAAATGAAAACCGGCTGGTTTCCGGAAGAGGTCAACCTGGGAGGAGGCCTGGGCATATACTACACCCCGGGTGACAGCCCGCCTCCCATTTCAAAATACGCCGATTTGGTGATGGAAAAGATTAGCAAAAAATCTCTGAAATACGGGTCTGCTGTTCCCAGGGTCATGGTGGAGCCGGGGCGGTCCATCAGCGGGCCGGCCGGAAGCACCGTTTACACCGTGGGGTCGGTAAAGAACATACCCGGTGTCAGGAAGTATGTGGCTGTGGATGGCGGTATGAGCGACAATCCCAGACCCGCCCTTTACCAGTCGGTTTATGAGGCCGCCCTGGCCAACAAGGCCGCCCTGCCTGCCCGGGAAACAGTATCGGTGGCCGGAAAATGCTGCGAGTCCGGTGATATGCTGATTTGGAACATAAACCTGCCCCCGGTTGAGACCGGGGATATACTGCTGGTTAGCTGCACCGGGGCCTATAACTACTCCATGTCCATGAATTACAACCGCCTTCCAAGGCCGGCCATGGTGCTGGTCAAAAACGGCGAGGCCGATATTATTATACAAAGGGAAAGCTACGACGATCTGATCCGCCACGACCATATTCCGGAAAGGCTGAAGAAGAAGAGCTATTTTTTCATAGCACGAAATATGGTATAATAATCTTTAAATTTGCCCTGAGGTACATTAATGGAAATCATAACATCCCATACCAATACCGACCTGGACGCTCTGGCTTCCATGATGGCGGCAAAAAAAATATACCCCGAGGCCGTGATGGTATTTCCCGGAAAGCTCTCCAAAAACGTGGAAGAATTTATGTCCCTCCATAAAGATATTTTCACCGTGAAGTCAGTAAAAGAAATAAATTTCGAGACCGTGAAGAGAATCATACTGGTGGACACCAAGAATCCCAAAAGAGTGAACAAACTGGCCGATCTCTTTTCCAGACCCGGAATTGATGTGCATATTTACGATCACCACCCCTGGACCGAAGGGGATGTCCATGGATCCCTGGAGGTCGTAGAAATAATAGGGGCAACGGTAACCCTGCTGGTGGAAAAAATAATAGGCGATGGCATCTTCATAACACCCCTGGAAGCGACCGTCATGGCGCTGGGGATATACGGGGACACCGGATCCCTGTTGTTTACCAGCACCACGGCCAGGGATGCCGCAGCCGTGTCCTGCCTTATTGAAAGGGGGGCCAACCTGGGTGTGGTTGCTGAGTTTTTGGGAAGGCCCATGACAGAAGATCAGAAGGATCTGCTGAAAACCCTGTTGATGTCTGCCGAAAGGCATCTGATCAATGGCGTCAGGATCCTCATAGCCAAAGCCAATACCGATGAATTCGTGGTGGGGCTGTCCCTTTTGACCCATACCATTTCAGAGATAGAGCGGCTTGATGCTGTTTTTACCCTGGTCATGATGGAGGATCGGGTTTATATAGTGGGAAGAAGCAATATACCCCAGATTGATGTGGCCGGGATACTGGGCCCCTTCATGGGCGGAGGTCACCCGGCGGCGGCTTCGGCCACCGTGAAGAACGGCAGCGTCAATGAACTGGCTGAAAAACTTGTTACCACCATCAGGGAAAAGGTTAAACCTCCCATGGCGGCCTGTGATATAATGTCCTGCCCGGTTAAAACGGTTTTCTCCGACACCTCCATAGCTGAAGCCAACAAAGTAATGATGCGCTACGGCCATTCGGGGCTGCCCGTGGTGGAAGGCCTTATCCTTAAAGGTGTGATTTCCCGGCGTGATGTGGAGAAGGCGGTAAACCACGGACTGGGTCACGCCCCTGTTAAAGGGTACATGACTTTCAACGTGGTTACTGTTCATCCCAATATGCCAGTGGCCGAAATCAGGGAAATTATGATTGAAAACGATATAGGGCGCGTTCCGGTGGTGGAGGAAAACCGCCTGGTGGGCATAGTATCCCGCACAGATGTGCTGAGGACACTGCACGGTGATATTCAAAACGGCTTCCAGGCGGTGCACAATGGATCAAAACAGCAGAGCTATTACAATAACATAGGCGAAGTTATGAGAAGGGGCCTGTCCCCCGGCATCATGAGAATACTGAGGCAGACCGGCGCAATTTCCGAGGAATTGAACTGCAGAATTTATGCCGCCGGCGGAGTGGTCAGGGATATACTGCTGGGGTATGATAACATTGACGTGGACATCGTGGCGGAAGGGGACGGAATCGCCCTGGCTGAAAAAATAGCCGAAAGAATGGGCGCCAAAATGACGGCGCACCAAAAATTCGGCACCGCCGAATTGATCTTCCCCGACGGCTTCAAGATGGACGTAGCCACGGCCAGGGTAGAGTATTATGAGTACCCGGCCGCCCTGCCCCAGGTGGAAAGATCTTCCCTCAGACAGGATCTCTACCGCCGGGATTTCACCATAAATGCCATGTCGGTATCATTAAACCAGGATGATTTCGGTGAACTGGTGGACTATTACGGAGGCCGGGAAGACCTGCACTACGGCCTGGTGCGGGTGCTGTACAACCTGAGTTTCATAGAGGATCCCACCAGAATTTTACGGGCGGTAAGATTTGAGCAGCGCTATAAAATACAAATTGAGCCCCAGACCCTTAAACTCATCAAAGAGGCGGTGAAGCAGCAGGTTTTGCTGAAGGTGTCCAATGACAGGCTGTGGGACGAACTCTGTCATATAATGCTGGAGCCCGGGGCCGCCAGGATGTTTGCCCGGCTGGACGTCCTGCAGGTACTGCCCCAGGTGCTGCCCGGGGTTACCTACTGGGAGGTTCAGCCCGTTCTCAAGGGTATCAGCAGCTCCGTTAAAATATTGCGGGAATGGGGCATGGGCGGCGACCAGACCGAGCCCTGGCTGCCCATGCTGATAGCCGTGCTGCACTGGTCCGATGAAGATGTGGCCGAAAAAATATGCATAAAATACAGCCTTAACCGGAAGCAAACCGAGAAAGTGATGGTGACACTGAAAGGCTGGAGGGACGCCCTGACAAAAATATGGAAGGACCCTGAAAGCATTAAAATCAGCGACCTGGCCCGGATAATAATGGATCTTCCCAAGGAATCCTACCCACTTCTAATGGCACTGCTGGATGAGGAGTGGATGAAACAGAGGTTTAAGGCAATTCTCACCGCCATTAAGGAAAATAAGCCGGTTTTAAACGGTAAATATATAAAATCCCTGGGCTACAAGCCCGGACCCTTATACCGGAACGCCCTCACAGAACTCTGGAGGGCAAGGCTGGACGGCCTGGTCAGCAGCGAGGAAGAGGAAAAGGAATTCCTGGACCAATATCTTGAAAATAGCTGTCAGCAATCAGCCGTCAGCTCTCAGAAAGGATACTCTATAAAATTAAAAGGAGATCTGTTTTGTTAGATTTTTTTGATCCCACCAGAATACTTTACATGATACCGGCGGTGGTCATTGGGCTGTCCTTTCACGAGTTCGCCCACGCCGCCATGGCCTACAAACTGGGCGACAGGACGGCCTGCCACCAGGGACGGCTCACCATTAACCCGGCCGCCCACATAGACATACTGGGGCTGATTATGCTTTTTGCGGCTGGCTTCGGTTGGGCCAAGCCTGTTCCGGTAAATTATTACAACCTTACGGGAAATAAAAGCCGTGGCATGCTGCTGGTCTCCCTGGCAGGTCCGGCCACAAATTTCATCATTGCTGTCATAGCCGCGATTCTTTTGGGAGCCTTTTTGTGGGAGGTTCCTTATCTAAAGGGAATAACCTTTGAGATTATACGCATTAACATCATACTGGCCGTTTTCAACCTATTGCCCGTACCTCCCCTGGACGGGTCGAAAATACTGGCCGGACTCATACCCGGAACCCAGGAGTGGCTATACAAATTTGAACAGTACGGCACCATAATTTTACTGTTGCTGCTGGTCACAGGTATCATAGGTAAAATTTTGGGTATATTCATTAGCCCGCTGATTCAGTTTTTAATCTGGCTGGTCTACCAGACAAGGGAGCTTTTCTGATACCATTATGAATACAAGTGATCTTAACTTTAACCGGGAAGGGAGATTTGCAGGCAGAAAATGGAAAGAATTTTGAGCGGAATGAGGCCTACGGGCCGCCTTCATATCGGGCATCTCAGCGTTTTAGAAAACTGGAGGAGGCTGCAGAACCAGTACAGGTGCTTCTTTTTTGTGGCTGACTGGCATGCCCTCACCACCTCCTTTGAGGAAACCGGGGGAATCAAGAAAAACACCGTGGAAATGGTGGCCGACTGGCTGGCGGTGGGTCTGGATCCTGAGAAGAGCGTCATTTTCACACAGTCCGATGTAATTGAGCATGCCGAGCTTCACCTGATGCTTTCAATGATCATCCCCCTGAGCTGGCTGGAGAGGGTGCCGACGTACAAGGACCAGGTACAGCAGTTCAAAGACCAGGGCAAGGACATCATGACCTACGGATTCCTGGGCTACCCCCTCCTGCAGGCCGCCGACATACTGATCTACAGGGCCAACGCCGTTCCCGTGGGTGAGGACCAGCTTCCCCACCTGGAACTCTGCCGGGAGGTGGCCCGCCGCTTTAACTTCATGTACTCTTCGGTCTTTCCGGAGCCAAAGGCCCTGCTGGCAAAGATAAGCCTCCTGCCGGGGGTGGACAACAGAAAAATGAGCAAAAGTTACTCCAATGACATCGGCATATTTGCCGATCCGGAAGATCTGACCCGGTCGGTAAACTCCATGATCACCGACCCGGCCAGGATAAGGAAGAACGACCCCGGACACCCCGAGGTGTGCGTGGTGCATAAATACCATACCATATACAGTCTGGACAAGGTGTCCGGGCTGGAGGAAGAGTGCCGCAAGGGAGGAATAGGGTGCGTGGCCTGCAAAAAAATGCTGCACGCAAGCCTTGACAGCATACTGTATCCTCTGCGGGAAAAAAGAAAAGAAATAATGTCCCGGCAGGGCTACGTTCAGGAAATCCTCTCCGATGGCGCCCAAAGGGCCAGGGCAGTGGCCAAAGAAACCATGAAGATGGTCAGGGAGGCAATTAAGCTATAATAAAACTCCCCTATTATGGAATGATAACTGTTAACATTCCTGAACGGGGGTTTTTATTTTGAAGAAAATACCAATGTAAAAGGATAATAAAATGCCCGAAATAAATCTTTACCAATTGAAGATTTTTTATAATGTAGCCAGACACCTTAATTACTCCAGAGCCGGGGAGGAACTGGCTTTAAGCCAGCCTGCGGTTTCCCGTCAGGTAGCGGCCCTGGAGAGAAGCCTTGGCCTGGAACTTTTTGTCCAAAGGGGCCGGCAGGTGGAACTAACCGATGTTGGCCGCAATCTTTTCGGGTACGCTGAAGGCATATTTGACCTTGCCAAAAAAGCGGAACGGGCTATGTCTCAATTTAAAGAGCTTGATCAAGGGCAGGTTTTAATCGGAGCAGGCGCCACAATAGGCAGTTACATACTTCCGCCAATACTTCGGGCCTTCCAGGAGAGATACCCGAATATCAATGTCATTTTACGCCTGGAAAACAGCACGGCGATAGAACAACTGGTTTTAGAAAAAAAGCTGGACCTTGGCCTGGTAGGAGGACAGGTAAAAAACCCTTCTCTGCATGTAGAACCCTACCTCCGGGATGAGTTGGCGATGATTCTTTCTCCTAATCATCCACTGCATAATAAAAAAGAAATTAGTATTGAGGACTTCGAAAAAGAAACTCTTTTCTTAAGGGAAGAGGGTTCTGCGGCACGTATTATGGCGGAAAATTTTTTAACTGAAAAAAAAATTATTTTCAATAAGCAGGTGGAAATAGGGGACACCGTAGCAATAAAACGTATGGTCGCAGAAAAAATGGGCGTTGCTTTCGTTTCAAAACATGCCTTATCCCTTGAACTTTCATTAGGACTGATCAAGGTGCTGGACAACCCTGAATACCAAATCCCCATGAGCTTCTACGTTATTTCTGCTAAAAATCAAAATTATTATCCAACTGTCCTGGCCTTCTTAAATTTTATCAGGAAACGGTCATGAGGTTGTTCTGTCAAGGGTATAGGTTTGCAAATCAGGTGGAAAAATAAAGCAGGAGGCGGAAACAGTGATTTTCATATACCTCCTGGCGGGGTTGGCGCTGATTTTTTTGTTGGTTTCCTTGCTGCCGGTAATGATCAGAGTAAATTATGGCAGGCAGGGAAAAGAAGACCTTCTGGTGCTTGGGATTTCTATCTGGCCTGGCCTGAGGCACAGCTTTCGTGTTGTTAGTATTGACTTCAAAGCCAATCTCCAGAGAACAGGCCGCCAATGGCCGCCAATGGGTGAACTGGTGAGACAGGCGCCCTTCTGGATCGATACAGTCGGTACTTTGAAGCCTGCCTTTGACTACATAAGGCAGAGGACTGTGATAAGTGATTTAAACTGGAAAACTGTTTTTGGATTCCAGGACCCCTATATCACCGGGGTGGCCTCGGGCTTAATCTGGTCGCTAAAGGGATACCTGGCCTCAGCGGCGTGCAGCCTGATCAGACTTTCCGGCCCACCGGCGCTTTCTGTCATACCTGATTTTAACAATGCCGGGATCAGTATAAACCTGAACTGCATATTTATAACAAGAACCGGCTATATTATTTCTACCGGTGTTAGAGCGGCGGGATCACTTATTTTAAGCGGCAAGACCGTTAAAATTATTAAAATGCTCAGAAAGACTGACAGGAGGCGCAGCTATGTCCGGACACCCAATAGAAGGCTTAATGAAAACAGCCATGGAAAACATCAAGGAAATGATTGATGTGAACACCGTAGTGGGTGATCCCGTGGAGTCGCCCGACGGAACTGTGATTATACCAATATCCCGGGTATCCTGCGGATTTGCGGCAGGGGGAGGCGAATTTGAAACCTCCGGAGGCGAAGGGAAAAACGATCCGGAACAGTCTCCCTTTTTTGGCGGAGGCAGCGGAGGCGGCGTTTCGGTGCAGCCCGTAGGCTTCCTGGTGGTGGGAAACGGCAGTGTCAGACTGCTTCCGGTAGACAATAACGTCATTGCCGACAGGATTATTGACATGGCCCCTCAGCTTCTGTCCCAGCTACAGGACATATTCAGCAGGAAGGAGACCCGGAGCAGGGTCACTACAGCCGCCAGGCCGGCTACTATCATCGAATGAACTCAACATGGTGGTGCGCAAAGAGGAGATTCATATTTTGGTTGAGCGTCTGCAGGAGCATGATCAAAAAACAGTTTTTGATTTCCTCCAGTATTTGATTGAGCGTTCCGAGAAAAAGGTGTACAAGAGAGAATTGCACAAGGGTTAAAGGGCCTTATTGCAATTCATCCGCATGGCGACATTAAACCCATAAAAGGATACCAGGGTTTATATCGCCTTCGGATTGGCACTTACCGCATAATTTTTGAGATCCAGCATGGTTAAAAGGTTATATACATACAGGCTATTGATTACCGCAGTGGGATCTATAAATAATATAAGTAATTTGCATCTGGTATCTTCTTTGTACTACCCATCAAGGAGAGGAGCGCAGTTTCCATATGTCAACTGTAGTTTGCGGTTCAAACCATCTAAATTCGGATACATACCCCTGTCCTAATTGCCATGAGTTGGGTAAAATGGTTAAAGCCGAAACATTAAAGAATATGCTAAATGATGACCTTCTTCCAAACTCACTAGAAAGTTTTTCCCTATGCCTTTCAAAAGCCTGTGACGTTGCATATTTCGGTCAGCAGGTATTTTATAAAGACGATATTAAGGTTAAGATATGGTTCAAAGAGAACGACCAATTTGTCCCTATATGCTACTGTAAAGGCGTTACGGAGGCTGACATTATTGAGCATATCGCCATCCGTGGTTGTTGAAGAGACATTAAAGATATTCAGGACCACACTGGGGCAAACACCGGCAAGGAATGTCTTACAAAAAATCCCGCTGGCACCTGATGTAGACCTGCTGTGCAATCGGTGATTGCCAAGGCCCAGGAGATGAAAGAAAAACCATCACTGTAAGTGCAAAACTTGTTAACATAGCCGTTAGAAACAAGGCTAAAACCTTTGTCTGAAGGCTATATCTTTTCTGATGAAAAGTAGAATTGTCTGACGATTGCCCCCCATTTAAGCTTCGCTGATACAGGGCCTTAATGCATTAAACCACTAAAGCGCTAAACGCTTTCCCTAAGTTTACCTGGGGTCGCTCAGGTCGTTCTGTGGTCGGAAAAACGAGCGGAAAAACAAGGGGGCAGCCCTTGACATTGGACAGATTCCGTTCTAGGAGAGTGTTGCAAAACTATATTAAGAGGTCAACAAAGTACTTATTCGACTACAACCGGAGGCTGTTCAAAAAGCTCCAGATGCAAGGCGCGGCAAGGCTTCAAGCGGAGGCGTACTCCTTGTACGTTGAGCATTGAAGCCGCCGCCGCAACGCCGCAGATGGACTTTTTCAACAGCCTCCTAGAACTTTTTATAATTGGCAGTAGTGAAGAATATTTTCCTTCTTTAATTTCCACGTGCCTTCCGTGATACACTGATCCCTCATATTTAACCCGAAGGGGTCTGGCCGTTTAATCTCTACCATAATTGAATATATTTAGTAATAACAACTATAATTATGTCCTATGTCAAGGGCTGACCCTATAAATTCACTAGATTCTGTCTCCTGTCTCCTGACTTCTAGTCGCCCGATAGGGCGATTTTGTTCTCGTTTAGGAAAGTATATGACGCATTAGAGCATTAAAGCGCTGAAGCACCAAAGCATTTGCAAGCCCAAGAGTTTTTCTGGGGTCGCTCCTGGGTCACTCTGTGGCCGGTGGAGGGGTTTGAGTCCGATCTACTTATCCTCCGGCTGAACTGGCTCTAAGCTCGTCGCCTAACGGACTGCCGACCGCCTCCAACGCCGCGTCCATGCGTCGATTCCGGCTACCGGCTGCGTCCTGCAGCCGGTTCGGCAGTCCGTACGGCTCTGTCGCCAAGAGCCAGATAACAGCCTCCGGAACATCCGCCTGGACTAAAACCCCTCCCCCTCACTGCATGTCGCTTGGGGGTCATGCTTGCTTTTTCTGGATTCTGGCTTCTGGCTCCTGGATTCCGCCGTCTGCAAGACGGCAACGCCCGTCAGGGCGTTTTTTTATTTCCCCCTCACCTTTATCATCCCTGTTAAATATATTGTTAAAAATATCGACGATAGAACTGCTGGTGTGAGGTGGGGTGCTTTTATGATTGTGGTGGTGGGAGGAGGATGGGCGGGGTGCGCCGCCGCCTGTTCCGCGGCCATGGCCGGGGCGGAGGTGACGCTGCTGGAAAAAACCGATATGCTTCTGGGCACCGGCCTGGTGGGGGGAATTATGCGGAACAACGGCCGTTACACTGCACTGGAAGAGATTTCGGCCATGGGGGGGCGGGAACTGGTAAGAATAATTGACCGGACGGCCCGCCACCGGTGGGTTAATTTTCCCGGACACAGACATGCCTCTTTATATGATGTTACCAGGATAGAGCCTGTTATCAGGGAATTTCTCTCCCATAAGGGGATAATTATTAAACTCCGGGCCCGGATGACTGATGTATTGATCAAAGACGGGGTTATAAGCGGCGTAATATCCGATCAACAGGCTGTGCCCGGCGATGTTTTCATTGACACCACCGGCACGGCCGGCCCGCTGAACAACTGCTCCCGTTTTGGTACCGGGTGCGCCATGTGCATATTGAGATGCCCCACCTTCGGCCCCAGGGTGAGCCTTACCGCAAAGGCCGGCATAAAAGAGATGACGGCGCAGGGGGAACTATGCAGCTCCGGCGCCATGAGCGGTTCCTGCAAACTGGATAAGAAATCCCTGGCCCCGTGGCTGGTGAACAATATTGAGAGGGATGGAGTGGCCGTTGTCCCGCTGCCGGAGAGAATAAAAAAAGGGGGCCTGCTGGACCGTAAAGCCTGCCAGCAGTATAACCTACGGGAATTTGCCGACAACCTCATTCTGCTGGACACAGGCCACGCCAAACTGATGACCCCCTATTTCCCCCTGGAAATACTGAGGACCATTGACGGTTTTGGAAGTGCCCGGTACGAGGACCCATACTCCGGCGGCACCGGCAATTCCGTGAGATTTATGGCCATAGCTCCTGCCGGAGAAAAACTGCAGGTTATGGGAATGGCAAATCTTCTCTGCGCCGGTGAAAAGACCGGCCCTCTGGTGGGACACACCGAGGCCATAGTAACCGGAATGCTGGCAGGGCACAACGCCGCCATGCTTGAAAGGGGGCGGGAGCTTATAACACTGCCGGATTCCACCGCCGCGGGGGATATAATTTCATTCATGATCTCCCAGATAAAAGAGGGGATAGGTCTGAAAAACAAATATACCTTCTCGGGATCGGTTTATTTTGAAAGAATGAAGGATCTGGGGCTTTACACCACCGACATTGAAAGCATAGAGAAAAGGGTGTCCAGGGCAGGGCTTACAGGAGTATTTGGCAGCTCATACTGACGGCTTTATTTGGTCGGGAGTCAGGAGTCATCTGTTCTATATTTTCCCGGCTCCTCATAATGTAAAAACAGACAAGCCTGAAAATAGCTCATACTGATGACTTTATTCGTCGGGATTCGGGAGCCAGAACATTCTCCGTTGCGCCTCTGGCGGCAGGGCTGACTATTCTGACTCCTGACTTCTGTCTCCTGTCTTCTTCTTTAATTTCGCATTGGGAAGTGAGCCGGTTGGTTAACTTAATCTGGCTGGGAATGATTGTATTCGGAATACTGGCGGCCGCCGCCAACGGAAACATCGAGGCGGTCACCACGGCCGCCCTGGAGGGGGCGGGAAACGCGGTGAAAACGTCACTGGCGCTGATAGCCGTGATAACTTTCTGGCTGGGTATAATGAAACTTGCAGAAGAAGCTGGAATAATAACCCTGCTGGCCAGGCTAATCGCTCCGGCCATGAGGTTTCTTTTTCCCTCCGTCCCCGGCAATCACCCGGCCATGGGTGCTATAATAATGAACGTCAGCGCCAATATTCTGGGACTGGGCAATGCCGCCACCCCCATGGGCCTCATCGCCATGCAGGAGATGCAAAAGCTTAACCGGGGAGACCCCCGCGCGGCCACCGACGCCATGTGCACCTTTCTGGCCCTGAACACCTCCTGCATAACAATTATCCCCAGCACCATCATTGGTATCAGGGTGATGCACGGTTCGGCGGCCCCCACAGAGGTGGTGGGCACCACAATTTTCGCCACAGCCTGCGGCATGACTGTGGCCATTGTGGCGGACAGGCTCTTCAGAATTATTTTTTCAAGGCCCGGGAGGAACTAAAATGTACGCTTTGATAGCCGAGATATCCCGCTGGGCGATCCCTGTTATTCTCCTGCTGGTGCCTCTGGCCGCCATGATTCGAGGCGTCAAGGTATTTGAGGCCTTTGTCCGGGGGGCCGAAACCGGCTTTTCCACCGCCATAAAAACCATTCCCTACCTGGTGGCCATGATGGTGTCGATTAACATATTCAGGGCCTCTGGCGCCATGGAGGTTCTGGTAAAGCTGATCTCTCCGCTGCTGAACACTATCGGCTTTCCCGCCGAGCTGCTGCCCCATGCCGTAATGAGACCCCTTTCCGGAGGTGCGGCCCTGGGCATAGCCACCGATATAATCGCCGCCCACGGACCGGATTCTTTTTTGGGACGGCTGGTGTCCACCATGCAGGGCACCAGTGACACAACCTTTTATGTGCTAACTCTCTATTTCGGGTCAGTGGGCATCTACCGCTACAGGTACGCCATATATTCCGGGCTGGCCGCCGATATCACCACCCTGCTGGCCTCGGTATACATTGTCAACGCCCTTTATGGAAAATAATAAATACATTAGCTGTCAGCTTTCAGCTATCCATGGTAAAATTCACATGTAATTATTTATTACAGATGGAAGTAGGTCAGTACATGGAAAGACTTCAGAAATTTATGTCCAGGCACGGTCTGGCCTCCCGCAGGGCCTGCGAAGAGATTATAGCCTCAGGAAAGGTAAAGGTGAACGGAAAAATCGTGACCACACCGGGAACCCTGGTGGATCCCGCCAAAGTCAGGGTGGAGGTGGACGGCCGGCGGCTGGTTGCTACTGAACAAAAAGTTTACATTTTATTGAATAAACCCAGGGGATATTTGTCCACCGTAAAGGATCCCAGGGGCAGAAAAATTGTCACCGATCTTCTGAAAGACGTGAAGGAAAGGGTTTACCCGGTGGGAAGGCTGGACTACGACAGTGAGGGGCTGCTACTGCTCACCAACGACGGGGAACTGGCCTATTGGCTGACTCACCCTGGTCACAGCGTCCCCAAAACATACAAGGTCAGGATAAAGGGCATCCCCACCAGAAAAGAGCTTGAAACGCTGGCCGAGGGGGTAATGCTGGAAGACGGTGTAACGGCCCCGGCCGAGATAAGCCTGATTGATCAATATGAAGGCAACGCCCTGCTGGAGGTAACCATTTCAGAAGGCCGGAACAGACAAATCAGACGAATGATGGAAACAGTGGGGCACGAGGTGTTAAGGCTCAAGAGAACCCGGGTAGGCAGCCTTTCCCTGGGTGATTTAAAGTCGGGCCGGTACAGGCATCTAAAGGATAACGAGGTGCAGGCGCTATTTAAAAAATTTGGAATGAAAAAAGAAAAAACCAGGGTGAAGTTTGAAACCACCCGACCGAAAAGAGAAAAATTCGGTGTGCGAAAAGATAACTCCGGGGCGAAAAAAGAAAACGCCGGTCCGAAGAAAGATAATGCCAGACCGGGAAAAGATAATGCCGGGCTCAAAAAAAATTACGCCGGGCTCAAAAAAGATAGTACAGGATCGAGAAAATATAACGCTGGTCCCAAAAAGGATAATACTGGACAGAGAAAAGATAACGCCGGTCCGAAAAAAGAAAGCCCCAGAGGAAGGAATAAAAATTTTGGAAAAGGAGGGATAATAAAAAAACGCCCTGACGGGCGTTGCCGTCTTGCAGACGGCGGAATCCAGGAGCCAGAAGCCAGAATTCAGAATGGTGACAGCATACTTTAAAAGTGACCCTCAAGAGACCCCACAGCGACATGCGGTGAGGGGGAGTGATTTGAGTCCGTGCGGAATGTACCGGAGGCTGCTACTGTCTCTTAACGACCGAGCCTACGAATTTGGAGGTTAGATGTTGGAAGTTGGAAGTCGGATTAAGCTAGAAATGGCTCTGAGGTCATTTCCTACAAGTTTTCTAACCTCTAACCTCTAACCTCTGGCCTCCTACCTCCAAAATGGTCGGCATTCCGTTGGCGACCGAGTCTAGAGACAGTTGCAGCAGGAGGTAATGCAGGCCGGACTCAAATCGCTCCGCCTACCCATTAGCGACAATGCAGCGACCCTCAAGTGACCCCGGGGCGACCCCGGAAAAACTCTGGGCTTGCATAAAAATGCTTTGGCGATTTAGCACTTTAATATGACATATACTTTCCTCAACGATAAAAAATCCGGTTAAAAACGCAGGAAGAAACAGCAACCCCCCCCCCGCCATCTGGTCCGCCGGCCAACTTTGATCAACATGGCCGAATTTTAACCCTGGCAAAATTAAGCAGGATTATTTAAAATTACAGAGAATATGTAAATTGCTACAGGGGGACAGGAGGTGGCGTTTTGACCGGCTCTAACTTTAAGGACTTGCTGAACGAAAGGACAATCAGGGCAAAGATAAGAATAGATTTTAAAGGAAACGCAAAACCCGGAAAATTTTTCTTCGGGGGAAAATCAGTTGAAAAGATGGCGGAGGAAGCTCGGGAACAAAATGTAGCCGTCTTCAGGAACATACCTCTCCAGGGAATAACTATACTGGACATTGACATAGGTACTGAGGTGTACTCATTTCTTGACGATATAAGCAACACCGAGACCGCTTATGCCCCTGTCATACTGGATGTGGCCGCCGACTCTGTGGAAGATCTGCTAAAGCTGGTGGCCAGGGAAGACTTTAGAAAAATAGATATAATCTCTCCCCCTGTTATAAATATGGACAGTCTCGGAGTGGAGAGGGTGCTTTTCAGGGTGGCCGAAGAGTTGAAAGGCTACCGGTCATTATTGGAGAGGAAATACAACCTGAGATAAGAATAAAACCCCCGGATAAATATTCCTGTAACGGCATATTTTATTACAGGAATGGAAAAAGGGGGTTGTTTCTTTTGCGGCGCGACAAATTATTGGAAGTTCTTTTCACCAGGGCGCTATTCACTCTCTTTGTTATTTTTTTATCCTTTCAAATACTTACCGGCTTTAAGGAAACCAAAGGGGAAACCGGCAGCCTGACACAAAGCAAAACATCAGAATGGACACCGGGAAGTCCGGTGATTACTTTCTACCTCAAAGACTACTCCTTGCTGCCCCGGGTCAGGGTGCTGGTAAACAACGAGGTAAAGGGGTCTTTCAATAACAGATACGTAACCGTGGAGGTGCGCCAGGGCGACAGCATTCATCTGGACGGTACTTTTTACAACAGCCCGGTAAACATAGAGGTCTTAAACGTCACCAGAGGCATTACCCATCCCAGGGGCGGTGAGATATTCAGACTAAACGGAAATATTCTGTCCCTGGGCAAAGTGGCGGGCGCAGGGCAGTAAACAGCCGCCCTGACGGGCAGGCTGGAATCAATCTTATATGGGGGGTGGCATTTTTGATTTTCCATGGAAGCAGGATGGTTGCCAAGACAGCCCTGGAAATGGCTCTGACCGAGGACCGGGAACAGGAGCGTGAACTGAAAGCATCCTTCGCCAAAGAAGGTATTAGGACAGCCGCCGTTGATTACGGCGGGGATTTTATATCATCGGTTAACAAAATAACCGAGAGATCGGTGGTGGCCGCCAAGAGAGAGGGCGTGATAAAGGATATTCACGCCGAGGAGGGGGCGGTGGCAGGCGCTGCCAGGGAGGCGCTGTCACAGATCATATCCAAGGCCCTGGGGCTTAATATAGGCGGTAAAATAGGGATAGCCAGACATAAGGACCACATCAGTGTGGCCGTGTTCTTCGGCGTTGGACTGCTTCATCTGGACGAGGTGGCCGTCGGCCTGGGACACAGGGCTGTATCATCATCTTAAACGGGGGTTTTAAAAATGTCAGAGAGAGCAGCCAGAGGAATACGCGGGGCAACAACAGTGGAAAAAAATGAATCCTCTGAAATACTGGAAGCCACCAAGGTGCTCCTGGGCGAGATTGTGAGGGAGAATTCCATTGATACCGAGGATATTACAGCCGCCTTCTTCACGGTGACGACAGACCTGGACGCCGAATTTCCGGCCACAGCCGCCAGGGAGTTCATGGGCTGGACCCATGTGCCCATGCTGTGCGGCCACGAAATCAATGTTCCCGGAAGGCTGGGAAAATGTATCAGGGTCATGGTAATAGTCAATACTTATAAAACCCAGAAGGAACTGAGGCATGTGTACCTGGGAGGAGCCACCGTACTGAGGAAGGATCTTCTGCCCCAATGACATTAATTGATGGGTTGAGTAATGTGAATCCAAATGGTTATAGAACGGTTTACAGGGAGCGTGCCGGTTTTGTCGGTTAGGTTCAGAATAGCCCTGTCGGTGATCATATTTGCCGTAGCCCTCCCGGTTTCGGCAATTGCTTCTTACGGAGCTTCCAGTCAAGCCTCCCGGCCATTGATAACGGTGGACGGGGTACGGGTTGACTCCCTTTGGGAAACAAGGCCGGGGGAATTTGATTATCTTACCCCGGTAACAGACCTGGCCGGGTTCACCGGGGCGGAATATAGTTTTTTCCCAGGGACCGGGGGAATCCTCATCAAAAAAGGGGACCACCTGCTGGAGCTTTTCATTGACAGAAAGGGCGCGCTAATAAACGGCGCCGAAACCACCTTGACCCAACCCCCCAGATCGGCGGACGGGGTCATTTACGTGCCCTTGAACACGGTGGCCCCGGCCCTTGGTTACAGCGTTACTTACAATACAAAAGAGAATACCTTTCATCTTTCCACAATGCCGGGACCACCTTTGGCACAGCAGCCCAAGGTAAAAATTTACGGGGATTTGCTGCCCTCGGGATCGGAATTTTTTGAGACCGGCAAAGTCATAAAAAAGAGTGATCTGGACGGTGACGGGAAGGACGAGTATTCCGCACTGTACCGGAATAATAACGGCAAGTATGGTGTTATGGTATACCGGCAGGATAGTGAAGGCTTCCTGAAGCTGTGGCAAAAGGAAGAGGAATTCCCTCCCTCACTGCTGGAGTTGGCCGATTTAAACGGCGGCGGCAGTGAATTGATGGTGGGCTGGAACTTCGGTGCGGCCATTGGCTCACACATCGAAATATACTCATTTAAGGGCGGCAGCGCCGACTTATTGTTTAGCGGGATGTACCACAGGTTTGAACAGGGCGATTTCGACGGTGACGGCAAAAATGAATTTGCGCTTTGGCAGAAAGATCATGGCGATACATACAGCATACCTGTATTTAAATGGAACGGCAAAATGTTTGCCCCGGTGGAGTACCTGCCCGGTTACTACAAAAAGGTGGTTGATTACTACCAAAGCATGGCCCCAAAGGTGTCTGTCAACAGATCGGCGCAGTATTACCTTGCCGAGGCCTACCTGCGCAGCGGTGAATTTGCCCTGGCGCTGAAAACCGCCGGTGAAGGCATTAATATCCCCCAGAGTCACCCCTCAAACGCTGACTTCCAGAGATTGAAGGGTTTGGCCCTGGTGGGTCTGGAAAGACACGCAGAGGCCCTTCCATTCCTGGAACTGTCGCTGAAAGGATTTCCCGGGCCGATATGGTCTGAGGCCAGATTTGCCCTTTCCCGCTGCTATGATAAAACAGGAGAGCCTGCCAGGGGACGACTGGAGATGATCAGGGCGCTGAACGAAGGTAATCAATGGCAGGGCTACCAGAGGGCGCTGGAAACTCTTAAGTCCGAAGTGGCTGTAAAAAATAGCTTGCCGTATGCTTTTATGTTGACAGTATGGCCCCGCTGTGTTAATTTAATTAATAGATTAGCTGAGATGAGAATAGAATAGCTGAGAGCAGTTGAGCTGAGATGGGGATTTTCTGTTTAAAATTGCTTATTAAGGCATTTTAACCGGTACTCATTTGGGTGCCGGTTTTTTATTATGGGGAGGTTATTATGATGTACTACCCGGACGAAAAAGAATACCTTGAACTCTGCCGAGACTATAAGTCTGTGCCTGTCAGCGCAGAATGGCCTTCGGACACCGAAACCCCCATCACCTTATATGCAAAGCTGGCCGGGGGAAAGGCCTCTTTTCTGCTGGAGAGCGTGGAAGGGGCTGAAAGGCTGGGCAGGTATTCCTTCATAGGCTTTGATCCCTATATGATGATCACCTGCCACAGGGGAATCACCACCCTGGAAAAAGATGGCCATAGGGAAGAACTGACCGGAGACCCTTTTGCCGTCATCGAAAAGCTTATCAATGACTTCCGCTCACCGGTACTGGACAAAATGCCCCGATTCTACGGGGGAGCCGTGGGCTATATGGGGTACGATATGGTCAGACACCTTGAAAGACTGCCCGATCTGGGGCGCAGCGACACCGGGGTTGCCGACTGCATACTGATGGTTCCCAGGATAAATATTATCATGGATCACCTGAAACATACCCTCAGGGTGGTTGTCAACACCGTTCCCACCGGGGACGGCAGGGAGGATTACAGCAGGGCAGCAGCCGCCATTAATGACGTGCTGGCCCGGATAAGGGAAGGATCGCCCCCCCCGGGCTTGGCCCCCGCCGGTAAAGGCATGCACAGAGCGACCAGAACAAACCTGTCCAGGTCCGGGTACATGGACAGGGTGGAGGCCGCCAAGGAATACATAAAAGCGGGGGATATACTGCAGGTGGTGCTGTCCAGAAGGATAGACATCGACTTCAAGGGAGATCCCTTCAGGGTTTACAGAAGGCTGAGGAGAAACAATCCTTCACCGTACCTCTACTACCTGGACATGGGAGGGATTACCATGGCGGGCTCCTCCCCCGAAATGCTGGTCCGGGTGGAGGGCGGAAATGTGGAGACGAGGCCCATTGCAGGAACCAGACCCAGAGGATCAGGCCCCCAGCAGGACAGGGAACTGGCCGCAGAACTGCTTTCGGACATAAAGGAAAGGGCCGAGCACGTTATGCTGGTGGATCTGGGCAGAAACGACCTGGGAAGGGTGTGCAAACCGGGAACGGTGAAGGTGCAGCAGTTTATGGAGGTGGAATTGTACTCCCACGTCATGCACATAGTATCCTCGGTGCGGGGAGAACTGAAAGAGGGGCTATGCGGAAGCGATGTTCTGAAGGCCTGCTTTCCCGCCGGAACTGTATCCGGGGCCCCAAAGGTGCGGGCCATGGAAATAATAGAGGAACTGGAGCCGTCCAGGCGGGGGCCTTACGCCGGGGCGGTGGGCTACATCGGGTTCAACGGCAATGTGGATACCGCCATTGCCATACGCACCATAGTCTTTCACCAGGGATTGGCCTCGGTGCAGGTGGGGGCGGGAATAGTGGCCGACTCCGACCCGGCCCGAGAGTTTATAGAAACCGAAAATAAAGCCGGGGCTCTTTTAATGACCCTGGCCGAGGAGGAGGATGGAATTGCTGTTAATTATTGACAACTACGACTCCTTCACCTACAACCTGGCCCAGTACTTTTCCGAGCTGGGGGCGGATGTCACGGTGGAGAGAAATGATGCCCTGACGGTAACCGACATCGAAAAAATTTCCCCGGCCGGGCTGGTCATATCACCGGGCCCGGGGCGGCCCGAAGGGGCCGGGATAACCAATGACGTGATCAGAAGGTTTGCCGGCTCCATACCGATACTGGGAGTGTGCCTGGGACACCAGGCCATAGGCAGCGTTTACGGCGGGCCGGTGGTCAGGGCCCGAACCATTATGCACGGCAAAACATCCATGATACACCATGACGGCAGGGGTGTATTTAAGGGGATTCCCTCTCCATTCTCAGCCATCAGGTATCACTCCCTGGTGGTGGACCCCCGGAATGTGCCCCAGTGCCTTGAGGTAAGCGCCTGGACCGATGACGGTGAAATAATGGGAATACGACACAGCAAATGCAGCGTGGAAGGGGTACAGTTTCACCCGGAGTCCATTCTTACCGATCACGGCTACCAGCTTTTACGCAACTTTTTGATTAACAACCGGATAACTGATGAAATTAAGGAGGTCGTCTGATGGAAAACGCCGACATAATCCGTTCCATACAAAAGGTGGTGGCCGGAAGCCATTTGGGAGAGGAAGAGGCCAGGGCTGTAATGGGTCTGATCATGGACGGCCAGGCCACCCCGGCCCAGATAGCCGCTCTTCTGATTGCCATGCGGCTGAAGGGGGAAACCGTTGAGGAAATAACCGGCTTTGCCAGGGTAATGAGGGATAAGGCCACCCCGGTTCACACCCGCCATAAAATGGTGGTGGACACCTGCGGCACCGGCGGGGACGGGGCGAACACCTTTAACATATCCACAGCCGCAGCCCTGGTGGTGGCCGGGTGCGGCGCCCCGGTGGCAAAGCACGGCAACCGGTCGGTCTCCAGCCGGTGCGGGTCGGCCGATGTTTTGGAGGCCCTGGGGGTAAACATAAATCTCACTGCCAATGAAAAAGAGGAGTGCCTGGACAAACTGGGAATAGCCTTTCTTTTCGCGCCGGCGCTGCACGGGGCAATGAAGCACGCCGCCGGTCCCCGCAGGGAGATCGGGGTAAGGACTGTTTTTAATGTGCTGGGCCCCCTGACTAATCCGGCCGGGGCCAGCGCCCAGGTGCTGGGAGTATTCAGCAGGGATCTGGTTCCCAAGCTGGCCGGTGTGCTGGCCAGACTGGGAACCAGGAGGGCCTTTGTGCTGCACGGAGCCGGCGGAACTGACGAATTAACCCCCCTGGGGCCGGCTTATGTGTGCGAGGTGTCCGGCGGGAAGATAAGCCAAATGGAAATTGACCCCCTGGACTTTGGCGTTAAAAGGGCCGGCATTGATGATTTGCGAGGCGGGTCCCCTGCGGAAAACGCCGCCATAATCAACGCCGTACTGGCCGGTGAAAGAGGCCCCAGGCGGGACGCCGTGGTGATCAACGCCTCCCTGGCCCTGGTGGCGGCAGGACTGGCCGAAGATTTCGCCGGGGGTATGAAATTGGCCGAAATAAGCATTGATTCCGGTCAGGCTTCAAATAAACTAAAGGAAATGGCGGAATTCACCTCCGCAAAGTCGGAGAAGAAGGCCATATCATGATCCTTCAAGAGATTATCAACCATAAGCACTACGAGGTGGAAGAACTCAAAAGGAGCTTTAACGCCGGGGATGCCCTGAAAATAATTGAACAGCTGCCTCCGGTGCGGTCCATGGCGGGTGCGCTGAGAAAACCGGGGAGCGTCACCCTGCTGGCCGAGATTAAGAAGGCCTCACCATCTAAGGGAATCATCCGGGAGGATTTCAATGCTTTTGACATAGCCGAAATATATTCAAAAAGCGGAGCAGACGCCATTTCGGTGCTGACCGATGATAAATTTTTTGCGGGTCGTCCGGAATATATACCGCTGGTCAGGAAGGCCGCCGGCCTTCCCATTCTCAGAAAGGATTTCATCATCGACCCGGTGCAGATTTACCAGGCCCGGACACTGGGGGCCGACGCCGTGCTGCTGATATGTGCCGCACTGTCGCCCGAAAAACTGAGAAGCCTCCTGGGGGTGGCCAATGACTCCGGCCTTGAGGTCATTGTGGAGGTGCACAACGAACTGGAAATGGACTCCGCCCTGGGCTGCGGCGCAGGTATTATAGGAATAAACAACCGGGATCTCAAAACCTTCAGCACAGACATCGGCACCACCCTGCGGCTAATGGAAAAATTCAAGGGAATAAGCCAGGTGGTGATAAGTGAAAGCGGCGTCAAATCCAGATCCGACATGGAGATGATCAGGGAGGCCGGTGTTGACGGGGCCCTGGTGGGGGAGTCCATCATGAGGTCTGAAGACATTGCCGCCAAAGTCAGGGAATTAAGATACGGTAAAAATGGCCTCCGGGAGTAAAACAACACCGGGGCTTTGAGGCAAATGAGGGACGCTATGAATAAACACTCTGTCAGAATTAAAATATGCGGCATAGGTGATCTGGAAACGGCTCTGGGGGCGGTTGAGGCCGGGGCCGACGCCCTGGGCTTTGTATTCGCCCCCAGCAGGAGAATGCTAAGCCCGGATAAGGCCAGGGAGATAATTAAAAGGCTGCCTCCCTTCATATCCAGGGTAGGTGTTTTTGTGAACCTGCCGGCGGACCAGGTTGAGCAAATAGCCGGCTACACCGGGCTGGACACCGTCCAGCTCCACGGGGATGAATCACCGGAATACTGCAAGGCCATCAATGGATACAAAGTGATCAAGTCTTTCTCAGTATCCGGTGAACAGGATATGGAAAGAGCAATGATGTATGAAGTGGACGGCTACCTGCTGGACACCCCGGCCCGGGGGTTAAGGGGGGGTACCGGAATAGCCTTTGACTGGAAACTGGCAGCCTGCTTTTCGGCCGGCCCCCTGGTGCTGGCGGGGGGGCTCTGCCCGGAAAATGTGCGTCAGGCCATAAATCTGGTGAGGCCGTACGCCGTTGACGTAAGCAGCGGGGTAGAGACTGAGGGCCAAAAGGATATAAACAAAATAAAGCATTTTGTAAGGAGGGTAAAAGGTGACTGAAATAATGCCCGACAATAGGGGGTATTACGGCTGTTACGGGGGCAGGTTCGTCCCTGAAACACTGATGCCCGCCCTTGAAGAGCTGGCTGCGGCATACAGGCAGGCCCAGGCCGACGAGGAGTTCAAGAAAGAATATTACACGCTTTTAAAAAAATATGTGGGCAGGCCTTCGGAGCTTTATTATGCCGGAAGGCTTACCGACTACTGCGGGGGTGCCAAAATTTACCTCAAAAGGGAAGACCTCAATCACACCGGCGCCCACAAGATTAATAACACCATAGGCCAGATTCTCCTGGCCAACAGAATGAAAAAGAAGAGGGTAATAGCTGAAACAGGGGCCGGCCAGCACGGCGTGGCCACCGCCACCGCCGCAGCCCTTTTCGATATGGAGTGCGCCGTTTACATGGGTGAGGAGGACATGGCCAGGCAATCTTTAAACGTGGTCCGCATGAAGCTTCTGGGCGCCGCCGTAGTTCCTGTTTCCTCGGGCAGCCGGACACTGAAGGACGCCATGAATGACGCCATGCGGGACTGGGTGGCAAATGTTGATAATACTTACTATCTGGTGGGATCTGTGGCCGGGCCCCATCCCTACCCCATGATGGTGAGGGACTTTCAAAAGATAATTGGGGAAGAAACCAAAAAACAAATCATGGAATATGAAGGAAGGCTTCCTGACTGCATCATAGCCTGCGTGGGAGGGGGAAGCAACGCCATGGGAATATTCCACCCCTTCCTTCAGGATAAAACCAGACTGCTGGGAGTGGAAGCGGCAGGCCGCGGAATGGACACCGAAAATCACGCCGCTACCCTCACCGCAGGCAGCCCGGGAGTGCTGCACGGATCCTTAAGCTACGTTTTGCAGAACTCCGAGGGACAAATCAAACTGGCCCACTCAATTTCCGCCGGACTGGATTATCCGGGTGTGGGTCCTGAGCACAGCCATCTCAAAGACACCGGGAGGGTAAGCTATGCCTCGGTGACCGACCGGGAAGCCCTGCAGGCATTCCAGGTGCTTTGCCGCACCGAAGGCATTATACCGGCCCTGGAAAGCTCCCACGCCCTGGCCGAGGCCATCAGAACGGCAGGGAAAATGAGTCGTGACAGCGTCATGGTGGTAAACCTTTCCGGCCGGGGGGACAAAGACGTGGACACGGTGGCCGGATATCAGGGGGTGGATTTTTAATGACCGGAACTGAAAGAATAGCAAATGCGTTTAACAATCTCCGCAAGCGGGGAGAAAAAGGTTTAATAACCTATACCACCGCAGGATACCCGGATGCTGTGCAAACACTGGATATATTAAAAGCCCTGGCCGATTCGGGATCAGACCTGATAGAAATAGGCTTTCCCTTTTCCGACCCGGTGGCCGACGGCCCTGTGATCCAGCAGTCCTCCCAGCAGGCCCTGGCGGGGGGAATCAGGCTGTCGGATATATTTAACATTGCCGGAAAGCTGAGAAACCACACCGACCTGCCGGTTCTGGCCATGACCTATTATAACCCTGTGATGAGGTACGGCATCGGCAATTTTGTCAGTATGTCCCGGGAATCGGGGATAGACGGATTTATAGTGCCGGACCTGCCGGTGGAGGAGGACCAGCCCCTGAGGAACGCATGCCGGGAATACGGACTTTCGCTGGTTCCCCTGGCAGCCCCGACATCAACCGATGAAAGACTGAAAAGAATAACCTCCGGGGCGGACAGCTTTATTTACTGCGTATCTGTTACCGGTGTAACCGGCTCCACAAATGCAATAAAAACCGACCTGAAGGCCTTTGCGCAACGGCTGAGGAGGCATGCCGATCTTCCGCTGGCAGTGGGTTTCGGAGTTTCGGGACCGGAAATGGCACGCCGCGTGGCCGAGGATTTTGACGCCGTGGTGGTGGGCAGCGCCATTGTAAGGGCGGTGCCGGGAGAGGGTGGAGTAACCGGTGCAATACAAAGGGTCAGCCGGCTCGCCGGTGACATCAAAAACGCCCTGGGGAAGCAATCAGCGGTTGTGTCATAATATGTATTGTTGGCCTATACCTGTTGTGGTAATATAAATCTTGTAGAACGGCTGGTGGTCAAGGGCCTTTAACATCAGGCAGTACGGTAGAACGGCAGGGGGGGATTGGGATGGCCAAAAGGTTATACGGCGCCCCTTAGGGGTGTTTTGTCCTTTATTGCGAATTTCTTTAAGGCTTAACAGTTAAAATATCATCAATACGGGATTAAGGAGGATTGGCTGTGATTGTGGTAATGAATCACTGTGCAGATAAAAAGGATATCCAGGCCGTGATCAGTAAGCTTGAAAAAACAGGATTTCAAATTCATCTGTCCGAGGGAGTCGAAAGAACCATTATAGGGGCCATAGGTGATAAGACAAGACTTGGAAGCATGTCGCTGGAAGCCATGCCGGGGGTGGAAAAGGTGGTTCCGATACTGGCTCCCTTCAAACTGGCCAGCAGAAATTTCAGGGAAGAGAATACCGTCGTATGCGTGGGGGATATAGAAGTAGGCGGGGATGCAATACACGTCATGGCCGGCCCCTGTGCGGTGGAAAGCAGGGAACAATTGATGGAAAGCGCCCTGCGGGTAAAGGAGGCCGGCGCCACCATACTGCGGGGGGGCGCCTTCAAGCCCCGCACATCTCCCTATTCTTTCCAGGGGCTGGAAGAAAAGGGATTGGAAATGCTGGCTGAAGCCAGGGAGGCCACCGGGCTTAAAATTGTCACCGAGGTGATGGATCCCAGAACACTGCCACTGGTGGCTCAATATGCCGACATATTGCAGATAGGCACCCGCAACATGCAGAACTTTTTCCTGCTTAAGGAAGTGGCCGCCATGGATAAGCCCGTCCTTTTGAAAAGGGGAATTTCAGCCACCATTGAGGAGTGGCTGATGGCTGCGGAATACATAATTGCCGGAGGCAACTCCCAGATTATACTTTGCGAGAGGGGCATCCGGAGTTTTGAAACCTACACCAGAAACACGCTGGATCTGACCGCCATACCAGTGCTGAAGCACCTCACCCACCTTCCGGTGATCGTGGACCCCAGTCACGCCATCGGCAAATGGCGCTTTGTCCTGCCTATGGCCAGGGCGGCGGTGGCGGCCGGGGCCGACGGACTGATTATAGAGGTTCACCCCAATCCCTCGGAAGCTCTTTGTGACGGGCCGCAGTCGCTGACACCGGAGAATTTCAGGCATCTGATGGATGAGGTTCGCCAGGTAAGTAAAATAATGAACAGGAAAATGCCTGATGCGTAATAAGCCTCTTTTTAAAAAAGTGGCAATAGTGGGCGTGGGTCTCATCGGTGGCTCCCTGGGAATGGCCATTAACCGTAAATCCCTGGCGGGAGAGGTCATTGGCCTGGGGCGCAACCGGGAGGCCCTGGATCTGGCCCTGGAATACGGGTCGGTGCATAGGGTTGCACTGGACTACAGGGCGGTGGCCGGGTGCGATCTTATAGTTGTGGCCACCCCCGTGGGCACAACCCTTGGCATTCTTTCGGATCTTGCGCCCTTCATGGATGCCGGGGCAGTGGTAACCGACGTGGGCAGCACCAAGGTAAAAATTGTGGAGGGCTCCGCCCGGGTGCTTCCTCCCGGCCCGGTTTTTATAGGTGGTCACCCCATGGCCGGGTCGGAAAGAGGCGGCATCGCCGGAGCCGATCCCTTTCTTTTCGAGAACGCCTTTTATGTACTGACCCCTGGGGAGGACACTTCCCCGGAAAGTTTGGACAGGCTGATAAATTTGGTGGAGGGCATCGGGGCAAAGCCTGTCATCATGGATCCTGCCGAGCATGACCTGTCGGTGGCTGCGGTCAGCCACCTTCCTCATCTGGTGGCGGCCTCCCTGGTAAACTATCTGTTTGACCTGCCCGGCAGCGAAAAAAAATCTTTGCTGGCTGCCGGGGGATTCAGGGATACCACCCGAATAGCCGCCGGAAATCCCGATATGTGGAAAGATATATTCATCACCAACCGGAACTGCATACTGGAGGCCCTGTCTGCGTTCAAAACCAGGCTGGATGAATTTGAGGAAGCCATCAGGAACCGGGACCATCAGAAGATATATGACCTGCTGGGAAGGGCCCGCTCCCTGAAATCCGGAATGCCCGCCAGGAGAAAGGGATACCTGCCTATCCTCTGGGAAATAGTGGTTACTGTGCCCGACATGCCCGGCATAATTGCCAATATAGCCTCAATTCTTGGCGGAGAGGGCATAAACATAAACGACATCGAAATACTGAGGGTAAGGGAAGGGGAAGGCGGCACCATCAGACTGGCCTTTGCTGAGGAAAAAGACCAGGAAATGGCTGTGAATCTCTTGAATGCGGCGGGAATACCAACGAAAAAAGTCGCCCTGGCGGGCGACTAGGAGCCAGGAGCCAGAAGCCAGAATACTTTTTATCTTAGGCGGTAGAAAGGATGTTTAAAAATAGACAGGATAATAACCCCATCAAAGGGATTGAACGGGACGGTAACCGTTCCTGGTGACAAGTCCATTTCCCACAGGGCTGTAATGATGGGTTCCATTGCCGAAGGCGAAACACTGATAAAAAATTTTCTCACCGGGGAAGACTGCCTTTCCACCATGAAATGCTTCATGGAATTGGGGGTTACCTTTGACGGCCCCTCCGACGGAAATCTTAAAGTTTACGGAAGGGGACTTCACGGTCTAAAGGAGCCGGGCAAAGTACTGGATGCGGGAAATTCAGGAACAACCATGCGACTGATCACCGGGATACTTTCCGGACAGAATTTTTTCAGTGTAATCACCGGTGACCGGTCCCTTACCTCCAGGCCCATGGGCAGGGTAATTACTCCTTTGACTAAAATGGGGGCGCAAATAGCCGGCAGAAAAGGAAATACCATGGCTCCCCTGGGGATTAGGGGAGGAGACCTGCAGGCCATTGAATACATCTCACCGGTGGCCAGCGCCCAGGTAAAATCATGCGTTATTCTGGCCGGATTGTACGCCGGGGGCGTCACCTCGGTCACCGAGCCATTCAAATCCAGGGATCATACCGAAAGGATGCTGAAGCACTTCGGGTGCGATATAGAGGTAAGGGGTAATACCGTTTCGGTAAAGGGAGGAAGTTTATTGAGGGGATCGGAAATAACCGTTCCCGGGGATATATCCTCTGCGGCATTCCTTATGGTGGCAGCCGCCATAGTGCCCGGTTCCGATATAACCATCAGAGATGTGGGCCTCAACCCCACCAGGGACGGAATAATTTCAGCCCTTACCGGTATGGGAGCCCAAATTGAACTGCTAAACAGCCGGATCCTTAGCGGGGAACCGGTTTCCGATATCAGGGTGAAGTCATCAGGACTTAAGGGAACAATAATAGAAGGCGATCTGGTACCCCGGATGATAGACGAGATTCCTGTCCTGGCAGTGGCAGCGTCGGTGGCCCAAGGACAAACGGTGGTCAGGGACGCCGCCGAGCTGAAGGTAAAGGAATCCAACAGGATTTCAGCCATCGTGGAAGAGCTGAAAAAGTTCGGGGTGGACATAGAGGAATTGCCCGACGGCTTTATTGTAAAGCCGGGAAATATGCTGAAGGGCGCAGAAGTGGATACCCGAATGGATCACAGAATAGCCATGGCCATGACGGTGGCCGGTATGGTTTCCGAGGGGAAAACGCAAATAAAGGATACCCGGTGCGTAAACATATCATTTCCCGGCTTCTACGATGTATTAAAAATATTGGGTAAAGAATAATAAAACCTGAACACAGGGAAAAGAGGAAATGGCGCTCACATGTCGAAGATTCTTTCTGTTTGCGTAAATTAGCAATTATGTCCATAAAGTTTGGGGAGATGATATGCCCGGGATAGTTTCCATAGCCATTGACGGACCCGCCGGAGCGGGAAAGAGTACCGTTGCCAAAGGAGTGGCCTCAATACTGGGGTACAGGTATATAGACACCGGGGCCATGTACAGGGCTGTAACACTGGCGGCCCTTTTAAGGAATGTAGACATTAACGACCCCCAGGCCTTATATCAACTGGCAAATAGCACAAAAATTGATATAATAGAATGTAATGGTGAAAATATAAGGGTAATGCTGAACGGCCAGGATGTCACCGAAGAAATAAGAAGCCCGTCGGTGACCGAGAATGTGTCAAATGTTTCCAAGGCGCCGGGAGTCCGGCAAATCTTGGTGGATGCCCAAAGAGAGATGGCCCGCGGACAAAGCGTGGTCATGGAAGGAAGGGACATCGGCACCGTGGTTTTAAAGGATGCTGAATACAAATTTTTTTTGCTGGCCTCGGCCCAGGAAAGAGCCAGGAGAAGGGCCCTGGACTTTGAAAAAATGGGGTTTCCGGTGAACATTGAGAAACTCACCGAAGACATAGAAAAAAGAGATTACACAGACAGCAACAGGGAAGTTAACCCACTAAGGCCGGCTGTGGACGCCAGGGTTATTGACTGTACCGGAATGACCGCCCGGGAAGTGATCAATCACATAGTGAATACAGTAACGGAGGTCCGCTACTGATGTTCTACGGTTTTGCCCGGTTTATCTGCAGATTTTTCCTGTTAACCGTAAGAAGGTTGGAAATACGGGGAGCCGGGAATATTCCCAGGCAGGGTGGGTTTTTACTGGTAAGTAACCACAGGAGCTACTGGGACCCTATTATAATAGGATGTGCCCTGCCAAAAAGCAGAAGAATATATTTTATGGCCAAGCGGGAGCTTTTCAAAATACCTGTACTGGGATGGCTGATCGACATGCTGGGGGCCTTTCCGGTTAAAAGGGGAGGAGCCGACCGCACAGCCATCAGAACGGCCTTGGATCATCTGTCCGCCGGACGTGTGGTGGGGATATTTCCCGAAGGCACCAGGAGCAAAAACGAAGATATGCTGGACCCCCACAGAGGGGCGGCCATGCTTTCCACAAAAGCGTCCGTACCGGTGCTGCCGGTGGCTGTTATAGGGTTCAAAGGCTTCTTAAGCAAGGCAAGTATTGTTTTTGGACCGCCAATATACCTGGTAAAGACTGGCTCAAAAGATCGCAGAGTTAGCCGGGAGGATCTGGAAACAATGAGCAGGACAATTATGAACGAGGTGGCCGTCCTGATGGCCGCAAAAAGCGGTGATATTGGTTGAAGGTGCTTGTGGCAAGCTGTTCGGGTTTTTGCTACGGGGTTAAAAGAGCGGTGGAACTGGCCAAAAGCTGTGCCCTTGACAGGGATGGCCCGGTTTATTCGCTGGGACCAATAATACACAACAAACAGGTAGTGGATGAACTGATCAGATCCGGCATTAATGTTATTGACAGCCTTTCCGGGGCCGGACCGGGAAGCAGAGTCATAATCCGTTCCCATGGCGTTGGCCCGGAGATAATTAACGAGGCCAAACACCTGAATATAGATATTGTGGACGCCACCTGCCCCTTTGTGGCCAAAGCCCAGAGGATAGCCGGGAATTTAACCGGGGAGGGCATTCAGGCAGTGGTGGTGGGTGACAGGGATCACCCGGAAGTCAGGGGAATTATTGGTTGGACCGGTGGGAAGGCATTGGTGGTGGCAAACAGGGAAGAGGTTTTAGACAAACAACTTCCCCAGCGGGTCGGGGTTCTGGCCCAAACCACACAGACCGAAGCCAACTTTAAAAATGTTGTGCACGCCTTAAAGGAAAAGTGCCGTGAGGTGGCTGTTTACAACACAATATGCAATGCTACCGGGGAAAGGCAAAAATCCGCCGTGGAAATGTCCCGCAAGGTTGACGCCATGGTGGTGGTGGGTGGTATTGACAGCTCAAACACAGCTAAGCTGGCAGAGCTCTGCACAGCCCAGGGAACACCGACCTACAGAGTTGAAACCGCCGACGAACTCCAAAAAAAGTGGTTCGAGGGTAAAAAAACGGTGGGTATAACCGCAGGGGCTTCAACACCACAGCGGATTATTGAGGAGGTTGAAAGACGGATGAAGGAGTTGGGCGGAATGGATACCATGGATACCATAGAATACCAAGTGGAAAAGATTGAGTCGGAGGAAATTAAAGCCGAAAACCCCGTTGCCGAGGCAGCGGCAGAAGAACCGGGTAAGGATGGCGGCATGGGGGACGCTGTGGACATTAAACCAGTCCGCACTGGAGAAATAGTAACCGGAGTTGTTGTACAAATAAACCAGGACGAAGTTTTGGTGGACGTCGGTTCAAAATCAGAGGGGGTCATATCCCTGCGTGAACTTGCCTGTTGCGATGTTACATCCCCTCACGACATCGTAAAAGTGGGGGACAAAATAGATGTTTTCGTTCTGAAGTCCGAGGATAAAGAAGGCAGAATAATTCTTTCCAAAGAAAAAGCGGACGCTGAGAAGACCTGGGGAGTACTGGAAGAACACCTGGAGAGCGGCGAGATTGTTAATGGAACAGTCCGGGAAATGGTCAAGGGCGGCCTCCTGGTGGATGTGGGCGTTCGGGCCTTCCTGCCGGCTTCACTGGTTGACAGGGTATATGTAGAAGACCTGTCCAAATTCCTTGGGCAGGAGATATCCGCCAAGGTAATCGAGTTAAACCGCCCCAGAAAAAAGGTTATACTCTCCAGGAAGGCGCTTCTTGAAGAAGAGTATGCCAAAAATCGTGAGGAAATGTTTGATAATCTGCAGGAAAAACAAGTAGTCCGGGGCATTGTAAGGCGCCTGACAAATTTCGGAGCCTTCGTGGATATAGGAGGCCTGGACGGACTTTTACACATATCGGAAATGGCCTGGTACAGAATTAACAACCCCTCCGAAATTGTTAAGGTGGGGGATGAAGTTGACGTTATGATTCTTCGCATTGACAGGGACAATGAAAAAATTTCCCTGGGCTTAAAGCAGGTAATGGGTAACCCCTGGGAGGGCGTGGAAGACAAATATCCGGTGGGCGCAGTTATAAACGCAAAGGTGGTGCGGCTTGCCCCCTTTGGCGCCTTTGTCCAGCTGGAGCCCGGCGTAGAGGGACTGGTACACATTTCCCACCTGGCCGAACGTCACATAGCCAAACCCGACGAGGTAGTCAGTGAAGGGCAGGAGATACCCGTCAAGGTGCTCAGTGTTGACCCCGTAGAAAAACGCATCAGGCTTTCCATCAGGGAAGTTCAAAAAGCGCCAAGAGAGCCCCGGGTCCCCAGACCGGCTGAATCCCAAAAGTCAGAACAGCAAAATGACGGTGGCAATGTCACCATCGGAGACCTGGTCGGGAATATTTTTGATACAAAATAACCGCCCAAAAGGACTGGACAGCTTATACTGACGACCTTATTCTATCGGAAATCAGAAGACAGCGGTTATTTTATTTGGCGGGATGCGGCGTTTAGGGTTGCCGGCAGTCCGTTAGAGTACAGCTATGCTATAAAATAACCGCCCCCGCAAGACGGGGGCGAATGGTTAACTACGCTCCGGTGGATGCTCTGGCCGGGGTTTTTTTGAATTCCAGGTACTTTTTGATTGACAGGATTATTACTCCCATTGACAGAACCATCAGACAAAGGTCTGTGACCACCAGTGGGATATTATTGGTGGGCAGGTATTTGCCCACCAGCAGTTGGTACAGTGCGGTTATGGTGGTGGCCATCATGAATATTGCCGGCAGAACCGCAAACCAGCAGGGTTTACCCCTGTACAGCAGCCACATGGCCACCGCTATAAGGGCCAGGCCCGAGAGAAGCTGATTGGCGGAGCCGAAGATGGGCCAGATAACAGTGTAGGCGTTGGAATACCCGAGGTAAAACATTATTAATACAGACAGCCCGGAGTTAAACCAGAAGGTTTTCAGAATAGAAGGCACCTCTTTAAACAGTACAGCCCACAGTTCCTCGAACAGGTACCGGTTCAGGCGGACCGCGGTGTCCAGGGTGGTTACAATAAAGCCCTCTATCATCAGAATGCCGAATATGGTTCCCATATACATGGGAATGCCTAATGCTTTATCCAGCAGTCCCCCCATACCCAGTGAGAATCCCAGTATGGCGTTGGCCCCTTTGGCTGGCCAGACAATATCCATATAATTCTGGAATGAAATGCCGGCGCCCACGGCCACCAGTACCAGAACGGCCAAAATGCCCTCCAGCACCATCCCCCCGTAACCGATCCTGCGGGTATGCGACTCCATAGAAACCTGCTTTGAAGAGGTTCCCCCGGAAACCAGCGAATGGAATCCGGATATGGCCCCGCAGGCTACGGTAATGAAGAGGAAAGGCCAGATGAGCCCCATTTTTTTCATGCCTTCCGCTATATTAAAGCTGGGCGCCTGAACTGTCAGACCGCCGGCGCCACCCAGCATGGCTCCCAGAAAGAGAAGAACCAGTCCTAGGTACAGCAGGAATGAGTTGGTAAAGTCCCTTGGCTGCAGTAAAGCCCACACCGGTATGCCGGCAGCGAAAAGGACATAAATCGATAAAAGAATTATCCATATTTTTGGATCCAGCATTACCGGATTGGAAACCCCGATAATAACCGATCCCACTACCACCACCAGGGCCATCAGACCGGAAGTCCACACGCTGATGCCCTTCCGGTAGTACAGGTACCCCAGTATGGGGCTGAAGAGGGTCATTATGATTACCGAGGTTGAGGCAATACCTCCTATGACGACCTTCTGCACTCCGTCATGGGTGATTACCTTCAAAGAAGTGCTGGCGGCGTCCACACCCAGCACCTTTGTCGGAACCAGGGAAGCCAGGGCGGTGGCGGTGAGCCCCAGAAAGGCGGCGGTAACCAGAAATATCATAAACAGCGTGAACAGAATAAAGAGCAGGTAGCCCGCCCGCCCCATGGTGGTGGAGGCTATCTGGGCTATTGATCTGCCCTTTTCCCTCATGGAGATAAAAAGAGTGGTGTAGTCGTGAACGGCCCCGAAAAATATGGTGCCCAGGAAAACCCAAAAAAGGGTAGGCATAAACCCAAAGGCCATGGCCATGGTGGGGCCCAGAATTGGCCCGGCCCCGGCGATGGAGGCGAAGTGGTGAGAGAAAAGAACCATAGGGTGCGCGGGGGCATAGTCCACATCGTCCTTCATGGTGTTGGCGGGAGTGGGCTTGCTGTCATCCTCACCCAGCACATTTCTGATGTACCCGCTGTAAAAGCGGTAGGCCAGCGAAAAACCAATAAAAACCAAAATAACAATAAGAGCTGTATTCACCTGTTTACCTCCTTTTAATCTACTGGAAATAAACCCTGAACCTTATCACCTCCCCATCCTTACTTGTTCCAATGAGATTTTTCTGCACCTGCCATCCCTGCTATCCCTGCCATCTATATAATACCATTATTTAGATAATATGGAAAGGTGACACACCTCTCCAGTATGACTGCCTCTGGGAGTCTAGGAATGTCCCCGATGCATAGACGGCGGAATCCAGAAGCCATGAGCCAAAATATTGACAGGTAGCTTATATTGGTTTTTGTTCCACGCATATTAAAAATTCCTACGGGCAGGATATTATTAAAAAATCAGGGGGTATATACATGACTAGATTTCCTGCAGGAATAATTATCCTGCTGATCGTGTCGGCACTTATATTTTTCGGAATTGCCCAGAGGGCTCTGGACAGGATGAAGCTTTCGGACAAAGGGGCCCTGGCCGTTATTGCAGGGCTTATACTGGGAAGCTTTATAGAAATCCCCATATGGGGAGGCCGTTTACCCTTATCGGTCAATATAGGCGGCGCTCTGCTTCCCCTGGGGCTGGCCATATACCTGGTGTCAACCGCCGGAACGGCCAAGGAAAAAATCAGAGCCCTGATCGGATCCCTGGTTACCGCCCTGGCCATATACGGTGTGGGCGCCCTGGTAATGACAGGACTTCCTGAACCGGCCGGGAGGTATGGATTTATTGACACCCTTTGGCTGTTCCCACTGGTGGCCGGTATAGTTGGTTATCTTTCCGGAAGGTCACGCAGGGGCGCCTTTGTCTCGGCCACGCTGGGGGTGCTGATATTTGACATAGGTCATTATGTATGGCTAACCACCAGGGGGGTGGCTGCGGGAAGCACCGCCCTGGGAGGGGCCGGGGCCTTTGACGCCGTGGTGATATCCGGTATTTTCGCTGTAATGCTGGCCGAAACGGTGGGCGAGGTCAGAGAGAGAATGGCCGGAGGTCCCACCACTGAAGGAAAGGCCCCCAGCCTGGCCAGTGCGCTGCGCAAGCCGGATATGGACGGAAAGATTGAGCCTGATGTTCAGGAAGGCGTTATTGAGAATGAAAACAGGTTTGAAATGGATAGAAATAGGGAGAAAAGAATGACCGGCGGAAAAAATGACGGAGGTATGATGGATGAATAAATCTCACCATAAAATATACCTTGGAATAGCAATGCTTCTGGTCGCTTTAATATCTGTGTTCATAATGAATCTCGATAAAAGCCTGGCGCCCGCGTGGAAACCGGCTGATTTCTTCAATATAGCCGAATATAGTGACCACCAGATCGGTTATGTGGTCAACATAACCGACGAAAACGGCAAATTCATTTCCATGGCCTGCAGGGGAGTGGCAGTGGGAGACGAGATTATCAATTCAGAAGGACAGCGCTACCGCATCTCCAAGGTAAGGGGAAATGAGGCCCAGGCTGGGTTTGTGGACATGGACAGGCAGTTTCTGTCCTATAACGAATATTTTTCAAACATGGAAGTACCTGTGGCTGCAATGAAGGGCCAGGGGAAAAATCTTGTGGGCATATATCACACCCACAGCGATGAGTCCTATGTTCCCACCGACGGAAAAGAGGCAATACCCTTTAAGGGAGGAATATTCCAGGTGGGTCAGTCACTGGTGAGCAAGCTGCAAGACCGGAAAATGAATGTTTCATACGACAAGACTCCCCATGACCCCCACGACAACAACGCCTATTACCGTTCCAGAAGGACGGCCACAAAGCTAATGAAGCAAAACCCTGTGGCAATACTGGATGTTCACAGGGATGGCATTCCCGATCCCAGTTATTATGAAAAAAGAATATCCAATGAAAATGTGGCCCAGCTTCGCCTGGTAATAGGACGACAAAACCCCAACATGAGCGCCAATCTTGATTTCGCAAAGAGAATGATGGCTTACGCCAACAAGGTACACCCAAAAATAGTAAAAGAAATATACATGGCAAAGGGCAATTACAACCAGGATCTGATGCCCACCGCACTGCTCATTGAGGCCGGAACCCACGTTAACAAAAAACAGGAGGCCGAAAACGGCATTGCCCTTTTAGCCGATGCCATACCCACCGTACTGGGGGTTGCCGCAACCGGACCCGGCGCCAGGGGGGTGGGAGCCGCCCCCGCGGGAGGCGCATGGAAAGCCCTGGCCTGGATACTGGGTATAACCATTCTGGGGGGAGGGGCCTTTCTGCTGATCAGTTCCGGAGGTTTAAGCCAGGCAAAAAGCAGGCTTTCCAATTATATAGGACGGGAGTTCACCGGCTTTATGGCGCCGCTTAGGGGCCTGCGGAACAAAAAAATAATGGCGGGCAAAAAAGAGAATGGTGAGGATGGCAATACCGGTGAAAAATAAAATTGCCTGTGACAATCTCAAAAAAACAAGGTAAACATATATGGAAAGACACCTTGCCATGGTTATATCCGGGACGCTGGCCGGGACCCTGTCCAGGCTTATGCTGCTGAGGATGGACTACCGTCAGTACCCAGGTTATCCCCACGGAATGATCGCACACATCTCGCTGGGGTTTATAGCATCGGCCATGGGTGCGGTGGCGATGCCGGCCATCATAAAACCAGATTTTGCCGCCGTTACCTTCCTTGCCTTAGCAGCCCAGCAGTTTAGGGAAATAAGGGCAATGGAAAGAAAAACACTGGAGAATCTGGAAAAAACAGAACTGGTAAAAAGGGGCAACGATTATATAGAAGGAATCGCCCGCACCTTTGAGGCCAGAAATTATCTGGTCATGGCCACAGCCATGAGTGTCAGCGCAGCGTATTATTTTGGCGGAATACCGGCAGCCCTGCTTATTACCGCTCTCTTAATAATATTCAGCCGATCCTTTATGGCCGGGGAGACCATCGGAGACATATGCGAGGTGGAACGGGCCGGGCTTGACTTCACCGGTGCGCTGCTAAAAGTGGATGAAATAGTGATAATGAATGTGGGCCTGAAACAGATGAGAAAAAAAATACTGTCTGAGGGCCTGGCCGTGAGAATAAAGCCCAAGGGGGCCAACGCCAGGGCCATTATTAACGATGTGGGGCAGCGCGCAGCCATTGCCCACACTGCCGCCACCATACTGGGAATTAAAAAGGACGTGGATACACCGGAGCTGACACCCATGGCCCGGAAAAACATTGATACCGGCGAAATCGGACTGTACATATTACCAGCCATCAAAGATCCGGAAGCGTTGATGCTGGCGGTTAAAAGGACTCCGGTGCTTGAAAGCGCCAGAAGCAAGCCGCTCAGCACCGAGGCAGGGAGGATAGCCGCAGGGAAATATGACAGAGTGTAAACGAATACTGGCTGTGGTCACCACCGACAATGAAAAAGTAGGCGGAGGGGCGCCCATTTTTATCGCCGGAAGCCATGAGGAATGTGATGGTATGGCACAGTCTCTTTCCAGCATTCTGGACGGGATGGCCCATTACCTGGAAAATGGCACTTATATAATAGTGCACCACTGAGTTTAAAGCATTTATCTTCAACAAGCCTATTTGATACTCTGTGTTCTTTTTAGTCTCTGTGTCCTCTGTGACCTCTGTGGAAAAAAAGCTTATAGCTTATCTCCGGAATGCCAGAGAGGTGAATCAATCTTGAAAATAATATATCACTGTTTCGGTGGCGCCCACTCCTCGGTAACCGCAGCCAACATACACCTTGGCAGATTGCCCAAAGACAGGGTGCCCCGGAATGAAGAGCTGATTGGACAATATCTGTTCGACTGCCACAAAATAACAGATACCGGGAAAATGATATTTATGGGCCGGGACATTTTTGGCAACGATATATACGTAGTGGGGCGGCGAAGTCGCCCCCATTTACTTTACAATGTTGTCAGCGGGCTCTCAGATGTATTCCAAATTGATAAAAACAGCTACATGCTGACGGACGTGTCCCCCTGTGTAAATCTCACCATGAAACTGGGAGGGTTCATGTCCAGGAGGCTGGGTCTGATCACCGCCGGCAGGCCTATAGTAACCTGGGGAACCAGAAGAAACTATAAGAGACTGCTGGCAGAGGTGGAAAAAGTGTTTTCCCGGCTGGATCAAAAGCTGCCGCCCGATAAGGACATACAAAAAAAATTTATATTCAGAAGCCCGGAGGTTGAATATTATTGAAAGCCCTGGTTCTATTCAGCAGCTCGGATTTCCCCCTTTCTGCGGTGGCTGGGAACATCTTCCTTAAGCAGTTGCTTTCTGAGAAAATTTCTGCCGTTGAACTCTTGGACTTAATCTTTGCCAGGAATGATAGAAGATACTCCGGAGGACGGATGCGCTACCTGGGCGAAAACCGCCAGGGGATCAGGGTGGTGGCATTTTCCTGCCGTTCCGGCAAGGTCATGCTGAAGAATCTGATAACCACTTTTCTTGAGATGTACGGCATAGATACAAACCACTGCCGGATTGTTGAGATAAAAACCCCCGGCGGCTTTCTGTTTTTAATGGGTGAACTGCTGTCGATACTTCCGCCGGCCACTTTTGGAGGAAGGCCTTTAATGGAAAAATACATTAAGAAAATCTATCCCCGGCTGGTGGAGACCGTCAAACTTGACTGTAACTTCCAAATATCAGATAATTAAACGAAGAAATGAGGGGTTGACCGCACGGCGGGCTCACGTAACAGAGAGAGGATTTAAACAGTGAAGAAAGCGGGTCTCAGGATCGCATCAGTTACCGACGGCAGCATAGCCACAGAGGTGGGGCTGGAGCAGGGTGACACAATACTGTCGTTGAACGGTCATACCTTAACCGACATACTGGATTATTATTTTTATGCGAGGGACAGTTTGGTCAGTATTGACCTGTTAAAACAAAACGGAGAACAATGGGATCTGGAAATAGAAAAGGACCCCGATCAGGACCTGGGAGTAGATTTTGAATGCACCGGGCTGGAATCCATCACCCGCTGCGCCAACAGGTGTATTTTTTGTTTTGTCGACCAGATGCCCGGGGGGCTGAGGGGCAGCCTCTATGTAAAGGATGACGATTACAGGCTGTCCTTTATGCAGGGCAGCTTCATCACCCTGACCAATATGTCGGATCTGGATTTCAAGAGGATTGCCAGGCTGAGGCTGAGCCCTTTGTATGTTTCGGTTCACGCCACCAACCCGGAATTGAGGGTGAAAATACTGGGCAACCCCAGGGCCGGTGACATATACAAAAGACTGCAGTACCTGGCCGGAAAGGGTATTGAAATACATACCCAGGCCGTCGTCTGCCCGGGAGTCAATGACGGTGAGGAACTGGACAGAACGGTGGCTGATATGGTAACCCTCTGGCCGGGGGTGCGCTCCCTGGCGGTGGTTCCGGTGGGACTGACCGCCAGGAGGGAAGGACTCAGCAGCATAAGAAATTTCACCCGGCAGGAAGCGGCCCTGATAGTGAACAAGGTGAAGGGCTGGCAGGACTGCTGCCTTAAATCCTTTGACTATCCCTTTGTTTATGCCGGGGATGAGTATTACTTCCTGGCCGGCGCCCGGATTCCAGCCCTGGGCAGGTATGCTGACTTTCCACAAACCGAAAACGGGGTAGGCCTGACCCGGTTGTTTATGGATGAGTGGAGCAAGGCAAAAAGAAAGATACCTTCAGAAATCCCCGGGCCTTTAAAGATCAGTCTGGTTACCGGTCTGCTGGGGAAGAGAGTTCTGGATCCGGTTGCAGAACGCCTGAACCGGGTTAACAATTTAGATATTAGCGTAGTGGCCGTAAAAAATAAATTTTTTGGAGAATCGGTTACTGCGGCTGGGCTTTTAACCGGTCAGGACATATTAAATAAGCGGGAAGAGTTAAAAGACAGTCTGGTAATACTGCCCGCCGCTGTATTAAAAAAAGACGGACAGGTGATGCTGGACGGAATGACCCCCGAAGATCTGGCGGCCAAACTGGGGGTGCCCGTCAGAATAGCCGAAGGGCCGCAAGAATTAGTCAACATACTGAAAGAAAGCAATGGGTGATTAGATGCCTAAACCGATAGTAGCCATAGTGGGAAGGCCCAACGTGGGCAAATCAACGCTTTTCAACCGCATAGTGGGGGGGAGGCTGGCCATAGTGGAGGGAATCCCCGGGGTCACCAGGGACCGGCTTTACCAGGATGCGGAGTGGATCGGCAGGAAGTTTACCCTGGTGGATACCGGGGGTCTGGACTTTTTTGAAGACAATGCATTGACCAGTAACGTCAGGAAGCAGGCCCAATTGGCCATAGATGAAGCTGACGTGATTATTTTCGTGGTTGACGCCCGGGCGGGTATAACCTCAAACGATGAAGAAGTTGCGGGGATACTTAGAAAGGCTGAAAAGCCATTGGTCCTGGTGGCAAATAAGGTTGAACAGTATGATGGCCGCCAGGACTTTCTTGAGTTCTACAGCCTGGGATTGGGGGAGCCAATCCCGGTTTCAGCGGCAGAAGGCCTGAACACCGGGGATATGATGGATGCCGTGGTCAATAACTTTCCGGTTTCAGAGGAAATAGAAGAAGACCGGGACAGCATCCGTATAGCGGTTATAGGCAGACCCAACGTGGGTAAATCATCCCTGGTCAACAAAATTCTGGGACAGGAGCGGGTTATTGTAAGCGATATTCCCGGTACAACCAGGGATGCTATAGACACTCTTTTCGTACACGGTGACCGCAGGTACATATTGGTAGACACCGCCGGGATGAGAAGAAAAAGCCGAATAGAGCTTTCCACTGAAAAATTCAGCGTGATCCGGTCATTGAGGGCTGTGGACCGCAGTGACGTTGTACTGATGCTGATTGATGCGGTGGACGGTGTTACAGAACAGGATAAAAAAATTGCCGGCTATGCCCATGATCAGGGCAAGTCCTCCATAATAGCGGTGAATAAGTGGGATCTTATTAAAAAAGACGACCGCACCTCCGACCAGTTCACAACTAATATAAGAGAAGAACTGGGCTTTATGAAGTATTCTCCGGTGGTGTTCGTTTCAGCCCTAACCGGACAGAGGGTGACAAAAATACTGCAGGTGGTTGACACCGTTGCCGAGAACTACAGCCTTAGGGTGTCCACACCGGGACTGAACAATTTAATCAGAGAGTGCATGCTGCAGAACCCGCCGCCTTCGCATAAAACAAAACGCCTTAAAATATATTATGCGTCCCAGAATTCTGTAAAGCCTCCAAAATTCACCTTCTATATAAACGACCCGGATCTGGCCCATTTTTCCTACATACGCTATCTTGAAAACCAGATAAGGTCAGCATTCGGTTTTCAGGGGACACCCATAAAAATTCTTTTGCGCAGAAAAAATGAAAAGGATGCCGCCACTTAGAACTGTATTTTGAAAGGGAAGGGTGATAGTGACAATATTGCTATGGTTGATATTACTGATTGCCAGCTATCTGATTGGATCAATACCATTCGGGTTTATTGTGGCCCGTCTCAGGGGAATCAATATAACAAAACAGGGCAGCGGAAATATAGGGGCCACCAATGTATGGCGTACCCTGGGACCAGTCCCCGGACTGTTTGTGCTGATCATGGACGCTCTCAAGGGAGTGGCCGGGGTTTTGCTGGGCGGACAGGCAGGCATAGAGGGATTTGAGTTGTTAACCGGCATGGCTGCGCTGCTGGGGCATGCTTTTCCGGTTTATCTGGGTTTCAAGGGCGGCAAAATAATAGCCACCGGGGCCGGGGTGATGGCGGCCCTGGCGCCGCCGGTGGTTATGGTGGCTTTTATTGTTTTCTCCGTGGTGGTTCTGGCCTTCCGCTATATTTCACTGGGGTCCATCTGCGCCGCCCTTTCAGTGCCCGTCTTTCTGGCCATTTTTCATTATAACCGGATGTACATACTCTTTGGCGCCACCCTTTGTCTCTTTGCCATTTTAAAACACATTCCCAATATAAAAAGATTAAAAGAAGGAACCGAATCCAGGTTTAAGTTCAGATGATTTCGGGGGTATTGAATTGATTTGTCATAAAGTTTCTATACTGGGGGCAGGCAGCTGGGGAACGGCGCTGGCGGTTCATTTGGCCAGAAAGGGGATAAACCCCCTGCTGTGGTCTCACAGAAAAGAACAGGCGGAAGAAATATCGGAAACACGGAAAAACACTGACTACCTGCCGGAGATATTATTGCCGGATAATATAGAGGTAAACAATGACCTGGAGCGGTCGGTGAGGGGGCAGGAGATAGTTATATCGGCCGTTCCTTCCCACGCCTTTGCCGATGTGCTGTCGGAAGCCCGCCCCCACCTTGGCGCCAACACCATTTTAATCAACGCCGCCAAGGGAATTCACGAACACACACTGCAGCGCATGTCACAGATTTACCGGGAAATATGCGGGGGCAAAAAAGATAATTACGCTGTTTTGTCCGGGCCCAGCCACGCCGAGGAGGTGGGCCGGGGGATGCCCACAGCCGTTGTGGTGGCGTGCTGTGACGAAAGTGCCGCGGTAAAGGCCCAGGATGTTTTGATGTCGGTGGATTTCAGGGTTTACACCAACACCGACGTCACTGGGGTGGAAATGGGCGGGGCGCTGAAAAACATCATCGCCCTGGGCACCGGAATATCGGACGGCCTTGGTTTCGGAGACAACACCAAGGCGGCTCTGATGACCAGAGGCCTTGCCGAAATAACCCGGTTGGGAGTGGTGATGGGCGCCAATCCCCTGACCTTTGCAGGGCTTACGGGCCTGGGAGACTTGATTGTTACCTGCACCAGCATGCACAGCAGGAACAGAAGGGCGGGCATCGAGATAGGCGGGGGCAAAACCCCGGAAGAAGCTCTGTCCATAGTCCGCATGGTGGTGGAGGGATTCAAAACCACCCGGGCGGCAAACCGGCTGTCAGCCGAACTGGGTGTTGACATGCCCATCACCCGCCAGATTTACGGTGTTCTTTATCAGGACCAGCCGGCCAGGGAAGCCGTGGTGGCGCTTATGGGACGGGGTAAAAGAAACGAGATGTAAGAAACGGTGCATTGTATACAGGGGGGATGAGAATTGAAGATTGTTGAATACCTGGGCAAGAAGCCACAAATAGCCGCAGGAGTTTTTATAGCGTCCACCGCAGTGATCATAGGTGACGTAACCATTGGAGAAGGCTCCTGTGTATGGTACGGTGCGGTTATTAGGGGCGATTTCGGCAAAATAACCATAGGCAAAAACACCAATATACAGGATAATGTCGTTATTCACACCAATATTGACCACCCCACCATCATTGGGGATAACGTATCAGTGGCTCACGGAGCGGTAGTGCATTCGGCCAGGCTGGATGACGGTTCCGTTATAGGAATGAATGCAGTACTGCTGGACGGGTGCGTTATCGGTGAACAGTGCATGATTGCGGCCGGCAGCGTGGTTTCCACCGGCAGCAATATTCCGGCCAGGCACCTTGCCGCAGGAGTTCCGGCGGTACCCAAAAAGGAAATCTCCGGGGAGGCCCTGGCCTGGGTGAAAATAACTTCCATGGCATACTCAAACATGGCCAGAACCTATCTGGAACAGGGACTGGACAGGGAATAAAAAACCGCCCTAACGGGCGTTGCCGTCTTGCAGACGGCGGAATCCAGAATTCTGGGTTCTGGATTCCGACAGAATAAGGTCTTCAGTATGAGGTGTTTTCAGTGTAGTTGTAGAACTTTGTCAACAACCTCGGTCTGCCATTGGCAGGCCGTTTTTTCTTAATAACTGCGATCATTCACACAAACCGCACTCAACTTCATTTGCGGTTCTTTATTTCGTCCCATTGTAATAATCTGCTTAACTGCTCATATATATATAATGTTAACGTGTGCCACTGGAAAAAAACTACACATGACCGGACTCTTCACACACCCCGCCACAGTTTATACTTTCTGTGAGAGGGTTAGGGGGGATGCAATAAATTTTTGGCCAAATATAAATACTTTTATCTTATCAAGGAGGGAGTGTTATGGAAAAACTGGATATCTTCAGGGATATAGCAGAAAGGACCGGGGGCGACCTTTATCTGGGAATTGGCGGAGGGGTACGCACCGGAAAATCTACTTTTATCAAAAAGTTTATGGAACTCCTGGTCATTCCCAATATCAAAAATGTTCATGAAAGAGAAAGGGCTCGGGATGAGCTTCCCCAGAGCGGGGCAGGCAGAACCATCATGACCACCGAGCCCAAGTTTGTCCCCAACGAGGCTGTGGAGATAAACATTTCCAGCGGGCTTAAGTTTAAAATGCGGCTGGTGGACTGTGTGGGGTACAGGGTGGAGGGCGCCCTGGGATACGAGGAAAATGACGGGCCGCGAATGGTTTCAACACCTTGGTTCGAGGAACCCATTCCCTTTCAGGAAGCCGCCGAGCTTGGCACCAGAAAGGTGATTTCGGAACATTCCACCATGGGGATAGTTATCACCACCGATGGAAGCGTAACCGATATACCCCGGGAGAACTATCTGGAGGCGGAGGAAAGGGTAATAGACGAGTTTAAGGATATCAGCAGGCCCTTTATGGTGATCATGAACACCGGCACCCCCCAGTCTCAGGAAACCGCCGAACTGTGCGAAGAACTAAGCGAAAAATATGATGTTCCCGTCGTTCCGGTGAACTGCGCCGAACTGGCCCAGAAGGACATACTGTCAATTCTGGAAAGGGTTCTTTATGAATTCCCGGTCAACGAAGTGAATATTTCGCTTCCCACATGGATTGAAGAACTGGATCACAAGCACTGGCTACGGCAGAGGTTTGAGGATGCAGTCAGAGATACCGTCCGGCACGTCAGAAGGCTGCGGGATATTGACAACGCCGTTGAAAGCCTGGGTGATTACGATTTCATTTCCAGGGTTACCCTTAACAAAATGGATATGGGCACCGGGGTGGCGGCCATAGATATTGCTTCCAAGGCTGAGTTGTTCTACCAGGTTCTTTCAGAAGAATCCGGATTCAGGGTGGACGGCGACCATGAACTCTTCAGGCTGGTCAGAGACCTTTCGGTGGCAAAACGCGAATACGATAAGGTGTCTGTGGCCCTTCAGGAGGTCAGGGAGACCGGATACGGAGTGGTTACACCCAAGATAGACGAGATGAACCTTGAAGAGCCCGAGCTGATTCGCCAGGGCAACCGCTTCGGTGTAAAGCTAAGGGCCAGCGCACCCTCGCTGCATATAATCAGAGCCGACATCACCACGGAAATTACTCCCATAATAGGCACAGAGAAACAGTGCGAGGAACTGGTCCGGTACATGCTGAACGAATTCGAGGAAAACCCGCAAAAGATATGGGACTCGGAAATCTTCGGAAAATCTCTGCATGATCTGGTAAGGGAAGGAATACAGAACAAACTGCACAGAATGCCTGAGAATGCTCAGCTAAAACTGCAGGAAACTTTGCAGAGGATAGTAAACGAAGGAAGTGGCGGTCTCATCTGCATAATCATATAGCCCGGTCGAAAGACCGGGTTTTTTCTGTCCTCATACTGAGGGCCTTATTCTGTCGGAATCCAGAACCCAGAATTCAGAATCCAGAATATGGATATATTTCCTCAACGGAAATAATTCTTTCATTTGTCTGTATTGCCGTTTAGCGGCATGAAAGATCAGCTCTTCTGGATTCTGAATTCTGGCTTCTGGCTCCTGGCTTCCGCCGTCTAAGCATCGGGGACATTCCTCTGACCCCCGGAGGCAGTCACAATAGAGAGGTGTGTCCCCTTTCCTTAGCCGGCAACGCCCGTCAGGGCGTTTTTTTTTATAGGAAATTATGCTTTTCGAGAATTGTGGATAACTTTTTTGCAACCATGACCAACTTCATTTTTTTGGGTCGCTCCTGGGTCACTTGAGGGTCGCTACATGGTCACTAATGGGTAGGTGGAGCGATTTAAGTCCGGCCTGCATAACCTCCTGCTGCAACTGTCTCTAAACTCGGTCGCCAACGGAATGCCGACCGCCTCCAACGCCGCATCCATGCGTCGATTCCGGCTTCCGGCTGCGTCCTGCAGCCGGCTCGGCATTCCGTAGGCTCGGTCGTTAAGAGACAGTAGCAGCCTCCGGTACATTCCGCACGGACTTAAATCACTCCCCCTCACTGCATGTCGCTATGGGGTCTCTTGAGGGTCGCTTTTAAGGCAGGCTGTCACTATTCTGGCTCCTGGCTTCTGGCTTCCGCCGTCTGCAAGACGGCAACGCCCGTCAGGGCGTTTTT
>LADN01000020.1 GCA_000961585.1 Peptococcaceae bacterium BRH_c4a | reverse complement strand
CGGCGGTGCCGTCTTGCAGACGGCGGAATCCAGAATTCAGAATTCAGAATTCAGAATGGTGACAGCATACTTTAAAAGTGACCCTCAAGCGACATGCATGAGGGGGGAGGGGTTTTAGTCCAGGCGGATGTTCCGGAGGCTGTTATCTGGCTCTTGGCGACAGAGCCGTACGGACTGCCGAACCGGCTAATTTGGAGGTTAGATGTTGGAAGTTGGAAATTGGATTAAGATGGGAATGGCTTCGAGGTCGTTTCCTACAAGTTTTCTAACCTCTGGCCTCCAACCTCCAAAATGGTCGACAGTCCGTTAGGCGACGAGCTTAGAGCCAGTTCAGCCGGAGAATAAGTAGATCGGACTCAAACCCCTCCACCGGCCACAGAGCGACCCTGGAGCGACCCCAGAAAAACTCTGGGCTTGCATAAAAATGCTTTGGTGCTTCAGCGCTTTAATGCTTTAAAGCGTCATATACTTTCCTAAACGATAACAAAACCGCCTTGTCTGGCGGCTTGGAATTCAGGCCTACATGCCGCAAGCGGCGCCACGGAGGATTAAAACAGAGTATTCTTTTCTGTTTTCTCTGTGGCTGATAAAGCTTAAAGCTTACCGCTTACAGCTATTTTCAGCGTAGCCTCTAATCAGTTACCTTTTCCCATACTTTGCAGTTTTTAAAAAGGTTGAAAATGTTGCCGTCCAGCTTTCCTTCCTCCACCATGGCACCCAAAATATTCAGTGCGTTTTCCACCGGCATGGCCCTTTTATAAGGGCGGTCATCGGCGGTAAGAGCGTCGTAAACATCCGCCAGGGCAAGTATCCTGGCCTCCAGAGGTATTTGGTCTCCAGCCAGTCCATTTGGATATCCCTTGCCGTCCATATGCTCGTGGTGCATGGCTGAATAAAGTGGTACATTGGAGTATTTTTTTATAAAATTTATTTTCTCCAGCATTCTGGCGGTTATGGATACGTGATCCTCCATGACCCTGCGCTCATCATCGGTAAGTGTCCCTTTCCTTATGGTTAGGCACTGCAGTTCTTCGGGGGTGAGACAGGGCCATTCACGGCCCTGTATGTCCCGGTATGTCAGCGCAGCCACCCCGGCCAACTCCAAAGCCATGTTATCATCAATGAAAGTGGCCGGGCTGTTGGCTTTTTCCACCAGAGCCCTGGCCCTTTTCAGCTCTTCCAGCTCCCTGCCATACCGTTCATCCAATTCACCCAGGTTATCGACCCGGCCTTTTTCCTGAAGGCAGCTGCGCTCCCGGTAATAATCAGCTGTTTTTGACTGGTACAGGTAATCAAGCCTCTGCAGCACCAATTCAACCCTGTTGTCCAGCCTGGTTGCCTTGTTCATTACCTCCAGGGGAGTGGCCACCTTCCCTATGTCATGCAGCCAGCCGGCCATTATCAACTGCTCATGCCTATCCGGGCTGAATTTTTTATCCTGCCACAGATCATCTCCGGATTGGTTTATGGCCTCCGCCAACCGGCCGGACAATAAGGCCACCCTCCTGGAATGGTTGGCGTTATATGGCGTCCGGGCGTCAATAGCGGTGGTGATGGTATGCACAAAGGAATGAAAGAGCTGTTCAATATCACTGATCAGTTTAGCGTTGGTAAGGGCTATGGCCGCCTGGGAGGCCAGGGATTCTATCACCTTCTGGTGCTCCGGAATAAAAGATACCACGGTGTTGCCATCTCTGTCCATGGCATTTATCAGCTGAAGCACTCCAATGATTTGGGACTCATGATTCTCCATGGGCACCACCAGCATTGACTTGGTGCGGTAACCTGTGGTCTTATCATAATTACGGGGGCCGGAAAAATCAAAACCGTCGGTATTGTAAACATCGGGGATATTTACCGTTTTTCCGGTCAGGGCAACATAGGCTGAAACATTCTCCTTCACCAGTTTTACCGGAGGAATGTTTATGGGCTCACCCTTTCCTCCCCGAAAGGTATTCTGGGTCTTGTTATGCATTATTTTAAAGACCAGCTTGTCCTTTTCATACAGGTACAGGGTGCCCCCATCTGCATTGGTAATCTTTCGCGCCCCGGCAAGTATCATTTCCAAAAGACGGTTGTGATCCTTTTCCGCAGACAGGGCGATACCAATATTAAGAAGGTCTTCCACAAGATTAACTTGATATGTAGGTTCACTGCTGTCTCTACACACAGTATCATCACCTTATATAAAATAATCCCCTATATCTTTAAAAACTGCCGGCATGCAAATGCCGACAGTTACTCTTTCACCCTATGAAAGGCTACTTTTCCCCCATTATCCTCTTACCCGCCGACCAGTCCAGCCATTCCTGAGCACAGCACATGGGGCATGGCGCCACATGACTCTTTATTCTGTCCCACTCCTGGGTAAACACCTTGACCTCCATTGAGCTGTCACAGCGCTGACACGGAACCTTTTCTTCAATTTCCGGCTCCGAAAACAGTGCCGCTGTGTTATTGACCAGTTCCATCTTCAGACTTTCTACTTTTCCCTTTTTTAGGCCCTCTTTTTTCCTGGCTATTTTTTTAAATACACCGCCGCAGTTATTGCATCTTGCGTTTATGGAAGCTAAGCTCCCAATTACAGTGCAGCCGCAGGACCAGGTTTCCAGGTTGTCCCCAAGCCTTTCCCAATCCCCTGATGACTTAATTTCGACACCAGTATGCATTGTTGTTGACACCCCACTATATTCTATCTTTATAAGACATAATAGCATGATTTATTCCATAATAATACTCAATTCAATGAGGTTGCTGCGATTTTTTTTAAGAAGTTCAAGGTCGGTGGACACGGATATCCCCTCCGGTTCAGCCCTTTCAGATACTGACCATATTCTACCACCTTCAATTTTTCCTGCATATTTTAAATATGATAAATATCACACGGTTTATGCAGTTTGCCTCATAAGTCAGCAGCATCCCTTTCCGGTAATATGTATTTAAAGGAATACCTGATAATGAAGCCGAGGAGGTATGATCCATGAGTAAGAAAGACCGTTATATGCAATTAAAGCATGATCTGATTGAAAGCTGCGGACAGTGCATGGGGTTTAGGGCCCGGGGAGTTGATTTACAAAAAGCCGGAGACAAAACCGGCTGTACACCGGGCACATCCTGTCACACAAAATGCCCGGCCCTAGGCGTTGCACCTGCCCCTGGAACGTCCGTGCCGACCGATAAAAAGCCGGGAGGAGCCTATTGTTTCAAATGCGGGGAACCCGGAGAAAAAAAGGCGCTTCTGCCCTGCCGCCTTAAAGGTGAAAGTCTCTGGGTCTGCACCGGATGTCTTCCTTCTATGATACACGGGTAAATCTCTTCCAAGAAGGTTTTTGGTTAGCAGTGCCGAACATTGTAAGTATCTCATTGTAAGTATCTGTAACATCGTCTTAAGGAGGAGAACAGTGTCTTATATGGACTGCAAATCAAAAACCACCAAAAAGTGCGCATTCCTGGGAGGGCCCGGAATAGGAAAAACCACCCTTATTAAACAGCTGGACGTGGACTACAGCATGGTTGGGTATGCATCCTCAGTCTGCCTGGAATTTGCCAGAACCTATATAATTCGTTACGGCCCCCCCACCTCCATTTTCGAGCAGTTCCTCCTCTACGAGGGCCAGAAACAGGTGGAAGATGAGCTTTCCCACTGCGATATAATATTCTGTGACAATGCCACCATACTTAGCTATGTTTACGGACTCATTCTCTGTGATTTTAAAAGCCCCCGGGAGACCTACGCCCTCATGAAGCTGTACGAATGGGCCATGAAAGACGTTTCGTCCTACGAGATATTCTATATTCCCAGAGAATTCGCCTTTCATCCGGACGGTGTAATATATCAAAACGAGGAACTGGCCATTAAGGTGGACGAGAAAATAAAAAATTTCCTGGACATCATGAACGTACCCTATACCGTGGTCAAGGGCGCCATGGAAACCAGGATACAAACAGTAAAGGATAAAATAGGGTTTGTGGAAAAAAGGTCCTGTGCCTTTAATCCGGTTGCCGAGTAAAAGCTTTTTATGGTAGTTGGTTATAGGTTATTGGCTGTAAGCTGTAAGCCAAACCAACTACTAAACACCTGTCACCTGCCACCATTTACCTATTACCTATTACCTACCAAAGTGTATTCCGCTCAAAGCTTACGGCTTATAGCTTATAGCTTAAAGCTGTCCCCCCTCAGTCCCCCAGGTCATATTTGTCCCTGAGCAGCCTGGATACCTCCTGCAGTGTACGGTAGGAATTCTCCACGGTAAGATGTCCGTCGGTATTTATCAGGCAGCACCTGGCCGGGGCCAGCCAGGCCTGCTTCAATATCTTCTTCAGGCCGATACCCCTGGAAACCAGGTGGGACCATAGGCTTTCCAGCCTCACGGCCAAGGCTTCCACCGACTCGCGGCTCAACTCCTCGGTCAAGGTGGGCACAATTCCCCAGGATATTATGTTTCCTGCATCCAGAAAGTCCCTGACCTCGCCGGAATATCTGGTAAATATCTCTCCGCAGCCGTAAGCGTCAATGGAAAGTATGTTCATATTCATGCCGCTCAGCAAAAAAGACCAGTCCGGGTTTCCACAGAGGTGAACTCCCCGGGGGCCCTCCAGCCTTTCAAGGAAATCGGAGAAATCCTGTTTGGCTCTGTGGCTGGCATATCCTGTAAAGGAACCAAAAATTATTTCCAGGCCCGGCTCATCTACCCAGACAAAGGCGCCCGGGTGTTTTTCCTTTAGCTGCCGGTATTGCACATTGGTTTTCAGGGCTATGAATTCGTAAAGAAATTCCCTTATATCATCATTATAAATAATAGGCTTCAGGTTTTCATCGGAAATTTTAAGGCCAAAACTGACAGGCCCAATGCTCTGCCCCCGGATAAGCCGGTATGCCGACAGGTCCTGGGCCAAAAAGGCATCGAAGGCGGCGGAGTAACCGGAAGACAGTTTAAACAGGTTTTCATCGTCACTCTTCATGGCATATTCCGTCAGTTCTTCGTAAAACCCTGAAGAATCCAGGGTTATTCTTTTTTGAGACGTGTCCACCCTGATACCGGGAAAGTTCTCACTGACCTGAACGTACATATCTTCGTAATAGCTGTAATTTGGAAGCTGGGGCCAGAAGGGTATATCCAGTTGAAGGACCAGTTTCATGGCATCTCCTATATTTTTATGGGGGAGAATACCCATTGCAGTGGTAAGGCAGTTTCCTTTTAAATCCATGTTCATCCCTCCGCTAGCATTATTACTAATTCCATCTGGTGAAGCGACTAATACTGCTCCATAAACAAAGTATAAACTAAAAAATCTGGCGGTCTGTTAAATACGCCCTCGCACCGAGGTGATATTTATCACATTCCACAACACCTTTTGAGTATTCTTCTTGAAAATTATACTCCCGGCGGTCCAAAGCTACAACAATCTCTGCCGGATTTGAACTCCCCATCAGTTTTTTAATGAGCTCCTAGACCCATAATATAAGGATGTGCCGCTCTTTAACCACTACAAGGAATATTTATAAAAATGTAGTGAAAAACCTGTTGATATTTACTAACTATATTAGTATAATATTTCTCAAGGGACCGTGATGACAAATACATATATAAAATTGCTGTGAATACATGACCTGGGGAGTTCCCCGATAACTGCGGGAATACAGGCTGCCGTGTAGGCCGGCGAAGGAAATCCGTCCCTGCTGGCCTTCTTATTCCTACGGAATATGCGGGTGAAATAAATCACTTTTTCATAAAGGGGGGAGTGACAAATATAACCACAGAAGGGGGGTGTAATTTCTGTTCTTCAGAGTTGTTAGCGCCAGGTACAAAGAAAGAGAGTATGTGTATCTCAAACTCCTTGAAAGCCGCAGGGAAGGAAACAAGGTAAAACATAAACAACTGACTAACCTGTCGAGCGTGGGCCACCTGCTGTCAGAAAGAATAAAACCCCTTTATGATGACCTCAGTAAAACCCTGTCCCTATACAAGGAAATACTGGGATCGGGACCGTCTTGGTGCAGGTATTTGAAAACAGCATACCTGCTGGCCCTGGAAAACGCCTTCAAGGCGGAACACCCCTGCAGGGATCAGGATTTATGGGATTTACTCCTGCAGGACGGGAAAAGGAAACAAAGCGGCCTATCCGATGAGAACATCTTTAACCGCCTGATTCACGAAAAATCAATGGAATATGGTGATCCCCGGGGTTTTATGTGCTGGCTGGAAAACATGAACTGTTTTCTTGTGGACAGCAGCGGCTTGCCTATAAGGTTCAGCCAACTGGATAGTCAAAGGGGAGAAGAGGCAGTCAAATTTTTACTTAACCTTAGAATTGAAGAAAATGATCCGGATTTTTTTTTGGCCAACACATGTGAAAGATTTTACAATACTTTCCGGCTAATGGCCCTTTTGGAAAAGGAGAAGGGGTACACAGTAAAGGAAATTTTCGTATACCGGCAACCGACCGAGCGGTCCGGAAAACCCGACCTCAGCATTGAGAAAATGCTGATTTGCGGTTCGGCGGAATCCATGAATGATGACAGGGTAAACCAGGCTCTCCTGTCAATAAACAGCCTGAAAAGCCATATATGCTATGTCGGTGAGCGAATCGGATCGATCACCAAAGCCAATCCACTGCCCGATCAAGATCTAACATGCACAAACTTCATATCTTCCTTTTTTTATAAAATATTCAGCGACATCAAGGTCAGGCACAAAATCTAGTTTGAACACTCTCAGGTTAATCACAGAGAGGAGCTGTTAAAAAACATGGCAATTGATAAAAAGAATATGTTTTTTTTGTTAATGGGCTTAGGCCTGCTGCTGCTGTTTCACTTCCTTCCACCGTTCGGCCCGGCCGTAGATCCCGCCGGTAAAAGCTTCGCCCTTTCGGCGGCAGGAAAATCAGCCATTGGACTTTTCCTGCTGGCCGGTGTGTGGTGGGTTTTCGAGGTAATACCCATCGGTGTCACCAGTATAGCCATAGGAGTACTGCAGCCATTGTTCATGATCAGACCGGCTAAAGAGGCCATGAGGGACTTCATGGACCCCACGGTGCTGTTTATATTCGGATCCCTGCTGGTGGGCCTCACCTTCACCAAGGTGGGTCTTACCAAGCGCCTGGCCTATAAAATGCTCATGGTGGTGGGAGAAAAGACCAGCATGATCCTGCTGGGCTGCTTTGTGGTCACCGCGCTCCTTACCCACATAATGGCCCACACCGCCGTAGCCGCCACCGTAATACCCATCTTCTTAACCATACTTGCCCTGTACAACGAGGAAGAGGGAGGCAGTATAACCAAGCCCAACAAATTCGGCAAGGGGCTGTTCATAGGCATGGCCTACACCGCCGGCGCCGGCAGCATCTGCACTCTGCTGGGGGGCGCCCGCAACCCTGCGGCCGTAGGATTCTTCAAGGAATTTACCGGTGTAGATGTAACTTTCATCGATTTTTCACTACACATGTTGCCCTTTGGGTGGATTATGGTATTCTTATTATGGGCCATGCTCCTGTTAATTTACAAGCCTGAGAAGAAAACCATACCCGGGCTGAGGAAAAGAGCCAGCGATCTCTACAGTCAATTGGGCCCCCTGACCAAGGAAGAAATATTTGTCATACTGGTGGTGGGCGGCGCTTTAGCAATGCTTATACTACAGGCGGTAGTACCAGCCTTGAAGACGCTTGACCGATCAATCCCGCTGCTCCTGGCCGGACTGATGTTTTTCTCCTTCGGAATACTGGACGTTCAGGACCTGGAGAAAAAGATACCCTGGAATATAGTGCTCCTATTCAGCGGCGCCATGAGCATCGGATTTGCCCTTTGGCAGACCGGGGCGGCCCAGTGGATGGCCATAAAGTGGCTTTCCCTTCTGCAGGGAGCCCCTTGGCTGTTCTTCGTGATTGGTGTGGCTATACTGGTTTCCATAATGACCAACTTTATAATGAACGTGGCCGCCATTGCCATAACACTGCCGGTGGCCCTGGTCATAGCCCAGTACCTGGGAGTAAACCCGCATTTGATACTGTATACGGCCACGGCCGCTGCGGGCATGCCCTTCCTGCTCCTCATCGGAGCGGCTCCCAACGCCATGGCTTACGAGTCCAGGCAGTTCACCACCGGTGAATTCTTTACCTCCGGCATTCCCGCTACCATATTGCTGCTGGTGGTAATGGTGGTCTTCATGTTCACCTTCTGGCCCCTGGTAGGACTCAGCCCCTTGGCTAAATAACTTTTACCCAGCATCGCCGGCCTAGAGATTATACAAAAAAGCTGGCCAAATAGTTAACTAAGGAGGAAAGGTTAATGTCGGCACAGTCCCAGGTTATTTTTACGGGGGGATTATTCCTCCTAACTTATGCCATGATCATGACGGAAAAGATTCACCGTACAGTGGTGGCCCTGGCCGGGGCGATGGTACTTATACTGGCGGGAGTAATAACCCAGGAGAAGGCCATTCAGTACATCGACTTCAACACCATAGGGCTTCTTATCGGCATGATGGTCATAGTGGGCATCACCCGGCACACCGGGGTCTTCGAGTACATGGCCGTGGTCTCGGCCAAGATGTCCAAGGGTGAGCCGGTGGCAATAATGATCTCACTCTCCACCATCACGGCGGTGACCTCCGCCCTGCTGGACAACGTAACCACAGTTTTACTAATCGTACCGGTTACCTTCGCCATAGCCAAGGAACTGCAAATAAATGTCATGCCCTTTCTAATTGCCGAGGTGGTGGCCTCCAACATTGGGGGCACGGCCACACTGATCGGTGACCCGCCCAACATAATGATAGGCAGCGCCACCGGGCTGGGCTTTATGGACTTTGTTTTCGCACTGACACCGGTTATAATCGTAGTCCATATACTGACCATGATCTGGCTTAAACTTCTCTACCAGAAACAGCTCAAAACAAAGCCGGAGCTAAAAAATAACATAATGAATATGAACGCCGAAGAGCAGATAAAAGACCCCGTCTTATTGAAAAAATGCCTGGTTGTCATAGTTATTACCGTAGTGGGATTTGTACTGCACCAGTACCTGCACCTGGAATCTGCCACCGTAGCCCTGACCGGGGCCAGCCTGCTGCTTCTGCTGACCAGGGAGGATCCCGAGCACGCCCTGGCAGCCGTGGAATGGCCGGTGATATTCTTCTTCGCCGGGCTGTTTATAGTTGTGGGCGGCCTGCAGCATGTGGGTATAATAGAGTCCATAGCCAAGAAGTCGCTGGAGCTCACCGGCGGTGCCATGGTTCCCACCGGACTGCTGATACTGTGGCTTTCGGCCATAGCCTCGGCCTTCGTGGACAACATTCCCTTCGTGGCCACCATGATACCTCTGATACAGGACATGGGGCGGCTGGGCGGCATAGCCGACCTGAACCCCCTGTGGTGGTCCCTCTCCCTGGGGGCCTGCCTGGGTGGAAACGGAACCCTCATCGGGGCCTCAGCCAACGTCGTGGTGGCCGGTATGGCAGAAAAGAGGGGAGTGGTTATCTCCTTCATCCACTTTACCAAGATAGCTTTCCCCATGATGATCATGTCCATAATTATATGCACCGGCTATTTGTATCTGTTCTTCCTGAAATAAGGGGTGTTAAAAACTGCAGTCTAACCGCAGCCACAGGCTGCGGTTTTTTATCGTTAAGGAAAGTACATGACACATTAAAGCATTAAAGTGCTAAAGCCTTATCGGCCCCTAGTTCCTCCGAGGTCGCTTGAGGGTCGCTTTTAAGGCAGCCTGTCACCATTCTGGCTCCTGGCCCCTGGATTCCCAAGCGCCCTTCAGGGCGTTTTTTTATCGTTTAGGAAAGCATATGACGCATTAAAGCATTAAAGCGCTGAAGTACTGAAGCACCAAAGCATTTTTATGCAAGCCCAGAGTTTTTCTGGGGTCGCTTCTGGGTCACTCTGTGGCCGGTGGAGGGGTTTGAGTCCGATCTACTTATCCTCCGGCTAAACTGGCTCTAAGCTCGTCGCCTAACGGACTGCCGACCGCCTCCAACGCCGCATCCATGCGTCGATTCCGGCTACCGGCTGCGTCCTGCAGCCGGTTCGGCAGTCCGTACGGCTCTGTCGCCAAGAGCCAGATAACAGCCTCCGGAACATCCGCCTGGACTAAAACCCCTCCCCCTCACTGCATGTCGCTTTAGGGTCACGCTTGCTTTTTCTGGATTCTGGCTTCTGGCTTCCGCCGTCTGCAAGACGGCACCGCCGACAAGGCGGTTATTTTATTTTCAGCACTTCCCTTTGTACCTGGCGATTCTTTCATAAATATTCCCCGGTGTTAATATGAATTTATTAAAACCTGCGGGAAATGGGGGATAACGCTGAAAACCATAGTGTTAGATCCGGGCCACGGCGGGAATGACCCGGGCGCAGTTTCCCCGGATTATAAGGAAAAGGACCTGGCGTTGAAGCTAAGCAAAAAGATTGTGAATGAGCTTCTACCCTACCAGTGCCAGGTAAAGCTGACCAGAAAGATGGATTTATCCCTGAGCCTTTCCAACCGGGCCCAGTTGGCCAATTCCCTAAATGCAGATTTGTTTGTGTCAATCCACATTAACGCTGGAGGCGGCACCGGTTTTGAAAGCTTTATCCACCCGGACGCCCCGGAACTGACCCGGCAATACCGCAATATAGTGCACAGCCGGGTGGTTTCCTATCTGGGCGGTTACCAAATAACCGACCGGGGGCAAAAGAGCGCTGACTTTGCGGTGCTCAGACTTACAAAAATGCCGGCCATTCTTCTGGAGAATCTTTTTATAGACAACAGTAAAGATATCTCTTTTTTAACCTATGAGCCTTTCCTGGCCGGCCTTTCCAATTCAATAGCGGCAGGCATTGCAGCCTCCCTGGATATACCCCTCCGGGAAAATCCGTGGGACCCGGCCTGGGAAATAGCCCAATTGCAGGCCGATAGGATAATAAATACACCCAGGCTTCCGGAGGCATACGTTTCCTGGGGCGAACTGGCCACCGTTCTAAACAGAGTAAGGGAGGTACCACCGCCTGATCCGGTGAACTGGGACCCCGAAGGAGAGATTGATCTTCTCATAAGGGATAAAATACTGAACACTGCCCAAAAGGCTTCATCAACATCCCTATGGGGCGAGTTTGCCACCGTACTGAACAGGCTCAGAAACCGTACGGTGACACCCGATAACTGGGACCCCCCGGCCGAAATAGAGGCCCTGGTGGCCGACAGGCTGCTGATGATGGCGCGGGAACCCTCGGCCTCCCTCAACTGGGGAGAGTTCGCCACCGTTCTGAACAGGTACAGGGGAACAGGAGGTTAAGCGTATGAAACTGACGATATAAGAAAGGTCGCCCTGCGGGAGCTTTTTTTCAAACTGTCTGAATTCACCCGCCACAACATATGCCATAGAAATACAGCATGTCGACATTCTACTGGACGGCCACCGGCACGAGACCATCAAAGGCCATATTTTACTGAGCAGCCCCCTTGATATAATCAACCCGCCCTGACGGGCGGGTTGGAATCCAGAAGCCAGAATTCCGACAGAATAATCCCGTCAGTATAAGAAAAATGGGTCTCCCTCCACCGATGAAACTATAAATTCAACCTCCAGGCTTCTCTCCCGGCAGCCCTCAGTCAGGTGACGGGACAGGTGGTCCAGAACCGGCCGCTCGGTGCCGTAGTGCCCGGCGTCCACAAAGCTGATTCCGGCCGCCAGCATATCCCTGGCTGCATGATAACCTATATCCCCGGTCACCAGAACATCGGCCCCGGCCTTGTGGGCCAAGGGCCATAAATCACCTCCGGATCCCCCGCATACAGCCACCTTCTGTATCTTACCCCCGGCGGGGCCTCCGCGCCGTACAGCCGGAACCCCCAATGCCTCCTTTACTTTACAGGCAAATTCGTTTAAACTGACTGCTTCTTTCAGGCTTCCCACCCTGCCAAGACCCGAACTGACAGACCGGTTTTCAAGTGGATACAGGTCATAGGCCACTTCCTCATATGGGTGCGCCGCCAGCATGGCCTTTACCACACCACCGGTGATACGGGCCGGAAGTATGGTTTCCACCCTGATCTCCCCCACCTTTTCCAGGTCTCCGGCCCTACCGATATAGGGGCTTGCGCCCTCAAGGGGTTTGAAGGTTCCGGTGCCCCCGGACATGAAGGTGCAATGGCTGTAATTGCCTATCCATCCGGCCCCGGCCCCGGCTAGGGCCTCCCGGACCTGATCGCAATGATCAACCGGCACGAATACGGCCAACTTCAGGTATTTTTCTTTACCGGGCTTAAGAATTTGGATACCGGTCAAATCCAGTGCTTCAGCCAGGACGGCGCTTACTCCCCCTCGCGCGCTGTCAAGGTTGGTATGGGCGGAATAAACCGTTATACCGGCCCTTATTATTTTTGAGACCAGCCTCCCCGGCGGCAGGTCTTCCCTGATCTGTTTAATTCCCTTCAGAAGCAGGGGATGATGGGTGATCACCAGGCCTGCCTCCAGTTCCAGGGCCTCATCAAGCACGGACTCATCCATATCCAGGGCTAAAAGCACCCTGTCTGCCATCCTTTGGGGATCACCCACCTGCAGTCCGCAATTATCCCATTCTTCGGCCAGATCCGGAGGAGACAGCTCCTCAATCATCCGGAATATTTCTCTGCACCTTGCCTGCAACGGTTAATCAACTCCTTTAGTCTGGTAAGCCTGTTAGTTATCTCTACGGCCTTGTCCATGGATTCCTCACTCCTGCTTCTGGTCAGCCCGGACAACATTTTCTGTGAATCCATCTTAATTTTTTCCAGATATTCCACCAGCAGCGGGCTGTATTTTTCCACCAGCAGCGGGCCCATTTCCAGCAGAAAATGGTCTTGTTGATTTTCAATCCCCGGTTCGGCAGCCATAATAACGTAAAATTTTTCCCCTTCCTTTACCAGTTCCTCGTCCACCAGCCGCCAGCCGTTCCGGGCCAGCCAAAGTCTAAGGGAGCCTGCGTCCGTCATGGGCTGAAGCACCAGGCGGATGACGTCGTCAAGTACACCCCGGCACTGATCAATAATGTTTATAATGGCATTGCCACCCATTCCGGCCATCACTACCACATCAACCTCACCGGGGCGTATAACCTCCAGTCCGCTGCCTTTCCTGACTTCCACCCGGCTTCCGGCCCCGGCTGCCTGAACCTGGCGGCAGGCCGCCAGATAAGGTTTTTCGTTTACATCGGCAGCTATGACAAAGGGTGATTTACCCGTTTCAACCAGATTGACAGGCAGCATGGCGTGATCCGTCCCTATGTCGGCCACCCTGACCCCCTGGGGAATAAATCCGGCCACAGCGGCCAGTCTGGGAGTAAGTTCCAAGCCGGAGACCTCCTTGATAGTTTTTTAAGTATTTCAATGCAGTAAAAGGTGGAGTAAACTATAATAGTAAATGCAGTATAGCATTACTGAAAGGAAGCAGCAACATGCCGGGGAATGTTGTGAATATACCTTTAATAATATCAATTATAGCGGCAATTATTTTCTATTCCAGCATTTATCCGTCTTTTAGCAGGGCGGAGGGGGATCAAAGGCAAAAGTCCCATCAGGCCATATCCGTCCTGGAGGGAGATGCTTATTTACTGACTCAGGAGCTTCTGGTTTTGGATCTTAAACAAAAAAAGGCCGAAGAAAAAAAGAATCTGATTGAAAAAGATCTCATAGAAACCCGGCAAAAAAGAAATGACGCCCTGGATGAATTTAATGAAGCCCTGGAAATAAAAAAAGACAGCTTACTGAAGGTAAGCCCCTGGATAAATTTTCAGTACCGCTATGGCTACTGGAGCCTTTTAGACATTTTAATTAAATCCTCCAGCCTTAGCGATCTGTTAAACCGATCCATTATGGTTTCCTTTATACTGGATCAGCAGGGTAAAACATGCAAACAGGCTGAAAATGCCTGTATAGCCTCTCTGCAGAAGGAGAAAGCTCTCAATGATGTTGTTGAAGGGCTGGACCGCCGGAATAAGGCCCTGGGGGTTCAAATACAAGACGTTAAAAAGATTTCTGAACAGCGCCAGGAATACCTTGAAAAGATAAAAAGAACCTCCCGGGACCTGGCCCAGCAAGTGACCTTGCTGGAAAGAAAGCTCCTTTCATCCATCAATCTTTTTGATTTACTGATAGGGGCGGCAGCCAGATTCCCCTGGCAAAACGTGGAGCCGGACAGGTTATGGTTAGGCCCCGGCGGTGTTTCAGTGGAGATATCTGAAAAAAATCTTAACGGGGCTCTACAGCGGTCCCCGGATGAAAACCTCAGGGGTCTTTCCGTTAACCTGAAGCAGGGCATTTTTATGTTGACCGGAAAGGATACCAAATCCAATTCCACTTTCACCCTTGGAGGGACTCTGATCCCTGTGGGAGAAAACACTGCGGTAAAACTGGGAATCAAGAGTATGATCCTGGACGAAATCCCTGTAACCACTGAAGTACTTGGTGAACTGGCCGCAAATTCAGGATTCCGCCTGCCCCTGCCGGAAAGCATGAAACTGTATAAACTGACTGGAATTGACATATCCGAGGAAAAAGTCACCATAAGCCTGTCGTACAAATGATTGGTTTAAAACATATCTCCATAAGGTGAATTTTTTTGGGAACTGTTAAAGGGTATCCTGTCAGCCGGGGCGAATAAAAATCATAAATGGACAGGAGCGAAAAGGACAAAATGGCAAGGATGCTTTTTCTGCCGGTATTGCTTATAATTCTGGCTCTTGCAGCGCTACTGGCAATGCGCGTAAAATCAATGTTTTCACTGAGTAAAAGCAAAGACATTACCCTGTCAACAACTTCCCCCTTTGGAGGCAGCGTTCAGGAACTGGTGGTCAGTGTTTTACAGTCATTAAAATCACTGCCGTCTATCCAATATCATTCTGAAATCATTGTGAACTTCCAAAGAATATTTACCTGCTCCAGGACCGGACCGGCGGAGGCCTACTGCAAAGCTACCGGAAAGCATGGGATTGTTGAGCTTTTCCGGAAGGATGACGGTATCCTGGTAAAAAACGTTAAATCAGGCGAAAAAACTATCCCCGGGGAAAACCCCTGGTCGTATTTCTGGTGTGGTATAAGCCCATTGGAGGAAAGCCTGGGGCTTTTTAAGGAAAGCGGCATGAAGATTATGGCCGGCAATGTGGGCACCTTCATGGAAAGAAAGTATACCGAAATACTGGTTATCTCCCACGCCATGCCCCACCAGTCAAATACAGCCTTTGATCAATGCTTTTCCACCATGGACAGGGTATTCGGAAAAAACCTTTCCGGTCCGGATATCACCATAAGGAATTTCATGGTGAGGATACTGGTTAATAACCTCACCTTTATGCCCGATCATGTTGAAACGAAGTTTAACATTTTCAGGGGAGAGGATTTCGTTTGCGATTACCTGCAAAACTCAAGGCTGCAGTATTGAACCCGGAGTAGAGTCCTTTTATAAATTTTATATATAGCTTATTATCGCCTCAATTTTACCAACAATTCGACATTCACCCATATTGGCCGGAATCATAATGCTGGTGCCTTTTGTTAATAATATAGAACCATCATTATAGATAAGTTCTCCACTTCCATTAACAATAAAGATTAATAAAAAAACTTTAAAAAGCTTTAAATCATGTGTGCTTTTAATCAGCCATCTTTCTACGGTAAAGTAATTGCATGATACTAAAGTTGTTATTGCGAAATCTTCTTCAACTGTATAAGGTTTAGGTTTATAACCTGTAGATTGAAAATCAATTACTTCAATGGCTTTCTCAAAATGCAAATCCCTTTTTTCGCCATTTAAACCTTTTCTCTCATAATCATAGATTCGGTAGGTTATATCTGAGTTTTGTTGTACTTCGAGTAGTAAAATCCCTTTTCCCATTGCATGCACCGTACCACTGGGAATAAAGAAAAAATCTCCCGCCCTGGCTGGGACTGGTGCAAGTAATTGATCCCATTTATTCTCTTTTGATAATTGTATAAATTCACTTCTGTTTTTGGCATTATGACCAAAGATAATTTCGGCTCCAGGTTCGGAGTCTATCACATACCAGCATTCTGCTTTACCACTTGCTCCATTTTCATTTCTCATGGCATATTGATCATCCGGGTGAACCTGAATAGATAAATTATCATTTGCATCTAATACCTTAACTAATAAAGGGAATTTTTCTAAATTAATGTTAGCAAACCATTCAGGACATTTTTCTAACAATACACCTAACGACTCCCCTGAAAATTCACCATTTATAATAATACTCTTACCTTCAGGATGATCTGAAACAACCCAAGCTTCGCCAATATTTTCACATGGACCTGGATAACCAAAAATTTCTTTTATTTTTGAACCTCCCCATATGCGCTTTTTTAATGAAGGTTTAAATAATAGGGGATAAGGCTTCATAACTAACTACCTCTCTTAGTAAATTGCATAATTTGGAACTGTATTTAAGTTTCCTGACTGCTCTTTCTCTCAACCTCCTGCCTGACGGATTCCGGTATCAGATCACCGACCCGGCCGGTGGCAAGGCATATATGGGTATCCGCAGCGCCGTAATAAACCAGTATTTCGTCCCCGGCGTCCAGCACTTCCTTGTCATGAGCCGGAACCGCACCGCAGGTGAAAACAACATTTGGCACCCAGCTCTCCCCTTCCTTTCCGATCTCGTACTCGGTTTCGGGAGAGAGGACCGGATTTGGCGAACGGTAGAGTAAGCGCTCCGGATTGGCGAGATCGACCAGGACAACACCCAGGCGATACACCCTGTTGCGGTCGACACCGTGGTAGATAAGCAGCCAGCCGTATTTGGTCTTGATGGGCTGGGAGCCCGCTCCTATTTTCAGGGAGTCCCACATCCATCCCGAACGGGGTCCCAGAATAATGGAGTGCTTTTTTTTGGGCGCCGGAAACTCCAGCTTATCCAGATGCACCATCCATATGCTGGGCTCTATCCGGTGGTAAATAATATATTTGCCATTTATTTTTTCTGGAAACAGTATGGCGTCCTTGTCCCAGATGTCCTGGAAAGCAAGGCCCTTTCTTTCCCATTTGTCAAATCTTTTGTTCAACAGGTCATCCAGCCCTATGGCAGCGGCCGAAACCTGTGCCATGACACCGTCATAGGCAGTGTAAAGCATATATATCCTGTTGTCGAATATGGCCACCCTCGGGTCTTCGACACCTTTTTTTTCCGTCTTGTCCTGTGGCACAAACACAGGCTCCGGCAGTCTCTCCAGCACATTGCAGCCGTCCGTCACAGCCAGCCCGATCCGCGACACATCATCATCTCCATGCGCCCTGTAGAGCAGGTAGACCCTGTCTTTTACCCGGAAGGCCGCCGTGTTTAAGACATACTTGCTTTCCCACGGGTGCTCTTTAATTGGACTCAGCATAGGATTGCCCGCATATCTGGCAAGCTGCTTCGCCGGTGGGTAATCCTGGGACTCCTGCACCACTACGGTCACATCTTTGGGCCTTATTCCCAAAAGGACGTCTATAAGGTTTTCGCTGGCCCTACCCTCACCTATGAGCTGAATCACCGTTTCCATTATTTCTCCGGGGTCGTAGCCCAGCTCTTCATATATTTCCTCAAGGAAGTCGTGGTTGAACCACTTCTCCTCGACATGGCTGGAAAGCGAGGTAGGGATACCCTTTCCGCCCTTGTAGCTGTAGCTGGACCAACTCCAAACCGAGCACGGCAGGAATGTGCCGTCGGCAAGGACCTGGCTAAGGCCGTAGCCGTCACACATATTTTTTATCAGCCGGGCCTTCTCGTTTTGGCCCACATCCGCCAGCCTCTGTGACAGCGCCCGAAACTGGCTGATCAGCGCACGGTGGTGGTGGTTTTCAAATAAATTGTGTGCGGAGAAGGCAATGGTCTCGTAACGCCCAACCAGGGAGTTGCGGATCTTGCCGCCAAGGTTTTTTTTCTCCTTGGCGTAATTTCTCCAGAGAATGTCGTAATTTTCGGCCATCATAATGTGCCTGGCTACAAAGAGGCAGAAGCGCAGCTTTGGGTAGTCCCCTCCCATACCTTTATTCAGAGGCCCGACCACAATCCTGGTGGCGATCTTGTTGAAGTCGGAGATATTCCCCAGCTTCACTGTGCCGTTAAGCACCTTTTTACCCAGTACGACAGGCTTGAGCTCCACCTCGTCCATTCCGTCCGGCCTCAAATTGTCCAGCAGCCACAAAAGTGAACTGTCCCCGTGCTTCCGGGTCTCAACCAGGTTGGCCAGGCTGGCGGCATCCCTGACGTCCATTTTATTAATGAGCTCCCTGGGATTCTTGCATCCCGCAGGAATCATCACATTGAGCGGCGGAAACCGGAGCAGCATCTCCCTTATGAGCTCGTCTTTCATGGAAAAAATCATGGGAGAGTGGAAAAGCCGGAAAATGCCGTCTACTACCTGCCCGATTCCCTCCTCGGTGTACAGGTCCCCCGGCAGCAGCCATTCCATAGTTTTTTCCAGTTCGATCATGAATTCTTTCATACACCCGATTATCGTTTTAGAATCTAAATTTTCCGACGTCCCCAGCCCGTCGCTGAGAAAGCTGCCAAAAGCTTCCTGATAGCGGGACTGAAGGCGGTGGAACATTTCTTCCGACGAAACAACCTTGCCTTTCCGCCCCTCTATTTTTTTGGGCAGGACGGTAGGTATGCCTGGTATAAATTCCAGGTAGTGGGCCGGGATGAGGGGCGGCTTCGTTTCCAGGTCCTTTTGATCCCACAACAGGAAAAAGTGATCCCTCAACCTTAGAAAATCTTTTCTCTGTTCTTCTTTAGCCGACGACACCTCACTTGAGAGAATAAAATCTATATCAATATTAACGATATTTCCCAGCCGTTCCTCCATGGACTGAATGTTCCCAATGAAGCTGGACACCCTCCCGTTGAAGGCAAAAGTGAGTTCGTCCAGGAGATCGTCGCTGCACACGCCGGTGACAAACCCGTACTTAAACAGCATGCGGTATACGATATCTGCCCATGTTTTTCCCTCTATGCTGAGCTCTTTGTCAGGTACCCACTCAATGTCTTTGCTGCCTTCGTAAAGGTGGTCGTAGTATGATGTGTCACAAAGTATTTTGTACTGGCTGTAACTGTATCTGAACCGGGTCAGGTCCCGAAGGACAGAAGGGGTAGGCTTGTAGGGTTTCTCATTGGTCCTGCCGCCATAAATATCGGGCGTCCTGATGATTAACCTGCTGCCGGTCCAGTAATCCTCATCCCTCTTTATACATTCAAACAATGATCTGGCGTTTTCCTTAAAAATGTAATTTAGTTTTTCAATGGAGATTTCCCCAAACTTGGTGCCCAGCTCCACCTCGCAAATCTTTTTGTTCCAGCGCATAGCCCGGCTAACCAGCCAGGGGTCGATTCCAAACCCCTGTGTGGTGTCAATCCAAAATTTTATATCGGCGCAAAAATCCTCCACGGTGTCGTGGGACATGGCATAAACACCGCTCAAAGAGCCCTTGACATTGTATCCGTAAAATACCTCCAGCAGCTGGGCCGTGAAAAGGCTTCCCAAAAGGTTCTCAAAATAGTGCCTGTGGAAAGATGTCACCACGAAATCATATTCTTTTCTGATGGGTTCTATAAGGCGCCCGATCCAGTCGGACTGCAGCCCCCTGCCTTCCTCCCGCCTCAGGTCGGCCGCAAATATAACCGCATCGGCCTCGAGCATATTGGCTATCTCCAGTATCGCCCTTATGCTGGCCCCCCTGCCGTTGCTCCCGGGCTTCATCAGAAATTCGAGGTGAGGGGCCTTTAAATCCAGACGTCTGATGGATTCCAGCGTTTCTGCCCCTACGGGGTCCCCCACGCAGACTATTAGAGACTTGCTCATGTCCTGAAGATTGGCCAGCCCCTCATCCAGCACTTTCAGCACTTCCGGCAGGATATCTTTTTCATTATAAAAAGGGATGCCGATTACCACATCTACTTCATTAAACACCTTTGCCTTCTCAATAGCCTCATTAATGCTCTCGTTGAAAAGTGCCTCTAAATCGTTCAACCGTTCAACGCCCATGAATAAAACCTCCGTTAAGTAACAATTAATTTTATGCCAGAAGCCTTATTCTTGGGCTCCTAGTTGCCGACCGGATACGGATCTTTTATTGTTTTTGCCAGCTCTGTTTTTCGGCCGAGATTTTTGCGTATACTTACTTCTTTCAGGCAAGTTATGGCCTGGGCAAAGGCCAACACCGATTCTGCTCCGCTGTTTGCATTGCTGCCCGTTTCGGTGAGACCGTCCAGAGGATAATCCTCCTTCAGGTTATACACCAACTCTCCCCGTTTGTTTTTGCCGAAAAACCAGCTGAAGGCTTTATTTGCCAGGTCACGGTAGTTTTTGTCATTGGTTTGTCGCAGGGCCTCGCAGTATGCTTCTACCAGACAGCCAATCTCTACGGGCTGCTGATCAAAAAAAGCCCTCTCCTCCCCGCAAACAAGCCAGTTCTTGTTTCCCACCAGGTCGAAGTAAGTGCCATTATACTGTATGCTGGTCAGAAAGTTTAAAGTCACCAGTGCCGTTTCCAGATAAACTTTTTCCTTAAGGATGCCGTGCGCCATCATCAGGGCGAAGGGCAGCTTGGCATTGGAGTAGGTAACAGAGGGCTCAAACCAGTCCCAGTCCGGCCTTTTATTCTCTTTGTAGAGTTTGACCAGGTAATCTGCTCCTGCCCTGAGCAGTTCGCCCGCCTCCTGTGCCTCAGGAAATTTCTTGAAGTATTCGGATAATCCACAAATGCCGTAGGCCACCGACTTTGGATAGGTGGACAGCGGCAGTCCCGTTTCCCGGCCTACTATGGCCCGGTCGAATATTTCCTTTGCCAGAGTGGCCACAGACTGGTCCGTACTCAGGGCCACAGCACTGCCCAGCCCCATCAATATGCGGCCAAAGGTATCATCGCCACCGTCTTCGTCCAAAATTCGACGGTCGTAACCTACAAAATTATGGAAACGCCCGTCCTCTTTCTGCACATAAAGTATGAAGGCAAGGTATTTTTGGGCCAGTTGATAATAGCCGGGCTCCTTGTCAACGCAGGCCACCTTCATAATTATCCCCAGTGCCCTCCCGACATCATCGGCGGAGTAACCATGCTTCAGGTCTGGAATACCGTATTTGGTATGCTGGAAGATGCCGGTATCATCAGTCATACGCAGAAACATCCTGTACAAATTGCGTCTTCTCAGATAATCCTGGCTGTTCTTGTAGACCACGCTTATTTTCTGTAATTTTTTCAACGAAAATTCTTTATAAACTTCTTTAAACAGGTCGTGGTAAAGCTCGGCTACCCTGGGCCAGATCATCGATCGCCCGTATTCGTAAGCGGCCAGGCGCATCTTGGGCATGTCCTCCCGGTGGGATAAAATCCAGCTCAGGGTCCTGGCCAGCGCTTTCGGGTTATTGAAGGGCACCAGGTGACCACGGTCTTCGGCAAGCACTTCCTGGGCATAATGGTAGGGGGTGGAGACCACCACCTTGCCCAGCGCCACAGCATAAGCCAGCGTCCCGCTGGTGATCTGCTCTTGAGAGAGATAGGGAGTTACATACACGTCGGAGGCGCTGATGTAGTTATACAGCTCTTCGTTCGTTACAAATTTATCGATAAACAGCACGTTATTTTCCAGTTGTTTTTCGTAAACCAATTTCTGAAGGCTCTCACGATACCTTTCCCCATGAATCTTAGCCACTTCCGGGTGGGTTTTTCCAAGTATAATGTACAGCAAATCGGGGTGGTTGCGGACGACTTCGGGCAGGGCTTCCAGGACAAGCTCGAATCCCTTCCCGGGGCTCAACAGGCCAAAGGAAAGGAGCACAAAACGACCGGCCAGGCCCAGTTCCTTTTTGAAATACTCTGTCTCAACAAAAGGAAGATCGGGCACGCCGTGCGGGATCATCACGATTTTCTCCCGGGGCACGTAGTATATCTCCTGAAGGATCTCAATAGCTTTGTTGCTCATTACTAATACCCGCTGGGAGCGTTGGATAACCTCGATGAGGGAGGTATAATAACCCAGAGTGGGTTCTTGAAGTACAGTATGGATAGTTGTTACAACTGGTTTTTTTAGCTTTTCCAGCAGCCTTGCAATATGGCGTCCCTCAGGACCGCCATACAGGCCGAATTCGTGCTGAAGGTTGACCACCTGCAGGTCAGTTGCATTGATGTCCCCAGCGGCTCTGGTGTAGTCGGATACTTTATTTTTGTCAAAGAAAAAATTGACTTCCGGGGGATAGTTACCTTCAGGAAGTACACCTACTGCTACAATTTTTCCGGCTGATGCATACAAATTTTGGTATGAAGTGAACAAATTGTGCGTAAAAGTAGCAATCCCACACTCTTTTGGTATATATGAACTAATAAAACATGGATTTATCTCTTTTTGACGCAAAAATATTCACCTTCCTCATTATTAAAATATTTATTAATACCATGGCTCCTTCCTTACTCATCATTTCCGTTTTTATCCCATAAAACCATATATTAACTCTATAATTGAAATTATACAACAAAACAGAAGGTTATACAATGGATTACAGGTTTTAGCGGACCTGCAGCCTACATAGGACTCCTTGATTTCTCCAGGCACATGGCCGCAAGGTCACTGATGTTGGCGGCGCCGACGCACATAACCTTATCTGCGCCGCCCCAGTAAATCTTTACCGTGCCATCCTCCTCGGGAACAGCCCCACAGGTAAAGACCACATTGTGAACGTAGCCCGTAATCTCCCAGGGATCTTCAGGCTGAAGAATCCACTGGTCAGCAACACCCAATATTTTCGACGGGTCATGCAGGTGGTGGAGAATAACGCCCAACCTGTAAACAGCCCCGTCCATGGTGCGAAAGACTCCGTGGTAGATGTTCAGCCAACCTTTTTCAGTCCTGAAAGGTGTGGCGCCGGGACCTATCTTCATTTCATCCCAGTGGTAGCCAGCCGGCTTTACTATGACCCTTGAATCGCCCCAGTGAACAAGGTCGGGTGAGTAGGAAATCCACATAGACCAGGGGCTGATTTCGGAATGGGGCCGGTCCAGCCGGACGTAGCGCCCGCCAAACTTCTGCGGGAAGATAACCACATTGCGCAGGTCCGCCTGGGTGATCATTGAAATTCGCTCGACGGATACAAAGTCTCTGGTCCTGGCCAGGCCGATTCTCACCCCGTGCCTGGAATAGGCGCTGTAGGTGATCAGAAAATCCCCGTCAATATGGCAGATGCGCGGGTCCTCGACGCCGTACTCCTCGTACTCGCCCCAAACCCCGTCCCGCAGCGGAACCATGAAAGGCTCGGGCCGTACTTTAAATGAATAGCCGTCCGCACTTTCAGCCAGACCCAAAATGGAGCGGCCATTTAAGAGGTGCGAGCGAAAGACCATAAAATAACGTCCATTTGCTTTCACCACACCCGCATTGTGAACTGTGGCCACGGGGTAGGGCACATCATCCCTGGTCAGTATAGGGTTCCCGGCGTACCTCTGGACAGTGGGCGCCAGCTTCTCAGGACTCATTGTAAAGCCTCCCCGTATTTATACTTTTTTATCGATAATTTGATGATAAACCCTCAAATAATCGTCCGCCATGCGTTCTCTTGAAAATCTCTCCTCCACTATCTTTCTGCACTTCCGGCGTGATATGGCATCCAGGCTGCGTACCGCCTCTATTGCGGAAGAAACGTCGGAAACCAGGAAGCCGTTGACGCCGTTTTCTATGATTTCCGGCATGGAGCCCCTGCTGAAGGCCACCACAGGCGTTCCGCAGGCTCCCGCCTCCACAACAGAAAGCCCGAAGGGCTCATTGAAGTTTATCGGGTGAAGCAGCACCCTCGCTCCTCCAAGCAGCTCATTTCTGAGCTCTGGCCCGGCCACCCCCACATAACTGACAACACCGCCGAGGTGGGGCTCAACCACCGAGCTGTAATAATCTCTGTCCTGGATAACACCCGCCAGAATCAGCCTCATCCCGGTTTGCCTGGCAATTTGAACAGCCTCCGCAGCACCCTTGTCATGGTGAATGCGGCCAAAAAATAGCAGGTAGTCCCCTGGTGTCTCCTGAAAAGTGAAGTTTTCAAGGTCGATCCCGTGGTAGATAGTGTCAATGTAGTCAAGCTCCGGCGATCGGTCGGCGTTGCTTATGGATACGTAATAAGTCTTGCGGTTATATTTTCTGTATACAGGAAGGATCTTGGGTGATGAAAACCCGTGAATGGTGGTGAGTACCGGGGTGTCTGTCAGGCCTGAATACGTAAGGGGCAGAAAATCAAAATTATTATGGATTAAATCGAAATCCCCAGCCCTTTCAAACAGCTCGGATATGTGAAGGCACTCCCATACCTTCGGGTCAAGGGTCTTGTCCTCCTCATAGGGCCTCGGTGCGATGGCGTGGAGTTTCGCCTGTGTTACGGAGTCGGCGGTGGCGAAAAGGGTCACGTCAATCCCCCTGACGGCAAGTCCCTCGGTCAGCAGCGACACCACCCGCTCCCAGGGGCCGTACCCAAGCGGGGGAGTCCTCCAGGCTATGGGAGAAAGCATGGCTATTTTCATCTAAAACCTCCTGCAAATTTTTAAATGCCTATAATTACTAGTACTTCTTTTAATTACCGGAAATACCTCTGTCACATATGGTATAATGATATTTTATGGTAAAAATATTTAATTTTCAAAGGGGGAAATACTGTGCCTTTCGCAGTTATTATGGCCGGCGGCAGAGGAGAAAGGTTCTGGCCGCGGAGCAGAATGGCAAAGCCAAAGCAATTCTTGAACCTCATCGGCAAAAAGACAATGCTGCAGTTAACCGTAGAAAGGATCCAGGGCCTGGTAGGAATATCGGACACTTATATTGTGGCCGGTTTGGAATTTAAAGATACCATCATGGAACAGGTCCCTGAATTGCCCGAAGAAAATATAATTATCGAGCCCTTTGGCAGGGACACGGCTGCGGCCATAGGGCTGGCCGCCCTGACCCTGGGACGGAAAAATCCCCGGGAGGTTATGATTGTTCTACCGGCCGACCATTATATCGGCAATGTGCGCAATTTTCAGGAAGTACTGAGAAGTGCCGTAGCGGTCGCAGCCAAAGGGGAAAAAATCATCACCCTGGGCATCACCCCCCACAGCCCTGAAACAGGATACGGCTACATTAATTGCGGCCAGCTGGCTGACACCATAGCCGGGATACCGGCTTACCGGGCCGTCCGCTTCCTGGAAAAACCGGACTACGCCCGGGCCCTGGAATTACTCTCCAGCGGGGACTACCTCTGGAACAGCGGCATGTTTGTATGGCGGATCGACATGATCCGCAAAAAGATAGAAAAACACATTCCCTCGCTGGCAGAGGGGCTTAAGGAGATCGAAAGCAGCCTGGGAACTGACCGGTACCCCAAAAAGATTGATAAAGTTTATTCGGAACTTCCGAAGGTCTCCATTGATTATGGCATAATGGAACGGGCCGACAATGTTTTAGTCATTCCCTGCGACTTCGGGTGGGACGACATCGGTAACTGGAACGCCCTGGAAAAATACGATGAAAAGGACGAGCTGGGCAACGTCCTTCATGGTCAGGGGGTCCTGCTGGATACGCTAAATACATATATAATCTCCAACAAGACCGTTGCGCTATTAGGAGTCAAAAACCTGATCATTGTAAACGACCATGACAGCCTGCTAATCTGCCACAAAAGCCGAACCCAGGAGATAAAAAAGGTGGTGCAGGCGTTGAGCGATAAAGGGTTTAACAGTGTGCTGTGAAAATTTATTCTACCGTCCCCTGATTCATTCCAGAGGAGGGATACTCTAAACCAAGTTTTTTTAGGTATCAGTTAAATACGGGTTCATACTTACTAAACCCTCGACAAACTTGAAATGTTTCTTATTTAGCGTGAATAAAACTGCCTCATTAGCCAGGGCCGATGCAGCAATAAGGGCATCCAGTGGTTCCATGCCGTGTGAAGCACGGTACATGGACAATAATTTACCTGCGTAAGCCTTTTAAATGATCAATGATTATATTAGTATCGAAAACTACTTTCATTGAGCATCTAACCTTCTTCCGGAATCCTTACGGAGTTGTTCAACATAGTCTTTCATCTCATAGTCCAAATCTGATAATAAACCGAATGTCTCATCAACGATTCCTTTTTTGATTTTAGCTGATTTGGTTTTTATAATAATTTTTCCTTCTTCTACATAACAGGAGAGAACATCACCTTCTTTAAGATTGAGGTTGTATCTTGCCTCTGCCGGTATCACTATTTGCCCCCTGGAAGAAATTTTGACAGTGTACATTTCTTACACCTTCTTATTATTCCTATTTATCTTATTTTATCAAACTTATCTTGCACTATCAATAATTACCTCGCACCCCGTCTGAGAATTTCCGTGTAATTTTTTGGCAATAAATTCGGAATTAAAAAAAGAAAATAGCACCAAAGTTATCCTCCGATGCTACTCTCTTGTTTTAATGGTGGGAGCAGACAGGATCGAACTGCCGACATCTTGCTTGTAAGGCAAGCGCTCTCCCAGCTGAGCTATGCTCCCATATAGCGATTAACTTTTGACATGTTTAGAGCGGGTCGTTCCGCCGACATCCTGCTTGTAAGGCAGGCGCTCTCCCAGCTGAGCTAATCGCCCGTTATAGTGGTGACCCCTACGGGATTCGAACCCGTGTTACCGCCGTGAAAGGGCGGTGTCTTAGACCGCTTGACCAAGGGGCCATGTGAGAGGTGAGATGTGAGAAGTTGGAGGTGGGACTCTTGTTGGAATTGGCTTTAGCCAATTCCTTCTTAATCTCATTTCTAACTTCTCACTTCTCACCTCTAAACTGGTGGGCCCACTAGGATTCGAACCTAGAACCAGCCGGTTATGAGCCGGATGCTCCACCGTTGAGCTATGGGCCCGTGTGGCTCCCCGAGTAGGATTCGAACCTACAACCTACCGGTTAACAGCCGGTTGCTCTACCGTTGAGCTATCGAGGAACGGTGCAGTATTTATTATACATAAAAGACAGGCCCCGGTCAACACCCAATTGAGAGCCAATTAGTACCGGGGCAGCCGTCTTAATCCAGGTAATCCTTGAGTTTCTTGCTTCGGCTGGGGTGCCTCAGCTTACGGAGGGTTTTGGCCTCTATCTGCCTTATCCGCTCCCTGGTAACGCCGAATTTCTGCCCCACTTCCTCCAGTGTTCTGGCTCTGCCGTCATCCAGTCCGAACCTCAGGCGCAGCACCTTTTGTTCCCGGTCTGTCAGCGTTTTCAGAACCTCGTCCAGTTGTTCCCGCAGCAGGGTGAAGGAGGCTTCCTCGGCTGGAGCCCTGGCGTCATGGTCCTCGATAAAATCACCCAGATGTGAATCCTCTTCCTCACCAATGGGGGTTTCCAGAGAAACCGGCTCCTGGGCTATCTTCATAATTTCCCGGACTTTTTCCTCTGTTATGCCCATTTCCCTGGCAATTTCATCGGGAGACGGCTCCCGGCCATATTCCTGCAATAGCTGCCGGGAAACCCTGATCAGCTTGTTTATGGTTTCCACCATGTGTACGGGTATACGGATAGTTCTGGCCTGGTCTGCAATGGCCCGGGTAATGGCCTGGCGGATCCACCAGGTGGCATAGGTGCTGAATTTAAAACCCTTACGGAAGTCGAATTTTTCAACCGCCTTTATAAGTCCAAGGTTGCCCTCCTGTATCAGGTCCAAAAAAAGCATACCCCGGCCTACGTATCGTTTGGCGATGCTCACCACCAAACGGAGATTGGCCTCCGCCAGCTTCCTCTTTGCCTCTTCGTCACCCTGCTCCATACGCTTGGCGAGTTTTACCTCATCTTCGGGAGAAAGCAGGGGAACGCGACCGATTTCCTTTAGGTACATACGCACGGGATCATCTATTCCCACGCCCTCAGGTATTGTAAGGTCGATGTCAGCCTCCTCGGCCTGAGGCTCCAGGGCAGACCCTTCATTAAGGGGATCAATATCGGTCACTTCAGGAACAACCTCTATGCCCATGCCGCCAAGTTTCTCATATATTTCATCTATCTGTTCCGGCGTCAAATCCGTTCCCTGCAGTATATCCATAATCTCAGTGTAGGTCAGAACACCGTTTTTCTTGCCTTTTTCAATGAGATCCTTAACGCCTTCGGCCTTTAATTGCTCGCTCATTTTCTTTCCCCCTTTCCAGGGCCGCAAATATTTATTCAGGATTACCAATTTCCTGTAGCTTTTTCAAAATGTCATTAACAAGATCAATATCATTATTCTTTTCAGCTTTGGCCAGCTCCTGCATAAAAACAATTCTTTTTCTGGCCTGATCATTTCTTTTGATTACATTGATATAATCTTCGGCTATCCTATCTATATCCTGTGGGTCATATCCCGCAGAATCTTCAGTGCCTCCCGGTCCAAAACTCTTTTCCATTATAAGCCTGCTTAATAACGCTGCCTGCTGTTCCCCCAGTTCATCAAGGAGCCGGGCCGGTTCAAATCTCCCGGAGTCAATCCAAGGGACAACGGCAAGGTATAATTCTTTTACAAGGGGATCCTGTATAAAGTCATTTCCCAGGACTGATCTGAATAAATTAAGCTTCTCCGGCTTTTCCACAAGGATTTTCAGTATTCCCATTTCGGCCCCGGACAATGCATCACGGGTTTTATCGCTTTTTAATATATTATGCGTGTTTTTAGCAATTTTATCCGGTTTTACCCATATTTTTCGCTGGCTTGCCCTATATCTTCTTATTTCTCCCTTTACAGCCTCCCAACTTATATTCAACCTGGAAGCCACGGTTTTTATTCCGTCTTCCAGTTCAATGTCACTTTTAATCTCTGACAGGTTAGGCAGGATCTCGTCCAGTATGCCCCGGGCATCCCTGCCGCTGGTCCGGGCCAGGCTCATTTTATACTCCAGCAGGGAATCGGCTCCTTCCAACAGTGCATTCCAGCCCTGAGCTCCCTTTTGCCTGATAAAATCGTCGGGGTCGGTATCCCTGGGCATACTGATTACCTTCAGCCGGCACCCGATCTGCTGAAGAATGTCCAGTCCCCGGGCGGCGGCTTTCATTCCTGCGCTGTCAGCGTCATAGGCTATATAGATATCACGGGTGTATCTCAGCAAAAGCTTCCCCTGGTCGGCGGTGAGGCTAGTGCCCATGGAGGCCATGACATTGCGGATGCCGGACTGGTGAGCGGTGACCACATCCATATACCCTTCCATTATAACCGCATAGCCCGCCTGTCTTATGGCCTGCCTTGCAAGATGCAGGCCGTACAATATCTTGCCCTTGTTAAAAAACGGTGTTTCCGGTGTATTAAGATACTTGGGCTGATTGTCAGCCGCCCCCAAAATCCTTCCGCCGAATGCCACCACCCTGCCCTGGGCATTGGCAACCGGAAAAATGATTCGGTTTCTGAACCGGTCAAATACCTTGTTCCGGTCCCCCACCGCCAGGCCGGTCTCTACAATTTCTTCTGTCCGGTACCCGGCTTTTCTCATATGAACTGTCAGAGAGTCCCAGGCAGCCGGTGCATAACCTATTTTAAATGTATTTATGGTCTCTTGGGACAACCCCCTCCCGGCCAGGTATTCTCTGGCTGGTTTTGCTTCAGGACTGTTTAACAGGTAGTGGTGATAAAAGTCCCCGGCCTCTGCGTTGGCTCTCCACGCCCTTTCTTCCCGGGCGGCCTTTTTATCGTCACCGGATTTCTCCAAATCCGGCAAATTAATACCGGCCCGGTTGGCAAGCCTCCGTACCGATTCCACAAAGGTCAGGCTCTCTATTAACATTAGAAACTTGATGGCACTGCCGCCGGCCTGACAGCCAAAACAATAAAACATCTGCTTTTCGGGGTTAACTGTAAAGGAAGGATCACGCTCCTGGTGAAAGGGGCAGGCTCCGGTGTAATTCCTACCCTTTTTTTCCAATTTAACATATTCTCCCACCAGGTTTACTATATCGGTTTGTATTCGAACATCTTCAATAATGTCCGCAGGTATTAATGCCAATTCAGAACCACCCTGAAAAACTTTTAGCGTACATCGAAAGTACTGCTATAGATATTAATTTTTCTACAATTAATGAATTTTTCCTTCTTAATTTATTATTCTAGCCAAATTATATTTATAATTTTAATACGCTCTGAGTATTAAAACCTTCCTCAGCGACTTATCTCATTCTTCTATGGCAAAGGCTCTGGGGACGAATATCCTGGTAAACTGGGTGATGGCATAACGGTCGGTCATTCCGGCAATGTAATCACAAACTACCCTCTCTACGCCCGACTCATTAACCCTTTTTAAATACTCCGAGGGCATTGACTGCGGATTCTCAACCATGTGTCGATAGAGGTATTTAACCACGTGTCTGGCCTTTATTTCCTCCCGTTTTGCCTCAGACCCTATATACACGTTTTTGAACATAAAATCCCTGAGCCTGCGGGTGGCCTCTTGCACATCGTTGTTTAAGGTTATGGACGGCCTGCCCATACTGGCCTCAATAAGGTCCAGAACCATTTTATTTATTCTCTCCCGGTGGGAAAAGCCTAAAATCTCCAGACACTCCCGGGGAAGATCGTCCTCCTTCAGTATTCCGGCCCTCAGCGCGTCATCTATGTCGTGATTTATATAAGCTATCCGGTCACATATCTTTACTATCTGTCCCTCCAGGGTAAAGGGATCGGTTTTTCCCGTATGGTTCAATATGCCGTCGCGAACCTCCAGGGACAGGTTTAAGCCCCTCCACCCCTCCAGTTCGTCAACCTGCCGCAGACTTTGCACATTATGCTTAAAACCAGTCGGAAAGACCTCGTTCAGGGCCTCCTCGCCGGTGTGTCCGAAGGGAGTGTGTCCCAGGTCATGCCCCAGAGCAATGGCCTCGGTGAGGTCTTCGTTTAACCGCAGTGCCCGGGCCACTGTTCTCGAAATCTGGGCCACCTCCAGGGTGTGGGTCAGCCTGGTTCTGAAGTGATCGCCCTCGGGGATTATAAAAACCTGGGTCTTGTATTTAAGGCGGCGGAAGCTTTTGGAGTGGATTATTCTGTCCCGGTCTCTCTGAAATATTGTGCGCACGCTGCATGGTTCTTCGGGATACTTACGATCCTGGGAGGAATCGCTGAAACAGGCGTCTGGTGATAACATTCGCCTTTCCAGTTTCTCGTACTCCAACCTTAATACCATTTAATCCCCACCCCGGCAAAAATTTTTCCCCGGTAAAATAATACCGGGGAAGGTCACCCATCTAGTCCGGGTAATCGTTAACCCTGATTAAGCGGGTTGCGCTGGCTACCTCGCACACCCTCCTGGCCAGTATGGCTGCCCTTTTAAGACCTTCGGCGTCTTCACGGGAAGGACTCTGGGCGCAGCCTCCCTGATGACCACAGTCGGCATCATGATAACCGTCACCTACCACCGTCATCCCGTGGCAGAGCATAATGTCATGGATTGCCCGGAGGGTTGTTTCCTGGCCTCCGAAACGGGCGCCACCCACTGCCAGCGCCCCCCCCACGGTATTTAAAAGAGCCTTCTTTTTTCGAAGCAGCCTTGTTTTATCCCAAAATGCCTTCATCTGGCCGGAAACGGTGCAAAAATAAACCGGGCTTCCTATAATAATGCCGTCTGCCCTTGCCAGAAGGCCGTATACCTCTTCCAATCCGGTACCGGAATAACACCGGCCGCTGCAGGGATTGGAGCAGGCCAGACAAAACTGGTTTTTCAGGCCGGACATTAACTGGGACACCTGAACAAACACGCATTCCGCCCCGGTCTGCTCTATTACGCTGCATGCCGATTTCAGCATGGAGGCGGTATTGCCGTCCTTGTGAGGACTTCCGTTCAGGGCAAGAAAAAGCATTGGCAAAACCTCTTCCTTAAAATAAATTCAATGTATAATATGCGCAGAAAAAACAAACCATACTGAGCTTGAAAAATTTATTGAAAGGGCTATTGGGCATACTCTTTCAGCATTTCAATAAAAATGTCAACAATGGTGGGATCAAACTGTATCCCGGCATTTCTGACCAGCTCATCCAGGGCTTTTTCAAGGGGAAAAGCCTTTCTGTAGCTCCGGTCTGAGGTCATGGCGTCAAAGGCGTCGGACACTGCCAGTATTCGGCTCAGGAGGGGAATTTCATCGCCTTTAAGTCCTCTGGGATAACCTGTGCCATTGAATTTTTCATGGTGGGCCTCGATTACAGGAATAATATCTTCCAACCAGCTTATATGAGAGAGGATACTTGCCCCCATTATGGAATGGCCCATTATAAGCTTGTATTCCTCACTGCTTAAAGGACTTTTTTTATTCAGAATTTCCTCCGGTATACCTATTTTACCCACATCATGCACCACACCACACATGTAGGCCAGATCCACCGTTTGCTGATCCATTCCCATTCTCTCGGCAATCAGCCTGGAGTACTCGGCCACCTTTTCTGAATGACCCATTGTATAACAATCCCTGGCCCCGATGGCCTCGGCGAAGGCGTAAACGGTTTCAAGATGACTGGAAGGAGCAACCGTAGGCCTTATATGTTTCCAGTCATGAACATTGTCGTAGAAAAAGGCGCAGGCCCCTTTTATCTTTCCTTTACCCTCCTTGATCAGAAAGGTGGAAACCAACATTGACCTGGGAACTAAATTATATATGGTTTTAATTTCCACCGGCTGGTAGGTAAACTCACGGCCGGTAAGAATGGTTTCCAGTAATGGACTGCGAAACCCTACCCGGCGGTTCTGGGTCTGCCCCTTGTAGAGCGCCTCCACCAGGGATTTACCCAGAATGGCGTCCCTGTCAGCCTTTAAAAAAACTTCCATGGACCTGTTTATATATAATACGGTGCTTTCATTATTAATCATTATTACCGGATTTGGTATTGATTCAAGTATTAATTGGGCAACCTCATGATCTGGGCCATCTGATGCAAAATTATTCATGATAAAGTCCCCTTTATGGTCAGCGCCGGCTATTCAGCATACATTTACCAGTTATTATATTGCCAATGATTTCACTGTTATTAAAAGCACTGGTTTTATACTAACCAATAGATAACTTCGCCTTTTTCAGATGATTTCCTGTTGTTGCTAAAAACAAATTTCACCAGAATACCCCCCTGTACCAGGGGGGTATTCTGGATGCAAATATTCTATTTAAGCTGATGGCTGGCAGCTCTTTTCAGGATGGGTGCTATCGGTTTTTTATATGCGCCTGGGCTGCGGCCAGCCTGGCTATGGGCACCCTGAAGGGTGAGCAGCTCACGTAATTAAGCCCTATCTGGTGGCAGAATTCAATGGAATCGGGCTCCCCGCCATGTTCACCGCAGATCCCTATGAGTAAGTCCGGCTTGATCTTTCTTCCCAGATCCACCGCCATTCTCATTAATTTACCCACTCCTTTGCGATCAATCACAACAAAGGGGTTGTCGGGGATTATTTTTTTACCGATATAGTCGGTCATAAATTTTCCTTCGGCATCATCCCGGGAGAAACCCAGGGTGGTCTGGGTCAGGTCGTTGGTTCCAAAGGAGAAAAAATCAGCCTGCACTGCTATTTCATCTGCCAGAAGGGCAGCCCTGGGAACCTCTATCATTGTTCCCACCGTAAATTCAAAGCGGATCCCCTCTTCGGCCATTACCTGACCGGCCACCTCCAGCACCATCTCCTTGAGATAAGACAGCTCATTCACATCTATCACCAGGGGTATTTCAACTTCGGGAATTATCTTGCATCCCTCTTTTACAAGCAGGGCGCAGGCTTCAAAAATGGCCCTGGCCTGCATCTGGTAGACCTCGGGGTAAGTTATCCCCAGGCGGCATCCCCTGTGGCCCAGCATAGGATTAAACTCCGACAGTGCCCTGACCTTACGCAGCAAGCTTTCCTTCCCGGCTATTTCTTCTGGGCCGCCGCCGGTTAACTTCAGGCGGGCTATTTCCACTGCCAGCTCCTCGGCGTTGGGCAGGAATTCATGCAAGGGCGGGTCTAAAAGCCTGATGGTCACGGGGAGATTGTTCATAGCCTTGAGTATTCCGTAAAAATCCCCCCGCTGCATGGGTAATAGCCTGTCAAGGGCATCCTGGCGCTCCTCCAGGGAAGTGGCCAATATCATCTCCTGCACTATGGGCAACCGGTCCTGGGCCATAAACATGTGCTCGGTTCTGGTCAGCCCTATACCCTCGGCTCCAAATTCCCTGGCCTTTAAGGCATCCTCCGGGGTGTCGGCATTGGCCCTGACACCCAGGGTGCGAATATGGTCCGCCCAGCGCAAAAGCTCTCTGAACTCCTCTGAAAGTTCAGGGTCTATCATGGGCACCATACCCCGGATGACCTGTCCGGTGGCGCCATCCAGGGAAATCAGGTCACCTTTGCTGAAAACAAGATCACCCACCGAAAACTGATCATTTTCGTAGTCAATACGTAAAACCTCACACCCGCACACACAGGGTTTACCCATTCCCCTGGCCACCACTGCGGCATGGCTGGTCATTCCTCCGCGGGAAGTGAGAATGCCCTGGGCCGCAACAATACCGTGTATATCATCGGGGGTGGTTTCGGTCCGCACCAGTATAACTTTCTTATCCTCCTTGGCGGCCTTTTCGGCCTCGTCGGAGTCAAAGACCACCTGGCCCGAGGCGGCCCCCGGCGACGCCGGCAGACCTACCGCCACCACCTCCAGCCTAGCTGAAGAATCAATTCTTCTGTGCAGCAACTGATTCAAGTGGGAGGGGTCTATCCTGGTGATGGCCTCTTCTTTCGATATTAACCCCTGTTTTACCATTTCCACCGCTATCCTGATGGCAGCCTGGGCCGTTCGCTTGCCGCTTCGTGTCTGCAGTATATACAGCTTGCCGCGCTCAATGGTAAACTCAATATCCTGCATATTCCTGTAATGCCTTTCCAGAAGCCCGCAGGTGTCCACGAACTGCCTGTAGACCTCCGGCATTTCATTGGCCAGGGTGTCAATGGGCTGGGGGGTTCTTATACCCGCCACCACATCCTCTCCCTGGGCATTGATCAGATACTCACCATATAACTGGTTGAACCCTGTGGAAGGATTTCTGGTGAAGGCCACCCCGGTGCCGCAGTCATTGCCCATGTTGCCGAAAACCATGGCCTGAACATTGACGGCCGTACCAAGCTGATCAGGTATTTTATTAATCCTTCTGTATATTTTGGCCCTGTCAGTATTCCATGAGTTGAACACTGCATAGATGGCTGCAAAAAGCTGTTCAGTGGGATCCTGGGGGAAGGGTCTGCGGGTTTCCCGCTCAATAAGCCTTTTGTACTCAGCCACAACTCCTTCCCAGTCTTCAGCCTCCAACTGGTGGTCAAATACCAGATCCTTTTTATCTTTCTGTATATCCAGTATTCTCTCGAATTTATTATGATCAATACCCAGCACCACGTCCCCGAACATATTCAGCAAACGCCTGTAGCAGTCATAGGCGAACCGCCGGTTACCGGTATTCCTGGCCAGTCCTTCCACCGTCTTGTCGTTTAACCCCAAATTGAGGACTGTATCCATCATTCCGGGCATGGATATGGGAGCCCCTGACCGGATGCTTACCAGGAGGGGATTTTCGGGATCGCCAAATTTTTTCCCGGCTTTTCCTTCAAGAATGGTCAGAACCTTTAAAACCTGTTCTCTGGTACCCGGAGGAAAATTCCTGTCCCGCATGTAAAACTCCCTGCAGACCTCGGTGGTGATACAAAATCCCGGCGGGACGGGGATGCCTATATTGGTCATCTCGGCCAGATTGGCGCCCTTTCCGCCCAGCAGGTCCCTCATGTCCGCCCTGCCCTCTTCAAACAGGTAGACATATTTATTACTTTCCATGCCTTTCACCCCTGTAATATATTTCTAAAACTTTGCTGGCAGTTTCCTCCACCGCTTTGTTGGTAACATCAATAACGGAACAGCCGGCTCTTTTCATTATTCCCTCAGCATATTCCAGCTCCTTCAGAATCCGGTCCATGCTGGCATAATCTGCATGGGAGGTCAACCCCAGTGTTTTAAGACGTTCTCTCCTAATTTCATTCAGCTGGTTGGGGCGAATGGTCAGTCCGATCAGCTTATGCGGAGAGAGTTTGAATATTTCCTCGGGCGGCGCCACTTCCGGAACCAGAGGAACGTTAGCCACCTTTATCCTTTTATGGGCCAGATACATACACAGCGGAGTTTTTGAGGTTCGGCTCACACCCACTATAATAAGGTCTGCCCTGTTGATGCCCCTGGGATCCTTTCCGTCATCGTATTTTACCGCAAACTCAATGGCCTCCACCTTGCGGAAATACTCTTCATCCATTTTTCTGACCAGCCCGGGCTCAAGCTTTGGAGGTTTACCCACCACCTTGGTAAGGGCATCCAGCATAGGTGTCATTATATCCACTGTTATTAAATTATACTTGGCCGCCTCTCTCACCAGGGCCTCCCTTAATTCGGGAAGAACCAGTGTATATGCTATAATGCCGTTGAAAACGCTGGCCTCTTCCACAATCTCCGGAATCTCGTCTATGTCGTTGACGTAAGGCACCCTCCTGACATCCACGACACCCCCGTTAAATTGGCTGGCTGCCGCCCTGGCCACCAGCTCAGCGGTTTCGCCTATGGAGTCTGATATTATGTATACCATAAGTCTGGTTTTTCTTTCAGTGTCTATGAGAAACCCTCCCTTAATAGTCGTCGGACGTCGGTCGTCGGACGTCAGAAGCCGGTGACCCCGGGTCTTCACACTGACGTCCGACGACCGACGTCCGACGTCTTAATCCTCACCCAGCTCGACAAAAACCCTGGTAATATTGGTCTTGCTGAAACGCCCCACTACCTCCAGCCCATTGGCGCCCTGCGGGTCTTCCTTCCACCGGATTACCGGCATTGCGTCGATTTCGTGGGTTAGCAGCCTCTTGGCCGCCGACCAGAGGGACTCATCCTGGTCTGTATAAATTATATTGGGCATTCGGGTCATGACCACCCCAACCGGAAGCTTGTGGATATCATGTCCTCCCAGGGTAATCTTGAGTAAATCCTTGCGGGAAATAACCCCTTCAAGGAAGCCTCCCTCCCTGACCACAAAAAGAGTACCAACGTCCGCAATGAACATGGTTACCACGGCATCGTAGACCGAGCATTTCTCATCAACCACCACGGGCACGGATTTAATGGCGCCCACCTTCATTTTATGAAGTTTCTCAGCCACCATTCTGCCCGGGGTTTTTCCACTGAAAAAATAACCAACCCTGGGCCTGGCGCCCAACAAACCGGACATGGTCAGAATGGCCATGTCCGGTCTCAGAGTAGCTCTGGTTAGAGAAAGCTTTTCTGCGATCTGCTCTCCTGTGATTGGTCCTTGCTTCTTGACAATCTCAAGAATAGCTTCCTGACGTTTGGTAAATTCCAAATACAATCGCCCCTTAAAGAGCATATGTGTTATACTATTTTTAAAAAATTACCTAATAATATATATTATATGTTCTTTTGATTATCCCTTCAACATTATAAAAATTATTTTCAAAATATTGTTAGCCGCCTATCCAGCCACCACCACTTTGCTCAGGTCGGCCAGGGGAGCAGCCAGCAGGGCCACATTTTTCAGCAGAGCCAGCCGGTTGTTGCGAATGCTGGTGTCTTCCACCATAACCATAACGGCGTCGAAGAATCTGTCCACAGGCTCCCTCAACACAGCCACCTGGCGAAGAGCCCCGCTGTAGTCCCTTTTTTCCAGGAGAAGAGCCACCTCCTGCCCAACTCTGGTTAGATGCCTGTATAATTCCTGCTCCGCCGGATCCTGGAGCAGATCCCGGGTCACACTGATTTCCCCGTATTTCCTGGAGAGATTGTTGGCCCTGTTATAGGCCGTTATAACTGCGGCAAAGGCGGGCTCCTCCCTGAACCGGCTCAGGGCCTCCACCCTCTTTAGCACACCCAGAATATCATCGGCGCCGGCGGTAAGTACTGCGTCCACCATATCATAGGCATAACCCCGGTCAATGAGAAGACCTCTTATTCTCTGCCTGAAAAATTCCTCCAATTCTGCAATGACTGAATACTTATCCACTTTCAGGGAGACATTTTCCCCGTATCCCTCATAGGACCGGGCGGCAATTTCCCTGATGGACAGAACCAGTTCCCCATCCAGCATGATGTTGCAAATACCCAGGGCCAGCCGGCGAAGGGCATAGGGGTCCTGGGATCCTGTGGGCTGAATGCCTATGGCGAAACAGCCCGCCAGGGTGTCAAACTTGTCCGAAAGGCTGAGAATCCTGCCTCCTATGGTGGAAGGCAATATATCTCCGGCAAACCGGGGAAGATAGTGTTCAAAAATTCCCTGGGCCACCTCCGGCTCCTCTCCCCCCTTCAGAGCGTATTCTCTGCCCATTACACCCTGAAGTTCAGGAAATTCATAAACCATACCGGTAACCAGATCGGCCTTGGCCAGGGTTGCCGTTCTCTTTAACACCTGTGCAACCCCGGGGCCGGCAGCCAGCTTTTCCCCAATATAAAGGGCCAGCAGGGTGAATCTTGCCACTTTGTCGTACACCGTGCCCAGGCTCTCCTGCCAGACAATTTTTTTCAGAGAGGGCACCCGCTCCTCCAGCGGTAATTTCAAATCCTCATCCCAGAAAAAGGCGGCATCGGCCAGCCTTGCCCGGAGGACCTTTTCATTTCCCGCCCGCACCGTTTCGATATGTCTTGACAAGCCATTTCTTACCGCTATAAAACGGGGCAAAAGGGATCCTTCCGGGCTGTTCACCGGAAAGTATCTCTGGTGCTCCCGCATGGCAGTTATAAGCACTTCCCTTGGCAGCCTGAGATAAGAGGGATCAAAACTACCGGAAAAGGCAGTGGGATACTCCAACAGATTGGTCACCTCGTCCAGCAGATCCTCATCGGTCCCGGCCATTCCATTTTCAGACGCAGCCACCTCCAGCACCTGCCGGATAATAGTTTCCTTCCTTTCTGAGGGGTCAACCATAACATAAGCATTCTTAAGCTTTGCAAAATATTCCCGGGGAGAACTAATCTGAAGAGGTCCGTTGCTGAGGAAGCGATGGCCGTAGGTTATCCTGTCAGACTCGATCCCTGCCAGTGCAAATTTTACCACTTCCTGCCCGTATAGGGCCAATAGCCACCTGATGGGTCGGGCGAACCTGAATTCCTGCCCCCCCCAGCGCATGGGTTTGGGAAAATGAAGACCGTTGATCAGGGCCGGGCATATTTCCGGCAATACCTCCAGGGTGGGCCTTCCCTGTTCACTTTTCATCGCAAAAACATACTCCACCGGGCCCACCGGTTTGACCGCCAGATCCCCGATATCAACTCCCTGGCTCCTGGCAAATCCCAGGGCCGCAGGTGTCGGCTCGCCGGCCTGGTTATAGGCCACCTTCAGTGCCGGTCCTTTGACCTCTTTTAGCAATGACTGCTGGTTTTCAGAAAGGTCGGTGACATATACCGCCATACGCCTGGGCGTACCCACCGCCTTCACCTGGCTGAATTCAATTCTTTTTTCCCGAAACTGGTTTAAGGCCAGTTCTTTAAGCTGTTCAAGGGCCGGGCCCACGAAGCGGGCGGGCATCTCTTCGGCGCCTATTTCCAATATAAAATCTATCATTATTTAAGCCCCCTTTACCTTCAGCAAGGGATACCCCATATTTTCACGCTGTTTAACATATTCCTCGGCGCAGGACCGCGCAAGATTGCGCACCCGGTGAATAAAACCGGTTCTCTCGGTTACACTTATGGCGCCCCTGGCATCCAGCAGGTTGAAGGTATGAGAGCATTTCAGAACATAATCATAGGCCGGCAAAACCAGTCCCCGGGCATTTACCCTAAGGGCCTCCCGCTCAAACATGTCAAACATCCTGAAAAGCATTTGGGTATCAGCCTCTTCGAAATTATAACGGGAATGCTCCACCTCTCCCTGGTGGTGAACGTCACCGTAACTGACTCCTTCCACCCACTGTATGTCATATACACTGTCCTTCTCCTGGATAAACATGGCCAGCCTTTCCAGCCCATAGGTTATTTCAGCCGAAACCGGGCGGCAGTCTATACCTCCGCACTGCTGAAAATACGTGAACTGGGTAACCTCCATCCCGTCCAGCCAAACCTCCCAGCCCAGGCCCCAGGCCCCCAGGGTGGGGGATTCCCAGTTATCCTCCACAAAGCGTATATCGTGCATGTCCGGATCAATGCCCATGGCCCTGAGGCTGTCCAGGTAAACCTCCAGCACATCATCCGGGGAAGGCTTCAAAATAACCTGATACTGGTAATAATGCTGAAGGCGGTTGGGGTTTTCCCCGTATCTCCCATCAGTGGGCCTCCGGGAGGGCTCAACATAAGCCACTCTCCATGGCTCAGGGCCCAGTGCCCTCAGGAATGTGGCCGGGTTCATTGTTCCAGCCCCTTTTTCCACATCATAGGGCTGCTGAATAACGCAATTCTGCCTGGCCCAAAAACTGTTAAGGGCCATCACTAATTCCTGGAAATTCAATTGTCATTCCCCCTCCTAATCAAAAACCCCCCGCCCCTGACATGCCAGGGACGGGAGGTGCTTCCCGCGGTTCCACCCTGATTGACCACCCGGTCGGGCGGCCCATCTTGATTAAATCTTTTTACTAATTTACAATAAACCAAGGTTCAAGTCAAGTTACTTGGACCCTGCATCCGGTTCGGGGAGAGGACCCTTTTAAGCCTCCGGGCCTCTTCCCTAAGCAGGACCCGGCCGCTGTGCCGGATCCTCTATTTTAACGCCGCCTCTGTCTATTTCCAGGGTGTATTTGTTAGCCATGGCCGCCACCGTTCCCAGAGCCCCCAGAACGGCCAGCTGGCTGCTGGCCAGGGCGCCCAAAAGCCCAATGGCTCCCACCGAAGCGGGAAAATCCATCACCGTTTTATCCCCGCGCTTCACCCTTATCCTGGCATCCCGTCCCTTTTCCAACATACCCTTCACCTGGCCCATAAATTCCTGGCCCCGGCTATTAACTTTTTCGGAGAAGTCGTTTGCCCTCTCCTCAATATTGATCAGTGCCTGCACCACATCACCGCCTGCGCTTTCCAAGGCCTCTCTGGCCTCCCTGTACCCTGCGCCGGTTCTCGATCTTATCAGGTCAATCTTCCCCAGCTCATCCATGAAGGGTCCCTCCTTTTGTTGCCTCCGTAAATGTATTATTTTTTTACGAAGGCATTTATTCTATTTAACCCTTCCCATGATAAAATTATTCATTTAACCCGCACCCTGATCATTACCAAGCAAATCCTCGAACTTAAGTGACTTCATTCCTCTTTCCAGGTGATACTCTATAAATTTTCTCATAACTTTTTTCATTTCATTGTCTGCCGGGGGTGCTATTTTAAGCTGGTGAATTCTACCGGTCTCCCAGCGCATAAGTGTCTTGAGATTCTCCAGGGATCCCCGGCTTATCTCCACCGCCTGGCCCAATCCCGGCCGGCACCCGGCGCAAACAATGCCACCCTGGGCCGGCACAAAGTAAACCCTTTCCATAACTTCCTGCGAACCGCAAGCTACACACGAATCCAGGCAGGGGCGGTATCCCAGCAGTGAGACCATCTTCATTTCAAAAGACCTCACCGCCACCGAATCAAAGCCGCACCCCAATAACCTGAAGGTATCCAGTAGCAGCTGGAAAACACCGGAATTGGGATCTTCATCCGGGGTAAGGGCATCCACCAGCTCTGTCAGGTAACTGGCCTTTGCCAGACCGCCCAGACTCTGCCTGAGAACAGGGAACAATTCCATGCCCTCTCCCTGGGCCACTGAGTCCAGATCTCTGCCCCGACGCAGCAGCAGCCTGGAAAAGCTAAAAGGCTGAACCGCCCCGCGCTTCCTGCTGGTGGGCTTTTCCACGCCGTGGGCCATGACCCTTATTTTACCCATTTGCCTGGTGTAAAGGGTGATCACCCGATCGGCTTCCATTGCTCTGATGGATTTTAAAATAAAGGCGTCCACCATATATTCTTTCATATTTTCCCCCGAAGAAATTGGTTAATCATAAATTCTTCAAATAACTGAAAGCTCCTCCACATCCAAAAAGGACTCAGAATTCTTCCGGGCCGGGATAAAGGATTATTACGGAGGGCATCGGATATCGTCCTTTTCTTTTTCTAATCCAAGGGTTAAAATAGTACAAATACGGAATTTGTCAGGAGACCGGTAATGACACGCATTGTGCTGGGGATCACAGGAGCTTCGGGTGCGGCATACGGGCTGGCGGTCCTGAAGGAGCTGAACATGCTTTCCATTGAAACCCACCTGATCATAAGCAGGTGGGCCAGAAAAACCATCTCTGCGGAAACAGATATAAGCCACGAAAATGCCGCTTCCACAGCATACAGATGTTATGACCCCGAGGACATGGCGGCCGGGCCGGCCAGCGGATCCTTCCTGCACCAGGGAATGGCAATTGCCCCCTGCAGTATGAAAACACTGGCGGCTATAGCCTCGGGCTATTCCGACAACCTAATAGCCCGGGCTGCCGATGTCACCATAAAAGAAAGACGCCCCCTGGTTCTACTGGTCAGGGAGACACCCTTAAGTCCCATCCATCTGGAAAATATGTTGAAGCTGGCCCGGCTGGGCGTGGTCATCATGCCGCCGGTTCCCGCCCTTTATTCCCGTCCGCAGACGCTGGAGGACATTTTCAGACAGACCGCCGGAAGGGTACTGGACAGCCTTGGCATAGAGAATCACCCGGCCTCCCGCTGGGGGGAAGAGTAGTCGTTAGACGTCAGGCGTTGGTCGTCAGTTAGTAGTAAAAGGTCTCCCATACTTAAGCCCGATGTCTTACGACCGACGACCGAATCAGATCCATTTCCTTATCCTGAAGATCAGGAACATCCACAGAGAAACCCCCAAAAGCCCTAAAGTTATTACCACCGTGGAAGTCGCGGACTCCTGGGCGGGCAGTGGAACGTTCATACCGAAAAAACCGGTTAAAAAGGTCAGCGGCATGAATATAGTGGAAATAACGGTGAGAATTCGCATGGTTTCGTTGGTCCTGGCGCTGATGATGGAATCATAGGTGGCCAAAGCGCCGTCCACCAGGTCCCTGAAGTTATCAATGGTGTCAATAATCCGTTCAATATGGTCAACCAGATCAAGATAGTAGGGAACATTGTCCTCACCGACATTAAAGGCGTAATTACCGTTCCCCGATGCAAAAATCCTCTTTTGGGGCAATATTGCCCTCCTCATGGCCAGGGTGGTTCTCTTCAGACTCAGGAATTCCTCGGTAACTTCCCTGGTAGGCTCAACATACAGGTCGTCCTCCAGTTCCTCAATCCTTTCATTAATACGGTTCAGCACAGGAAAATACATATCTGTTATCCCATCCAAAATGGTGTAAAGAAAGAAGTCCGGCCCTTTTCTCATAACCTCCAGCTGGTTGTTGGACAGGCAGTTCCTGGCTATCCTCCCCAGGGTTGGCAGTGTCCTTCTGTGCAGTGTTACCACGTAATTCTTACCCAGGTACACATTAAGCTGCTCCAGAGAGATTTCCTGGTCACTTTCCTCCTCGTATCTGAGAGCATGCAGTGTAAAAAAATAGTAATCTTCATAATTGTCAACCTTGGCCCGGGGGCTGGGGTGCATGCAGTCCTCCACCGAAAGGGGGTGAAAGCCGAATATACGGGCCACCTCATTGGCCTCAGCCTCTGTAAAGTTGAAAAGATCAACCCAGATGAGGTTTTTATCGTTTTCCGACAGGTCTATTCTTCCCAGGTCAATATCATGAAGCACCCTGTCCAGGGAAAAATCATATAAATAAGTCTTGATCAACAGTTATCACCTCCAGGGCATTACTTAATTAAGCATACCCTGCGCCTGTTGATGTGATTCCTGTTCAAAAGGCGCAGGATGGATTGTTTTCACTTTACTACCGCATCGTCGATGGCCGTCTTCCATCCCATCACCTCCCAGGTTATTCCTTTTGGGAAAAACCGATATCAAATTTTGAAAAGCAAAAAGCCCGCCGCTTAATATCAGAAGGCCGCAGGCATAAATAAAGTCCGCCTTCTTCACTCGTACAAGCTTTGGCACTATACAGCTAGGGATGAATTAACTAGCCTTCCCAGCCACATTAAGTAAAACCTTAAGCCGGTAATACCTGTTGACCCGTTACCTTCTCTCGAAGTTTCCGGGCAGTGGCATGTGTCTATACAGAAGCCTCACCTAACGAAAGATGACTTTTATGTTTTTACTTGATTAGAATAGCACATCGACTACCTTTAGACAAGCCGTAGATTTGTGCCTTATTCAGATAAATAGCCGAAATTCTTAAGGTATTTCTCATTATTCCGCCAGTCGGATTTTACCTTCACCCATAGCTCCAGAAAAACCCGTGATCCGAAGAGGGCTTCCATTTCCTCCCTGGCTCTTTTACCTACCTCTTTCAGCATGCCCCCGCTCCTGCCAATGAGAATCCCCTTCTGGGAATCCCTTTCGGTGTATATAACGGCCCTAATGGCCACCACATTGTTGGGCCGCTGCTGAATCTCCTCCACATCCACCGATACCGAATGGGGTATTTCCTGTGAAGTAAGCTGCAGCACCTTTTCCCTGATAATTTCCGACATGATGAATCTTTCCGGCTGGTCGGTAATCATACCTTCGGGGTAATACCTGGGACCCTCAGACAGGTAACCCATGACAACCTCTGTCAGCCGGTCGATGTTGTCACCGGTAAGGGCGGATACCGGAATTATTTCATTAAAGGAGTAAAGATGCCGGAAGCTTTCTATGATGGGGAGAATATCCCCTCTGGAGACCAGGTCGATTTTGTTCAGCACCAGTATTACCGGTGTGGAAATACCCTGGAACTGATCGATTATGTATTTGTCTCCGGTGCCCGGCTCCCCGGCCACGGTGAGAAAAAGCACCAGATCCACTTCTTTTAAAGCTCCCAGCGCCAGATCCACCATACGCTCACCCAGCCTGTGCCTGGGTTTATGAATGCCCGGAGTATCCAGAAAGACCACCTGGGCATCATCCCTGTTTAAAACCGAATGGATTTTATGCCTGGTGGTCTGTGGCTTATCCGACATTATGGCCACCTTTTGCCCCACCAAACGATTTACCAGGGTGGATTTACCTACGTTGGGCCTGCCCACAAGGGCCACAAATCCCGATTTGAAATTGTTTTCCGCAACCAATTTATTCACCCCAACAGTTATTCTGGACAACCTTTTCCGAAAACCAGTTCAAAACGATCCGGAAGAAGGTCCGCCACAGTCTTAACCTCATATTCTCCTTTGTTATTGCACATATACACCCTGATCTCAGCCCCGAATTGGGCCATAACCTGCCTGCAGGCCCCGCACGGACGACAGTACTCCTCACTGTCGGACACCACTGCAATGGCTTTGAAATCTTTTTCCCCTTCGCTGACCGCCTTGAACAGCGCCACCCTTTCAGCGCAGCAGGTTAGCCCGTAAGATGAATTTTCAATATTGCACCCGGTATAGATTTTATCTCCGCCGGTTATGACCGCCGCCCCCACCCTGAAGCCGGAATAAGGAGCATAAGCTTTTTCTCTGGATGAAAGGGCCTCTTTAATAATTTTTTCCGGCACTATTCCGTCACCCTCTCTGAAAATAGCTATAAGCTATCAGCTTTAAGCTTTTTATTCCAGCCAGCGCTTTATATATGGAAGGAAAACCAGAATTCCAACTGTTGCAGAAAAAAAAGCCGCCAGCAATACCGCCCCTGCAGCTGCGTCCTTGGCGCGGCCGGCCAGGGGATTATATTCACGGGTAACCAGGTCTACTGTGGCTTCTATGGCAGTATTCACCATTTCGGCCACCACAACCAGCCCAATGGCAAAAAAAATAAGGGCAGTCTCCAGAATACTGATTTTGAACCGGATAACAGCCACAATCACCACCACGGCCGCCAACAGGTGCAATTTCATGTTTCTCTGGCCGGCTGTAACCCATATTATTCCCTTTAGCGCACAGTCAAAACTTTTAAACAAAGAGCTATCCTTAATATCTTTTTCATGTCCCTTCACGATAAATCCCCTGTCCCTGACCCATACCAATGAGTGCAAGGGCCGCCTCTTCCTTTTCTCTCATTGCAGACTGTCCGTCCGGATCATCATGATCATACCCCAGGAGGTGCAGCAACCCGTGGGCTGTCAGGTAGGCCAGCTCCCGCTTCATTCCGTGCCCGTACTCCTCACCCTGCCGCAAAGCCGCCTGAAGAGATATTACCACATCACCCAGAAGATCTTCCTCCCCTGCATCAACCATTGGTTCACCCTCATGCTGGGCAAAGGAAAGCACATCGGTGGGATTGTCCATTCCCCGGTATTGCAGGTTTAATTCCCTTATATACTCATCGTCGGTGAATACCAGGCTGACCTCGGCGCCCTTCTGGTATCCCTCGGCATTCAGCACCGCCAGCGCCACTTTCTCCACCAGGACCTCCAGTTCATGGTCCAACGGCACTTCCTCCGGTAGATTGCTTATTATAACCGCCATGTTTTGACTTTCTCCTTTCCATTTCCTTGGTAAGGTCGGGATACTCCACCCGGGAATGGAAAATTCCGCTAAGCACCCTCAAAAAGGATTCGGCTATCTTTTCCAAATCCTTAAAGGTAAGGTCGCATTGGTCCAACTGCCCGTCCAGTAGTTTGTCCCTCAGTATTTTTCTTACCAGGGCCTCTACCCTTCCGTGGGTCCGGTTTTGCATGGACCGCACCGCCGCCTCCACCGAATCGGCCAACATGACAATGGCGGCCTCTTTAGTCTGGGGTTTTGGTCCCTCATATCTGAACTCGTCCTCATTGATATTGCTTCCGCCACTTTCCCTGGCTTTATGATAAAAGTATGTCACCAGACTGGACCCATGATGCTGTTCCACAATATTTGTTATGGCCTGGGGCAGTTTGAACTCCCTAGCCAGGTCAAGCCCGTCCCTTATGTGGGAAGTCAGTATCAGGGTGCTCAGGCTGGGAGCAATTTTATCGTGGGGATTGTCACTGGACAGTTGATTTTCAATGAAAAAGTAAGGCCTTTTAATCTTCCCTATATCGTGGTAATAGGCGCCCACCCTGACCATCAGGCTGTCTCCCCCCACCACCTCGGCGGCCGACTCGGCCAGGTTGCCCACCAAAATGCTGTGATGATAGGTGCCCGGCGCCTCGGTTAAAAGTTTTTTCAGAAGGGGACTGCTGGGATGGGAAAGTTCCAGCAGTCTCACCGACGATGTTATTCCAAAGGCATTCTCCAGGTAGGGCAAAGACCCGTTGGTTAAAATAGAAGAAAGTATTCCGTTGGTAATCCCCATAATAAGAGCCGAACTCATAACAAGGGCGGGAGAAGTGTTATTTATAACACCCATTATAATTATTGCCGTAACAGTGGCGGCACTGGTATAAAACCCGGCCCTGGCCAAATCCTCCCGCTGGCTCAGCTTGCTTACGCTGTAAACCCCGGTGACACCTCCCACCAGCCCCACCAAACCGAAATTGACCCCACCCGCCATGAGCGCAAGCAAAAAACTGATGAGGCTGACAATCAGCACCCCCAGCCTGGAATCAATCAGTATGGCCACCAGCATACCTGCTGCCCCCATAGGAACCATATAGCCCAGAAGTGATCCGAACTGGGGGGATCTGGTCAGCTCAATGGCCAGTATTCCTTTGGCCACGGCCAGCACCACCACCACTATTATGCCCAGAAGGTAAAGCACCCCGGCATTTTTATAAATCTCCCTGTTCTGTTGATACAGGTAAAATAGAACCACCACCATAAGCAAAGCCAGCAGCAAGGCATTACCTGTAATGGCCCTCCAGGGCAGCCCTCCCCGGGAGAGTCCCAGAGCCTCCAGTTTCTGCAGATGTTCGGCTGTTACAATTTCCCCGGCGCCGATAACCTTTTCTTCCTTGCGAATGGTGACCATCACCGGAGGAACCGACTCCCTGGCCGCCGACTGCAACAGCCTGGTTTTTTCCGCATTCAAAAAGGTATTGGGGCGCATGTAATGCTTTATCAGACCCCTGCCCAGATCGGTATAGTCCTTGGAAAGCTTAGCCGCTGATATCCTTTCACTGATGCCTTCCACAACATCATTCAAGTTATCGCCGGTAACCCCATTCTTGGAATTCATATACCTGAATACTTCCGAGCTGATTTCATTGTTCAACAACTCAAGGGACCTGGCGTCGGGTGAGGAGAGCGCCTGGAGGGTGGCTTCCGGCAGTGTGAAAGGAATAGCAGCGGCAATCTTTTTCAACTTATCCCCCTGGCCCAGGGCGCTATCCTGCTGCAAAGCCCCTATGGACCGAATCACGACGTCAATATCCTTCAGCACGGCCGACTCCACCTCTTCCCGCCGATCGTGCTGTTTCTCAATGGCCTCGGCAGCCATCTTTTTATTTATCTCAGTCCTGGTTCTGTCCTCGAAAACCACAGTCCTGGGGGCAAAAATATTCTCCCTGGACACCTGACCGGGCTGGAGACTCACTTTGTCCGGAACAAAGTCCAGGGAAATTAAAGCTGTCAACAACAAAAAGAACAGCACCGCAGCGCTGCCCCTGCGAAATTTCCTTTTTTTCATAAGAAAGGTGATACCGTTAAGTAATTCCTTTCTCAGAGATACGAAAGAAGGCATTTTTTTACTCCCCTGATTAGGCTTCCCGACCGGTTTCATCCTTATGATCATATGCCCTTATGATATCCTGAACCAGAGGGTGGCGCACTATATCCTCCCCCGTCAGGTAGTGGAATGCTATACCCTTTATTCCCATAAGTACTTTCTGGGCGTTAACAAGGCCCGAAACCTGCCCCCTGGGAAGATCTATCTGGGTAATGTCCCCGGTGATAATGGCGTTGGAACCAAAACCCAGCCTGGTTAAAAACATTTTCATCTGCTCAACGGTGGTATTCTGCGCCTCGTCCAGTATAATAAAGGCATCGTCCAGAGTCCTCCCCCTCATATAGGCCAGGGGAGCAATTTCAATAATGCCCCTTTCCAGATACTTCTGAGTATTCTCCAATCCCAGAACATCATAAAGGGCGTCATACAGAGGTCTTAAATAGGGGTCAACTTTCTCCTGCAGGTCTCCTGGTAAAAAGCCCAGTTTTTCGCCGGCCTCCACCGCAGGCCTGGTAAGCACAAGCCTATGCACTTCCTTGTTGCGCAGCGCCCGTATGGCCATAACCACCGCCAGATAGGTTTTGCCTGTACCCGCAGGGCCTATGGAAAAAACTATGTCATGTCTTTTTATTGTCTCCAGGTAAACCTTTTGACCTATGGTTTTAGGTTTTATCTGTTTACCCCTGACTGAAACCAGGGATATATCGGTGGTCAGGTTGGAAAGGGCGTCCTTAATTCCGGCCTTCACTGATTTCAGCGCATAATTGATTTCGTGCAGACTCAGCCGGTTACCTGCCCGGTAAAAATTCTGCAACTGGTCAAAAACTTCCTCTGCAAGTTTAACCTGATCAGGGTCCCCCAGTATAACCAGTTCTTCGCCGCGGGCTACCACCCTTACCCCCAGAACCCGTTCAATAAGGGCTAAATGCTCGTCATTACGACCGAATATTTCGGCTGCCGCACCGATGTCTTCCAGAACAACCCTTGCTTCGGTATTCTCCTGCAATAAATTAGTACCTCCTGTGTCATTTGTTGTGACTAATACTGACTATCTCATTCTGTCGGAATCCAGAATCCAGGAGCCAGAATCCAGAATGGGATTTAAAGCTCGTCTATTTTAAAGGCTTTTCGAGGCCAATGTCTTCCAAAGTCTCGATATAGGCCCTCACCCTTACAATATTCTCAGGATTCTTTGGAGAAACCTCGGTGGTTTTCTCGTCCAGAACATGGTATTCGCCCTCTATATTTTTCGTGTTTGACCTAGCCAGCTCCAGAGATTTTTTTCGGGCCAGTTCCAGGGCTTCGGATCGGCTGCGCTGGATTCTGTATTTTTCCACTTCATGGTATTCTTCAGATATAAATTCGACGGGTATTGAAAGATTCCTCCAAACGGGAGGTCTTTTAATGCTGCTTTCAATTCTATAGTTATTGAAAGGAATATTCTGTGCGCCTGATAAAATTATTTCCTTGTCACCAATTTTAATGCGAACCCTGGAAAAGAGGCTGCCTGTCTCCCGGGATCCTTCCTCCTGCAAAGGAACTTCTCCGTAGCCCTCATACCAGACCCGGGCTCTCACCACCCCCCTGGCCCGGACGCAGGTCGGTGGATATGCCGGCGCCCGCCGGGCCGTCTCCCCGCCGGAAATGCCTGGGGGGTCCTGGTTTAGTGTTTCCGGAGGAGGAATGACACCGGATATTAAAAGCTGTCCCGGCACAACGGTATCTCCCTCCTTTACTGCAGGGTCCCCCACCAGAACCAGCACTTCCTTAATCAGTCCGGCCTTTCTGGCAACTACGTTGGAAGGCTGGGACTCTTTCTTCTTTATGATTATTTTTTCCGCTATTTCAATGGTGGCCCGGGTACCGTTTATATCGACACCCACATAGGAAACCTCCGGCATTCTCTCACGAATCAGCTTTTCCACCCTGTCCTGGTCCACCCTGAATTTAACCGAACCAACCTTTAGTCCGGCCTCACCCGTAATCCTTAATATATCTTCCCTGGACAGGTCGTGGTTGCCCTTTATGTCTATAAACCAGATAAAAGAGCTGAGCACGTAAAGTCCAAACAAAAAAAACATCGCCCCGAAAATAACAGACTTCCTTTTCCTGATCCTATGGATCATGAAGGGCAAACCTTCACGGCCTTTAAAATTAAATCTGGTTTTGCTATTTCTGCCTATATGCCTTAAAGGCTTGACTGCGCTCAGCCTGGTCTTTACTAAAATTTCATTCTGTCCTATCCTTTTGATATCCCACAGAAATATGCCTCTGCTGGCGGCCATGTTTAAAAACTTTTCCAGGCTCTCTCCCCTGATCAGTATGTTTACATACCCAAATATAAACGATAAAAGCCTAAAGAGAAACAACTCCATCCCCCCCATTACCTACAGCTTCACCAAAAGGTTGTCCCTCGCCCAAACGCCGGAACCTGCAAAAAAAACGGTTAGCGGACAAACTGTATGCTTTTAATGCGCCCTTCCAGGCAAATCTCGTCGGGCAGTATGTTGCGCAGAAGCAAATCCTCCCCGTATACGGCCACCTCATAATCGCCCACATTAACCCGGACGCTCTCAGCCGAGTATTCCACAATACCCCTGTGATTTTCGATAAAAACCTGCAGGTCGCCAACCAGGACAACCTTGGGCAAATCCATTATAATTTCACTGGGAATCTCCAGCATATCCGACATCTGTCTTTTGAACTTTTTTTTAAAGTCCTGCCAGGCCATGAAAACCCCTCCTCGCAAAAATATATGAGTAAAAATTGACAAACATTACTAATCGCTGGATATTGCCTACAAGAAAGAATTCCTTATAGGAGGCGTGGAAATGATAAAAAATATTTATGCCGACAATTTTTTTTCTAATTGGTGATAATATAAAATAACCGCCTTGTGGGCGGTGCCGTCTTGCAGACGGCGGAATCCAGGAGCCAGAAGCCAGAATCCAGAAAAAGCAAGCGTGACCCCACAGCGACATGCAGTGAGGGGGAGTGATTTAAGTCCGTGCGGAATGTGCCGGAGGCTGCTACTGTCTCTTAACGACCAAGCCTACGGAATGCCGAGCTGGCTGCAGGACGCAGCCGGAAGCCGGAATCAACGCATGGATGCGGCGTTGGAGGCGGTCGGCATTCCGTTGGCGACCGAGTTTAGAGACAGTTGCAGCAGGAGGTTATGTAGGCCGGACTTAAATCGCTCCACCTACCCATTAGCGACCACGTAGCGACCCTCAAGCGACATGCAGAGAGGGGGGAGGGTAGAAATGGAGAAAGTTAGATTAACACAGATGACCACAGCTTCGGGGTGAGCCTCCAAGCTGGCGCCCGCTGCGCTGTCGCAGGTTCTGCGACAACTGCCCCCGGTTACCGACCCCAATCTCATTGTGGGAACCGAAACATCTGACGATGCCGCCGTATACCGGCTGAACGATGAGCTGGCCGTGATACAGACAGTGGATTTTTTCACCCCTGTGGTTGATGACCCCTGCCTTTTCGGCCAAATAGCTGCGGCCAACTCCCTGAGCGATGTTTACGCCATGGGGGGTAAACCCCTCCTGGCCCTGAACATAGTTTGCTTCCCCAGTTGCCTGCCGCCGGAGCTGCTTGGGGAAATACTGAGGGGCGGCGCCCAAAAGGTGGCCGAGGCCGGAGCCATCATAGCCGGGGGACATACCGTTCAGGATGATGTTCCCAAATACGGCCTGGCAGTAACCGGACTGGTGCACCCCCAAAGGGTGCTGACCAATGCCGGGGCTTCCCCCGGAGATCTGCTGATACTGACCAAGCCTCTGGGCACGGGAATAATAAATACAGCGGCAAAGGGAGATATTGCTTCACAGGATACCGTCAGGGCCGCCGTGGACAACATGCTGCAGCTTAACCGCAGAGCGGCCGAGGTTATGATCAGGTATAACGTTAAAAGCTGCACCGACATTACAGGCTTCGGCTTTCTGGGGCATGCCGCCGAAATGGCCAGGGCCAGCAAGGTTTCCTTTGAAATATGGGTTGACCGCATACCTATACTGCCCGGGACAAGGGAACTGGCCGCAATGGGCATGATACCCGCCGGAGCCTACGCCAACAGGGATTTCCTGTCGGGAGAAATAAATATACCCGCAAAGCTGGGACCGGAAACAACGGCAATACTCTTCGACCCCCAGACCTCCGGAGGACTCTTTATAGCTGTTCCTGCCTCCGGGGTCCATAAGGCCCTGGAGGAAATGAAGCAGGAAGGCATCCGTGCCGACATCGTGGGCCAGGTGACCCAAAGACAAACTGATTTGATAAAACTGATTTAAAAAGGAGTACAAACATGCCGGAAACTCTCAACCTTGATTGTAAGGGTCTGGCCTGTCCCCAACCTGTTATACAGGTGAAAAAGGCCCTGGACTCTATTGCCGAAGGCACTGTAACAGCCGTGGTGGACAACGAAACAGCCCGGGAAAACATCTCCCTCTTTGCAAAAAACGCCGGCTATAAAGCCAGCGCAGAAAAATCCGGGCAGGATTACCGCATCACCATCACCAAGGGCCGTGCCGGAAATGTAAACAGGGAGCGGGAAGTCGCAGATCCACAGCCAGGAAAGCCCCCAATGGTTTATTTGATCACCTCCAACCTTTTGGGCCAGGGATCCCCGGACCTGGGCCAGGTTTTAATGAAAAGCCTCCTGGTAACCCTCAACGAAATGAACCCTGCCCCCATGGCCCTGCTATTTCTCAACAGCGGGGTAATGTCTGCCTGTGAAGAATCACCAGCGCTGGAACAATTGCAGTCCCTGTCCGCCAAAGGTGTCACCATGATTTCATGCGGCACCTGCCTGGACTACTACAAATTGAAGGAAAAGCTGAAGGTCGGGCGGGTGGGCAACATGCTGGATATTAACGGCTACCTCTGCGGAGGGGCAAAGGTGATCACAATAGCGTAAAGCCGCCCTGTGGGCGGCTGGAATCCAGAATTCAGAATCCAGAATGGTAACAGCCTTTCCATTACAACATTAAAAGAGGAAGCCTTAACAATCAAGGCTTCCTCTTTTAATGCTGATAACAGCTATGTATTCGGTGTCGGAAATTATACCTGCACAACTTCCTTAATTTCGGGTATTTCCTGTTTGATGGTTTTTTCGATGGCCATTTTCAGAGTATACGTCGACATGGGGCAGCTGCCGCAGGCGCCCACCAACTTGACTTTGACTGTCCCGTCAGCAGTAACATCAACCAGCTCAACATTTCCTCCGTCCCTTATCAAAGCAGGGCGGACTTTATCTAAAACTGCTTCCACCTTCTCCTTCATATCAAGTAGGACCTCCTTTCCTGGTTAAAAATATTATAACCTTACAGCAACAGTTTTTATGTCCGTCAGCATAAGGACCGGCTAGACCGGTCCGGGCACAGTTTCAAATAATTTTACATTGTTTGGGCTCTTATGACAAGTCAAATACATATTGTTCAAAAAATAAAAATACTTAATAAATAAATTATCACCAAACCATCCCCATCCGAAAGCCCACTATTCCAGCCTCACCCTGATGGTGGCCATGGGAACATTGCTGTCCAGCCTCAATGGGTCCTGATCCCTGCTGCCCGCTTGGGGGGCGGGCACACCCTGAACAGACAAAGCAGGGGCCATGGTTTTTTCCTGCTCCGATCCAACCTTACCGTACAGCTCGATCTGTTCCACCTCCGGAGGCAATTGGGCTAACCCGCCCCCTGTATAATCCTCCCTGATAATCTTACCGGCCCTTCCCACATCTGAAATGACCTTTTCAAACTGGCTTCCGGGAACCCGTAACAGTATTTCCTTACCCCCGGTGTCCGGCAAAACGGCGGCCACACCACCGTACCTTCCGGCAATACCAAAAACCTCACGGGTGGCGTTTCCTTTATCATCAACCTTCAAATCCAGGACGGCCTTTTGGGGCGGAACAGGCTGTATGGCGCCTGGTGTGGCAGCGCCCCTGGCTGCTACCCCGTTTCCATCCGGTGCGGTTTTCCCGGTTGCCTCCCGAATGATCATCTCCTGTTTGGCCGAAGGAGTGGATCCGCTTTCAATTAATATTGATTTAAGTTTCAAACCGGTACTAAGACTATGCGAAGTGGCCACCGATTCATCAGACAGGGTCACACCGTCCGGCGCAAGCTCTGACCGGGAATCCATCATATCTTTTTTAACTTGCGGAGAATCCCCCTCTTGCCGGCTCCCCAAGAGAGCGGTGCTTTGCCCGGCCCCTGTCTTATATGAGAATTGGTGCCAGGCGTAAGCAACACCAAATACCAGCAGTAAGCTGGCGGCCGCCGCCGCCACTCCGTACCACCTTCCCCTGGCCGGCCTTTGCGCCGCATCAATATTCAAGCCCTTAATATCTTCCAGCCTGGCCCTCAGTCCCTGCCTGAATTCCGCCGGGGGGTCCAGCAGAGGCAGGTCTTGCACCAGACCCACAATCATTTTTAAATCTTCCGCTTCCTGCCGGCATACCGAGCAGTGTTCCAGGTGCCTCTCCACCGTATTTTGCACGGAGGGTTCCAGCATGCCGTCAATATATGCCGAAAGCAATTCCTGAATTTCCTGGCAATGCATGTTTACCCCTCCTCATCTACCTGGTAGACGAATTTCATCTTGGTATAGTTCCATCTTATCAAGAACCTTCCTCTTCAGAGCCTGCCTGGCCCGGCTCAGCCTGGACTTAATGGTGCCCACGCTGCAGTCCAGCACCAGGGCAATCTCCTCGTAAGACAGCCCCTGTATATCCCTCATCACCAGAATAAGCCTGTGATCCCCGGAAAGCTCATTCAGCTGCCTCTGCATCTGATCCCTCAGCTCAATCCTCTCCAATTGCTCCTGGGGAGAAGGATCGCCCGCCACCAGTAAAGTACTCCCTCCGCTCTGGGAGATCATTTCATCCAGTGACACCTTTTTCTGCCTCTGCTGCTTTCTTAACTCATCCAGACAAACATTTGAAGCTATGCGATAAATCCAGGTGGCAAAGCTGGAATCTCCCCTGAAGGACGACAGGGCCTGAAAAACCCGGATAAATGCCTCCTGGGCCAGATCTCCGGCATCGGCATGGTTCCCCATGAACCGGTAAGCCACCGAATAGACCTTACTCTGATATCTCCTGACCAGCTCATCAAAGGCATCCAGGTCCCCGCCTTTGCTTCTCTTCACCAGCAGATCATCACCGTCCACAGCCCGCCACCTCCCTTCCACACTAGCCACTCAACTAATTCGACAATTACACCGGTACTCCTGCACCAAGAACCGCATTGAGTCCTTTGTCCCGACCGCAAGCCTCTTTGACAGCAGTCTTATTGGTCAGAACCTACCCTGGCATGCCGGTAAGCGATAAGCGGTAAGCTTTAAGCTTTATTAGCCACAGAGGTCACAGAGAACACAGAGATTTAAAAAACGCCCTGAAGGACGCTTGAGAATCCAGAATTGTGACAGCCTGCCTTAAAAGCGACCCTCAAGCGACCCCACAGCGACATGCAGTGAGGGGGAGTGATTTAAGTCCGTGCGGAATGTACCGGAGGCTGCTACTGTCTCTTAACGACCGAGCCTATGGAATGCCGAGTCGGCTGCAGGACGCAGCCGGAAGCCGGAATCGACGCATGGATGCGGCGTTGGAGGCGGTCGGCATTCCGTTGGCGACCGAGTCTAGAGACAGTTGCAGAAGGAGGTTATGCAGGCCGGACTTAAATCGCTCCACCTACCCATTTGCGACAATGCAGCGACCCTCAAGTGACCCCGGAGCGACCCAGAAAAACTCTGGGCTACATAAAAATGCTTTGGCGATTTAGCGCTTTAATACTTTAATATGGTATATACTTTCCTTAACGAAAAAAAACACGAAGTATGAAACAGGTCGGTTGAAGAAGGTTTAAATTTCAATTATAAAAAGCCCTTATATGCATGCCCATTCAGATTGCTTTCAGCAGAAACGCTTTTACGCAAAATGGTAAATTAAAGAGAACTGTATTTTCTTAAGTGTTATAAACTTCTCTGTGCCCGCTGTGGCCAATTTTCATTCTCGGTGGCGCCGCTGGCAGCGTGGCAACCACTCTATAACATACACCCTCCCCGAGAACCCATATTGACAAAGCATAGGGCTCTTGCTATACTTTATATCGACTCCCTGCCGAAGTGGCGGAACTGGCAGACGCAGCGGACTCAAAATCCAGTGCGCGAAAGCCCCTTTTCGACCGGTCGGCGGCTCCCAAACCCGCATGGTTGCTGGGTTCTTGATAACTTCATAGTCTCTATGGTTTTTAATATCCCTCCACCATATCCCTCCAAATTCCAAAGTCGGATTAGGGAGAGGGAAATTGAAATAAACTTGCCGATGTGGCGGAATTGGCAGACGCACCGCACTCAAAATGCGGCGGATAACCTCCATGCCGGTTCGACTCCGGCCATCGGCACCAGAAACAATCGCTCTTAAAGCCGCGATACAAGCGGATTTGAGGGCTTTTTTCTTTTCTGGCGGCACCTATCGTTTGCCGCCCGGCATACCGTCACATGAAACCATTCTAGCGCAAATTTGCAGTGCTCTCATCTCCCTATTTACCTGGCATTCCGCCCGCTTTAGAGGGATGTCAGGAGGGATATACGCCGATGATGGCGTTGGCCGAAGCGACCTTGGAGCTGAAATCCAGGTGGGTGTAGATGTTCGAGGTGGTGGAAATATCACTGTGCCCCAACCACTCCTGGATCTCTTTCAGGCTGACGCCGTTGGCGTACAACAAACTGGCGCAGCTATGGCGCTTATGGGGAGCTCCCCATAAGCGCCATAGCCGAGCCATGCACCTATACCAGTCTGGCATTCCGCTTTCATACATAAAAGATTTTCTTGGTCATGTTAGCTCAACAACGACGAGCATATATGCATACGCTGATACTTCGATGATTAAAGACGCGCTGGAAAAAGCAGCGAGTAAAGGAAATGCAACATCTGAACTGCCAATTTGGGAAGGCGATGAAGATATGATCCTCAAACTCTGCGGATTAAGGTGAAACTGTTATCCCGAAGAATTGGCATTGGAAAGCGCATATAAGCGCTTTTCAGCGAAGTATTCGGGATAACAAAATCTTCGGTATAATCTTTTGGTCTTCTGACCCGGGCAGGAATTACGGCGGTGCCATAGTGCTCTGCCATTTCCTGATAAATCCGGTTAATGGTCGGGGAATCCCAGGAGGACTTTTCCACTCCGGTCTTAAGATTGTCTGGGATTAGAATCCTGGTAACGCCACCAAAGAACTTATACATATTGGCATGAGCTGCTATCCAGCACTCCTGATTCTGAGACAAAAATGCCTCAACATAGGCATACTGACTGCTGGAGAGGACACCTACGAAGATGAAGGCATTAATGATTTCACCGGTGTCGCTGTCCACCAGGGAAGCTGTTTGTCCAGCCCAATCAACTTCTAGCTGTTCACCCGGCTTGCGGTGGATATGCATTGTTGCTTTGGTTTTGTGGGTGTATTGCTGATAGTGATAGCAAAACTGGGAATACTGGAGCGGAATCTCCTTGCTGAGACGGCAGGTCTCACAGTATTCATTCCAAAGCAGACTTAGTGTGACCCCGCTTTTAGCCATCTCTTTGTGTATGTAGTCATAGTCAGGTCGTTTTCTTGATGATGGTTGGGTGACCTCCGGAAAGAGTATCTGATGCAGCTCACTATCCGAGATCCCTTCTTTTAACGGCCATGTCACATTAAGTTCCTGCGCCCGTTTTAGTACTTTGGAAACGGTGTTTCTTGAGCAGGCACAGCTGGCAGCGATGCTGCGCCCACTGACCCCCAGGCTGTGAAGCCGCAGGATCTCTCGATAATTGGTCATATGATGACCCCCTTGTAAATTATTTACACTATCTCGGGGATAGTGCATAATTCGATTCTACAAGGAAAATCATCGAGTGGCTCCCTAAACAGAACAGTGGCTCTTTTTGTCCGGAGAAATGGCTCTATCTTTCCGGAACAATGGCTCATTCTGAACCGGATTATTCAGATAATGGGCCTGAACCGGAATAATTACGCTGTCCGCGGCGGCAAGAGCGTTGATGGTCATCATGCCCAGTGAGGGCATGCAGTCGATCAGCACATAATCATACCTGTCTTTGACGGTGTTGATGTAGCTGCGCAGCACCGTTTCCCGGCTCATGGTGTTGACGAGGGAAACCTCAATGGCCGACAACTCAATGTTGCCCGGCATGAGGTCAACACCTTCCGAATGGCCGAGGATCCCCTCATCAGGTTCATACGGTTCCTCCAACATGCTTTTGGTTAAAACGGTCGCCAATGAAACAAGCAGATTGTCCGGCTCATGGAAGCCCAACGAATCTGTTAAGTAGCCTTGCGCGTCCGCATCCACTAAAAGCACCTTTTTACCCTGCATCGCAAGACCGATCCCCAGATTGACCGTTGTGGTCGTTTTGCCCGTGCCGCCTTTCTGGTTGGCAAGGGCGATTACTTTTGACACTTGAAATTCCTCCTTTCACGCAAAAAAGCCGCCTGCTTTATCGGGATAATAAAGCAAACGGCTATATATGCTTCCCATTAGTTGAGTCTACAATTAGATATATGGCATTTACTGAATAAAGGGCTATTTTTTCGCTGGCCTGTAAAGCAAAATTAAAAACTCAGCCGTACTGTTTCTTAACTGCACGGCATTTTCCTTATTTTGATCACTCTCTTTCATACCATGCTCTATCCTAAACAGATCTTATCTGGTCAACTAAATTTGATAGTGCTTTTTCTTTGTCTCCATGCCGTATCTCACATTCCCAAACAGTGAGCACATTCCACCCAAGCTGTTCAAGCTTTTCGTGATTTGCTTTATCTCTCCGTTTATTGTACTCAATTTTATTTAACCAAAAATCAACGTTGCTTTTTGGAAGGACAAAGTATTTACAGCCTTCATGACCATGCCAATAACACCCGTTGACAAACACAGCTACTTTATATTTAGGCAAAACTATATCCGGATGACCGGGAAGATCTTTAACGTTTTTTCTGTATCGAAAGCCCTGCGAGAACAGATACTTACAAACTGTTTCCTCCGGTTTTGTACCTTTGCTTTTTATATGGGACATATTTTTACTTCGCTTTTCTTTAGAACGGTTATCCATTTATATTATCTCGCTTCTGATTATATCGGCACCTGAGCTTCTCCCAGCTTCGTTCTAATTGCCCAAATTCGGGAGAACTGATAAGGTTGCAATGATTTAACGCCGTTGCAGTAAGCAATTGCATCCTGTAAATCTTTTATATCCATCTGAGTAAGTAATTTTTGTGCACTGCCAGTTTCCATCAATCTTTTCCAATATTCAGAGCCTAATGTAAATACTTGAATTTCAATGTTAAGACTGTTATTAAACTTTTGTTCTTTTTTAGCATGTATTTTTTCAATCTTTATTTCATCTTCTTCTTTTAAAAATGCTTTAGTTTTATCCGAGAGATTGTATATTTTAGCACTTAAATTATCCCAGCATACCTTGGACTTACAGTAAGTTTCTATATTACCGTTTGTTCTGCTTGGATCATAAAATGTTTCAGCAGCCAATTTAGCAATACCGGCAACATCTTCAATAATAAAATCTGGCAATTCCTGCTTGTCCCATATATACTTGTAATTTATAAATTTCTTCAGTTTTGTAATTTCATATATTAGTTTTGCAAAAGAATAAGTAACCAACTGAATTAAATATCCTTTGTTTTCTTTATACCATTCTAAACCCAGTATTGTTTTTCGAATAGTTCCAAAGGTTATAGCTTTTGCAATAAGGTCGCGGTAGTATGATTCATTAAATACCGAATCGTTCTTCTCCCACTGTTTTTCCATTTCAGCTTGGAATCTAGTCGCATTGATTTCTTTACCCCACGCAACATCGTAAGGCTTCATTTCATCTGAATTAATGTACTTTGCCAAATCCGTCTTATCAAATTTCTGACTGTTGGGGTTGATTCTTTCATATGTCGCACGTTCACTCTTTGTCATTTTCATCTTGGGCTGATCATACTGACCTCTGGAACGTTCAAAAAACCATATAGTTTGATATGTTTGATTATTTACGGCCGGAGCATAAATCTTGCGGGAATATTCTTCAATACGGTTGTAGAAAGGATGGTTGGAGTTAAGGTCAGCCGCTGTAACTTTATTTTGGCTGTTGGCATACCGAGAAATGTTGCGAATAAATTCAGCATCTTCATTTTTTACTATTGTCAGCTTCATTTGGACAAATATTCCGTCCAAAAGTGCATTATCCTTTATCGTCGCAGAGGCCAAAGATGCTGTTGTTTGTCCTCCGTTTATTATCTGAAAATCTTTAAAAGAGGTAATGCACAAACCTTTACCCTGTATTTCTTTTAATTCGATGCTTTTGGCAGTTGTTGAAATTCCGTTATTGTATGTAAAGAATTTTTCGCGTTCGTTAAGGATGGTTCCGCGGATACCTTTGTTTACTCCGCCACGCAACTGCAAAAATGAACGTACATTTCCTTCAAGAAGCCGCGGACCGTATTTCTTATAAATATCTGACAAAAAACTTCCAGGAACAACCGCGAGATATGCCTCATAGTTTTGTGAATTTATGTCTGCCCTAATACACTGAATACCGGAAATATTAAAGTCAGTAACATCAATTATAATATCTTCCTTTTCCGAAGTTGCTAATTGCGCATTAAATATCTTAACAATGTCTACTATATCAAGCTCGACTTTAAATGTTTTGCCCTTAAATGTAAAGTCTTTCAGTTCTATATTCTTAACCCTCTTACTAAGCTGATCGGTACCGGCAATAAACAGATGTAGCTTATAAATAGATTCGAGATTTCTTCTTGTTTCAATAGCTAACTGTACAGCAGGATCTGATTGCTCTGCAGATACAAAGAATCCTTTAAGACAGTTTTCAAAATAATTTATCATGGATGCGATTGAAGCGTTAACATCACTGCTGTTTATATTCGCAAGCTTACCGTCATTAAAATCGGCAATCATTAAATTAAGAGTATTGGTTGAAAGCTCTAGAGAACCTGCATCAATGTGCATACTCTTAAATGACTTATTGCCTGTTGATAGAGAGAAATAGCACTGTTCAATACCAGAGAACATAGAATAATCACTAACCATAATGTCAGCGACAAAATCAATAAAAACCTCATAGGGATATCTTTGTTCTTCGATAGCGGTAGCCTTAATTTGGTTAATAACATATTCTCTGTATTCATTCAGTTCCATGGTGCCTATTCCTCTCTGAATCTCTCAAGGGCATTTATAATAAGTTCATAACTCAATTTGCATATTTCCTGAAATTTAACATCAGTTTCCTGTATCCTGGGAAATTCATCGTCCACTTTGTACAGCGTACAAGACAGAATTTTATACTTTACATTACAGCAATCATCCGAAAGATCAAATCCGTATGAAATTAATTTTTCCAAGAATTTCTCTCTGGTTTCATCCGCTTCAATCAATCGTAAAACTGATTGGAATAACTCGCCTACACTTGACTGACCATCTTCAAATTGTGAAGACATTGATTCAAGCCGGATAATTGCTAAGTGACCCGGAGTAGCCGAGGAAAGTTGAGTTACCGACGATATTTTGACACTTATCATGTTCGCAGATACTGTTTTAACCTCATACCAGTCAGTACCTTTTGAAAAATCTTTATTTGCTCCGTCAGGACCGCTCCATATTTCAATCGCATCATCAATACCGTATTTTACAATCATAAATTCCCTCAAAAAATACAGTTCGCCAAGCAGTCCTTTGATCATTTCATCGGTAATTTTGCTTATGTCACGCTTAAACATGCTTTTCCATGTATGAAAACGGTTTTTTAACAGTATAAGAGCTTTATGCTCATCCTGAATATCGTAAACTGAACTGACAATATCTCCGCAAAAAGTATAAAACACTTGCTTGGCTGTGGACTGCATCAGGTCAAAGCATGTCCAATAAACAGCATCACTTTCCTCAAACTGCGACACTTTCAGCAACTTAGTTGATTCCATCTTTGGAGGAATGACCGATGACATAAAAGACAATCTAAAATTGCCATCGCCGTTAATTCCGTAATAAACACTAAGTGAAGATGAAATCATTAGCTTTTTCTGATTTCCTAAAAGATCTTTTTCGAGATCTGAGTACATATTCATAAAATCAATCATCTTCGAGTTCCTCCTCGTCTTCGTCAACATCATTGTCCTTGGTTAACTGATCAAGTTTAACTCTATTCGCACGGTATTGTACAATAGCCTTTGATTCCTTTTCAGGAAAACCAATAGCAAAGCCGATTAAGAGTTCAGTGCCAAAACTCTCCTTAATCACAGTTTTTTCTGCTTTCATTGCTTCGCAGTCCTCATTGCTGTCATTTTTGAGGTCTATAGGATAGATCGCGAGGAGAGGTTTAGTACGGATTTTCAAATAGTCTTTTGCGGTGAGTTCTTCACAGTTTTTATCAGGGTTTTCATTTTTCTTTCTCTTTAGGAAATCTTCAATAAAATCCTTTGACAAATCGAGTCCGCTATTAAAAATACCAGGATCAATAATACGGTTATTGGACCCGCCAATTCTAATAAAGTTTTCACCTTTCCCCAGATGGAAACTACGCTCTACCGCATTAATTAAAACTCCGTTTGTAACTCTATATTTCTGATTTGATTTACCGGTTGCAACAACAACATCCCAGAATTTGAATTGCTCACTTTCCGCTATATATTCGCTTAAACTTTCGGTATCAAATTTTTTATTTTCATACGGAATTACAACCCTTTTTAGAAGAGCTGCAATATCCTCTTTGTCAACGTCGGTGAACATATAGCGATTTGTATTTATCTGATGATTAAGAACTTTTCCTTTTTCAAAATGAGTTTGTACAAATGCGTCAAACGCATTACGGTTTTTAATATTTAATGACGGATTTCTGAATAATTTGGATGTATCTGTGTACACACCGCCGTAATTTAAATAGAGTGACAATATATCCGTACTGCGCATTTTATTCCGGCTTGTTATTAACAAAGTGGTCTCCAATATCTCCGGGGATTCTTTAATCATTAATCCAAAATCTCTGGGTTTCTTATTTCTTAAAGCCATTTCAGTAAACTGTTCCTTCAAGTCTCTGACAGCATCCAAAACCGCAAAAAAACTGTCAATATTGGTTTGAGATATGTATATTCTGCAAAGATCATCGTATTTCGGTCGATAGCCAAACCAACGGCACATCTGAAGCAAAGTATCATACGCTCCTGCATTTCGGCTATAATAACTAACCATTAAGCCTTCAAGCGTCAGTCCACGCGAAAGCACAAATCCGCCTATTGCAATAACTCTTGCACCTTTCTTACCGTAATTTTCATAATCAAATCGCATGTCACCTTTATAGCGGTTATTTATTATTGCAGTAACAAACTGTTTAATTTCACTTTCAAGGCCGTTCTGTATTTCTTCCCAAGAAATTTCTTCCCGAATATCCTTATAAAAATCAACTTTTGTTGCATCACCATGCGTATATAGTGAATACAGTTTCTTCATTTCCCCGTTCTTGATAAATTCCTGTACCGGTTTATAACTGTCTTGCTCTATGATGTTTTGTATTATTTCCAAATATTTATCAACACAGAATCTGATACTCTCTTGCGGATCGTTATATTTGGAGATATTTATCATCATGGAACGGTGCTTTGTTACCTGCCCGCGCTTTGTACGAATAACATTGTTAATCAAAAAACATAAAATTGCCTCTTTTAAACTCTCAGGCAATTCGCCAAACGCAACATCCTTCTTATGACTCACAGGGAGAAAATTCGACTCATTTTCATCTAGTTTCCGTAATGCTCTTGAACCACTTCCATCAAGCGGAAAAATATTTCCTCCTCCAAAGTAATTATCCGGAGCCTTTAATTGAACGATAAAATCAGCAGGAAAAAGATCTTGATCCGCTTCATCCGTATCGTCTGGATTAATGAATATATTTGCAAACGGAGTTGCAGTGAATCCTACGTATGATGCAATTGGAAAGTTGTTGTATATCTTTCTGATATATTTATTAATCGTTGACGGATCTTGATCTGGCTTTTTAGTGTTTACGGAAGCATTGTCTGCCTCGTCATCTATTATAAGAACATTTTTACCGGAGATATTGTTCTTCCCGGGTCTAAGCCATTTTTCGACACTTTCAAGAATTTTAGCATTCTTTTTAATAACAAGAACAACGGGCTTATTAAAGTCGCCAGCAGTTGCATTTAAATTCTCTTGGACGAATTTTGCAAAATCGTTATCTGAGTTTGTTAATGGAATAGCATAATGATCTTTATTGCTTATTCCTACACCGACATATTTGATTATGTTACCGATCGTATTACTGTAAGCGCCAATAAATCCGGTATCAACACGCTTCTGTGTCTGTTTACGGAGGGAATCCGTCAGCCCGGCAAGTAAAACAATTACTTTATATCCGTAATCGCATGCCATACTGATCAGGCCTAGATAGTTGGCTGTTTTTCCGGACTGAACATCACCGACTATCAACCCGCGCTTTTTTCTGTTTGCAATATCCGCAAAGTTTACGGGGTCAGCGCAGTAAGATAGTGCTTTTTCACAGCTTGCCTCAATATTGTCAATAACAGTTCCGCTAAAGCCTTCATCGTTAAACAGATAGTGCCGGTATCGCGAAAAGTAACTGTGGCTTATTTCATCTTTCTTTTTCTTTAGCCACAGACCGCTATTCGGATCTTCAACAATAATGTCAGGGTCAAAAACCTTGATTCCAACATTGCTTTCATACTTGCTAACGATAATATCAACCAATTCTTTAAATTCCGGAATGTTTCTCGGTATTTTAAGCATATCGCTTACAACAGACGTAGCATACTTTACCGTATCCGTATGTGTATGCTTAGATCCTTCCAACAGAATATCGAGTATGTTGTATGCTTTTTTAATAAGCGGTTCATTAATCAAACTAATAATTTCATCATTCATCCCAGCACCTCTTTAATTACTTCTTCGCGTTTATTAGCTAATTTTTGATATGCTTCAATAGATAATAACATATTAAGTTTCTTTTCTTTTTCTTCAGGACTTACCATGGAAATGACATTAATTAACTCATTAATTAGCCTTTCTTCTTCAATGTCATCACCGCTGTTTACAATCTTAATAGAATCAGCAATGTCATTCTGAATTGAAAATTTGGGTATATAACACTCCAACTGTGAAAGTAAAGCCTCAAGTAGCATGGTTTCGTTCTCTCCAATTGCTTCATATAGCGCGGTAATAACAGGGTTGTTTCTGTTTATTTCATAACGTACTGTGTTGCTATGTGCATTAATCCGTCTTTCCCATATTTTGTTTATTGCTATCTGTTCCTTAATACCTGGGAATTTAACTGTTTTTTTACTTCTCAGTTCAGAATCGTTAATTGATGCTCTGAGTTCATCTTTAATTTTATCGGGGATTTTAGCTGATGATTTTTTAACATCAAGCATCCAAACAGAGTCCAAGGCCGAAGGGATATCCACTTGAACCCGAGCCAACTTATTAAGTTCGCTTTTAACACCCATTCGGAGCCAACTGCCCCACAAAATTAATCGCCTGTTCCTGTAGAGATAAAAACCCTGATCGTCATATATGCTCTTTGGATTACCGAGCAATCTCTTTTCTTCGTCAGTCAACGTATTCCAGAATGGAAGTGCATATGGAGTTATGGCAATTGTACATCCGTCAATATTTAGTCTTTCAGTATATCCTGTTTGCTGCCTGCCAACAGAGGCACGTAGAAACGGATCGCGTTCCTCAATACGCTTGTAATTAAAATAAATATCAATACTGTTATAAAAACGGTGAAAAACAAATTCGACGTGTTTTTTTGAATTAGCAACAGAAGACCTAAAAGAATCTTCAAAATTTTTAGCCAGACTCTCAAGTTTATCAAACTTTTTCCATATAACAAGTGTTCCGGTTTCGTATTGAAGCAACCCCTCGATATTAGGTAAGTCTTCTATCTCTTCACCATCGAGAATCTTCAGATACCATTTATTGTCTTTTTCAATCAAATCAAGATCGAAAGACATTGCATTAACCTGTCCGTCTTTTTTGCTGGCAACTATAAATTCCCGGCACTGCGATAGGGAAGCAGACTTCAATCCCAAACCGTACCTGCCAAGTTCAATATCACTATCGGGCTTACCCATACGGTCAGATCCTAAAAGCATTGCATTCTCAAGTTCCGGTTGATCCATACCGCAACCGTTATCAATAAATTCAAAATAGGTTGATTCCTCAAGGGGGTCAGAAATTATGTCAATACGTTTTGCGCCGGCTGAAATACTGTTATCTATAATATCTGCTACAGCAGTTGAAAAGCTGTAGCCAATTGCCCTGATTCCAAAAATCAAAGATTTTGCCGGCGGATCTTTTTCAATTATTCTACCCATAAGTGTCCTCGCCATCTATGTACATAATTGAGTTGATTCTTTTGGACAAGGCGCTAAAGATATATCTTTCCTAAAGCCTTACGGTGTGAACTATCCTGCTTAAGAGGCGTTGACACTGTCGCTGTGTGTCTTGATTTGTTCGTTTTTTATATTGTAGTGAAGAGACTTCGTATCTATTGGAAGAATTATTTTATTCACAAGAATCCTCCTTGCCATACTTTTCACTGAAAAGTGAACGGAAGATCTCGACAAGTATATTGACAACTATTGAATTTCCAATCAGTTTATTCATTTGCCGGTAACTAAACTCCAGACACATGGTTTTTTCATATTCTTCCTCAGTAAATCCCATTAACAGGAAAGCTTCACGGATAGTAAGACGTCTGTATGTATCCCCTTTGGCTCCTATATATCTAAAAAGCGCAGCAGTATTGGTTCTGTCCATATTACAGGTGATAGTATGAATTATTGTATTGTCATTGATTTCTCTGCCATTCTTTTTCCACATTACTTCACGGGAAGGAGTTCGGTTAAGCTGTGCAATATCAGCTTCATGCCTGTATACCGGATTTTCATAATCGGTCCTCAAAAATTTTAAAATATCAAAATTTTTTTCCTGTTTAATAATTTTCTTTTCAACATCGGTTTTAGAACCTAGATGGCTTACTAGAAATGCCCTTTGACGGTCTTGCGGCACACCGAAATCAGTTGCATCCAACATCATAAATTCATCATTTTGATATCCTATAGAAGTTAAAAAGTTAAGCCATGCATTCAAATCAGTTTTGTTCACTTCAGCAAGTATGTTTTTTACATTTTCAAGTAAAAGGTACTCCGGTAACCGGTTTAAATCTTTAAGCTCAAGTAAAATTCGCTCTATTTCCCATAACAGACCCGAACGGGTGCCTGAACCTTTTTTCATACCTAAAGCTTTTCCGCCAGTAGACAGGTCCTGACACGGAAAACTATATACAAGCAAATCTGTTTCAGGCATTTGCCATCCATAAAGTTGCGTAATCGAGCCGTAATTATTGCTCCTCTTATTTGCTATATACAGTTGTTCTATTACATTCCTCCCAAGTGCTTTGATCTTTTTAATTGGGTGCATAGAATCACCGCTAAATTGGAATTGATTTAAGTATCCTAATTGTTCTTCATAAACAGGTATTTCAATTTCTTTATCGGAACAGTGAATAGCATCATAACAAATAATTGCGTTGACAAACCATTCGCTGATTCCAACAATTTCATAGTTAATATTTAATCTTTTGAATGCTGTTGCCTGCGCTCCGATTCCAGCAAATGCTTCAAATACTTTTAATGTATTGTTCTTTGATTTCTTTTCTATGCTCATTATTTGTTGATACTCCTGTTATCTTTATATAGCTCATTGCCAGCAAAGCAATCCTGTCAGTATTTTCAAAACCGAGGTCCTAGACCCACTCCCAGAAAAATATAAAAATTTATCATAAATTTCTTATCTAATCAATCTTATTTTCGTTTATAAATTCTATGATATCACCTACGTCACACGAAAGTGCTGTACATATGCGTATCAAAGTATCCATAGAAACTGTTTCATTTTTTCCGAGCTTAGCTAATGAACCTGCACTTATTCCAGTTGCTAATTGCAAGTCTGTCTTTTTCATATTTTTATCAATTAATAATTTCCAAAGTTTTTTATAGCTAACTTGCAATATTTTACACCTCGCAACATTTCTCCTTTATAAAAATACCATTTGTTTCCTCATTTTTCAAGAGATAATCTCTAAATACATAGAAATTATCTCTGCGTCTATATAAAAAGAGAATGCCAGGTAAAAACCGACATTCTCTCATTATTGCTCAGTCGTAATTTACTTCACACTGCGTAATATAGACATACCTAAACACTCTAATCTATACACGCATTAAACATGGCTTCATTTACATAGAAAAGAGAACATAAGCGAAAACCTATGTCCTCTTGTTCATTCATTTTAATTACTGCTAAACCTGTACTTTTAGCTCTTGCCGGTATTGGGCGTAATGGTCGCTTAGCACATACTCAATAACCCATACTTTAGGTATCCTGTAGGCACTGCGGATAAAAAAATACTTTATATGATTTCCATGCAAAATTTTTCGTGCCGTGGTCTCTCCGATGCCGCCCAACATGGCTCTGAATTCATCCAGTGTAACGACATCAGGATGCGGCTCAAAAAGCTGCTCGTAATATTCTTGATTTTTCACAGTCATCAGCTCCTAAAAATATTTGTCAATGGTAGGATGACTGTTACAGTATTGATTTTTGATTACTACACGTTCGACGTTATGACGGCAGACGGTCTGGATATCCCTCCTGAACATCCCTCCAATATCCCTCCAACGTCCAAAATTTGTGTCAAAACCGCTCTTTTGAGAGAGCCTTGGAGTGACGTGGTTTTCCTGGTTTTAAGTGCCGCAAACGCCCATTATACAAGGCTTTTTGGGTTCTGAGGATTCCGTTAGAGTACGTTATACATTACCAATGCTTCCTGTGATGTTGAGGGACTCAAAATCCGCCGCCTTCACGGGCGTTAGGGTTCGACTCCCTTCTTTTCAGTATTTGTCGCCCCTTGTTGGTTTCTGCATTGGTGGACATTCTTGATAAAACCGAGATGTCTCTGCCAATTACCGGCTGCATCTCTGTCAGCGGATAGCCTGTTCTTTTTGCTATTGCTATCAATACCCCCGGGCAATCCTTAGCCCCTCACTCAAGATACTCAAGACGGTCTGCATCTTCAAAAAAATGTTCTGTCGCTGATTTCCACGGACTACAATGTGATAAAAGGCACCGGAATATTGAATACGCGGTTTTCTGGCCATGGTATATGCATACCACTTTATTTGCATATTTGAAAGCCTGACCCCAGTTTTACCGTTTTACACAATCTACCGTACCAGCCATCCATAATCCTTCCTGCAATCCATGATGTAGTCAACGTATACCGTCTGATCCTTAACTTGGTATAAAATAAGATACCATTTCTCAATGAACATCTTGTGGTATTTGTTTGGCGGAATAAACTCGGCCTCCAGAAAGGGGAAACGCTCCGGCATTTGGTGCAGGGAACGGATGGCGTCCATCAGGTCGTTTTTGATTTTGCGGGCGGCGGTGGGACTTTTCTGTGCCAGAAATCGGATATGGACAGCCAGCATTTGGCGGGCGCAATCGGAAATAATCACCTTATACTGAGGCTTCTTTTCCATGTTCCACCTCGTCAATGATGCTGTCCAGATAGCTGTCCAGTTCATCCGGCGTTGTTCCGGCGCGTCCGGCCAAACGGTCTTCCTCGACGGCCAGCAGTTCTTCTCGCAGCTTCAGCATTTTTTCACGGCGGGTAAACGCTCCTATATCCATCACCACGAGATCGCCCTCGCCGTTTTTGGTAAGATACACCGGCTCACCTGTAGATCTGCACAAATCCGCTATCTCATTGTAGTTCTGCCGGATACTTGCGGACGGCTTAATCTGCATGATATCAACCCCTTATGGTAAAATTCTAACCATATTATAGCTCTCTCATGCTATGGAATCAACTGCTTTGGTTAGAAAGCATTATGAGCATTATGGGGTCAGGCTTTCAGTTATGCTTCTAACCGCATAATCACTCGTTAGTTTGACAGCATAATTGAAAAGTGCAAACCCTAATCTCCCTGTGGTATAAGGCTGCAAGGGGATTTTTTATTTTAGTTTTACGTCATATTTGTGTGGCATAATATGGCACAATATGTTATAATAAAGATATGGTTACAACTATGAGATATGGGAGGCTTCTTGTATGTATCTCAAAAAAACGTATCGAAAAGAATCAGGAAGAACCTATCTTGTTATAGCGCAAAAATTCAGAAATCCTGAGACCAATGTGTCGACTGATCGAACCGTCAAGTCCCTGGGTTACTTGGATGAACTGGAAAAGGAATATGACGATCCCATCGTTCATTTCAAAGAAGTGGCCCGCAAGATGACAGAGGAAGATATCACGAAGAAAAAGCTAACACTGACCATCAACATGGATGAACAGCTCGCCCAAGGAACTGATAACAGAAGAAATTTCGGTTATGCCGCAATCTTAAAGATTTACCATGAGCTCGGACTGCACCGCTTTTT
>LADN01000022.1 GCA_000961585.1 Peptococcaceae bacterium BRH_c4a | reverse complement strand
GTTGCCGCCGGGGAAAGGCTTATTTCAGCCACTCCCTGTATGTAGTATGAACCGTAATCCAGCTTCTGAAGGACGGTGGAGTCAGTTGAAACCAAAGCGGTGGCCTTCTGACCGGCGCTTGACGCTGTAATGGTGTAAGTCCCGTACGGCACGTCGAAGTAATAGCTGACCCGATCCGGCCCGGCGGCTGAGTCGCCTACGTAGACCTTCCCGTGCACTGTGTCTTTAGTTACGCCGTAATTGCCTGTAAAATCTATTTCTCCCCCGGCTATACTAACAATAGTCCCGGACTTGCCCGCACCGTTCAGCAGCACGTCCCCATAAACGTGATAGGCCACCGATGTTGCACCGGCGGTCAGCATATTGCCTCCTGCGTCGTAGGTGTAGGTTATCTTCTGGCCGTTGTCATATGTGGACGAAATCAGACGGTTGAGGTTGTCGTAGGTGTAGGTGGCGGCAATGGCGGGCATGGCTGCCAACAGCAGCAGTAATATTGCCATCATCGTACTGGTAAGTGTTTTGCTAAATATAATAATTTTATTCATATCCATTCTCCTTTCTTTATGGTAGATTAACGCTGCTTGTAGGTTGTTATCGTAGCAGCCATTATGTAAGGCAATAACTTAATAACTTAGGTACCTGGCACTGCCTGGTTCTACAGCCAGTTATGGCAAGTTTTTGCAGTGAGATTATTACAGTGGCTTTTTTGGACATTTTTCACACTCGGCACTTACCGCCTCGTTAGTTTTACCTATTTCTTTAATAATACCAGTGTTGAAGTATTTCAGCCTTTCATAATTTATGTCTAAACACAAACCAAGTTCGATTCGTTTTTTTAATAAAGGACATTGAATGCTATCGCTGTTATTTATTTGCCTGGACATGATTCAGTCCAACCCCTTTACAATCTGTTGAATAGCATCGTCAAAATAGTCTTCTCCATATGTTGTAACTACTTCCCCGTTCCTGTTAAGAATAACAACAGCATCTTTTGTCATGTATAAATAGGTATTCGTTCTTGGCTGGTCTAACACTAGCCTTGCACCACTTACAGTTTGTTCCATTAGCTCTCTTGTTAATCCACGTTCCCCTGCTCTTTTCAAGGCATGAGTAGATAAATCCGTAATTGTCTGCACGGGGTGCCCAACAACTTTCCCCAAATCTCCTATTTTCGTTCCGAGTTTGAACCCAGCTTTACCCGTCCCCTTAGCCGTCTTTAGTATTCCAACCGCTCCTATTGCAGATGCGCCCGCTTTTATTTTTCCCCCGATAGGGGGGTACTCCAAAGCGATATCAACAACTGGCTCTATCTGTGTGTCATAAAACCTCTTTAGGTCTTCATTCGTAAAATAAGATTCTACGTCAGAAGGTGAAATATATAACGGTTCTAATTCAAAGCAGTTAATGTAGTCTGAATCAGCCCGGCTCAGGCCAAAGGGGTCTACGTACGACACCGGATTTCCGTTGACATAAGCATACCGGTTAAGGCTCTGGCCGTTTACTATACTCCCAAGAAGCAGATCCTGGTTTATAAACCTCCTAATCTCCGGGTTATAATACCTGGCCCGCATCTGGCACAGTCCGTTTGTGTCGGTCATCACCCCATATTTACCGTTGTAAAGAAACGGGGTGGATGTGTTCCCGATGCGGTGAATCTGCGTACCGTATGGTTCGTACTGGTAACGGTCGGTTACATCGCCGCTTATGTCGGAGGGCTACGGTGCTACCCCTCCGGTCTTAGTGGTAGGTATGGTAGACACCCCCGGCCTCCTGCCCGATAAGGCCCAGCCCGTTCACGTAGAATGTCTGGTTGCCCTGGTCGTCGGTCTTAAATAAAACCTGACTCAATGGTGCATAGGATTCCCTGCGCCGTCGTAGGTATAGTCATATTGTACGATGACATTTCCTTTTCCGTCGATATCTTTTTGCTGCAGCAATTGCCCGGCTGCGTCGTAAACACTTGTCTGCACCGTCCCGTCGGGGCGGGTAGTTTTCAATAGACGGGAGTTGGCATCGTAATCATAGGAGGTGATGCGCCCAGCCCAGTCGGTGACCGTTATCAACCTATTGGCGGCGTCGTATTGGTATCTGACCTGCTTGCCTCCGGGATAGGTAAGGGACACCAGGTTCCCCACCGGGTCGTAGTCGTACTGGATGCTGTTGCCCCCGGCGTCGGTGTATTTTTTCACTCTGTTCGGCGTCGGTGGCGGTTAGCACTCTCCCGTCGCCATTGTAGGTGTAGGTGGTTGTTTGTCCGTTTGCATCGGTGATCCCGGAGAAACATATTCCACCGGGGAGAATTTGCCCGCATGCAGCACCGGTGTTCCCGGGTGATCGGCGGTGGGGCAGGGCCAAGGTATGTGCGACAGCGGGAACCGTCCCCTGTCGCACATGTTCAAATTGTCTAAAGTGTTGCGGCTGAAGGGTTTAACTGCTTCAATCGCTCATCTTCTCAGTTTTACAGTCAGTTTGATCAGAGTTTTGCAGTGAGTAGTTAAAGCCATCACTGTTAGATCCTAAATATATTCCTTTAGCAACTATTCTATACAACGTACATACAAATCGCAAGATCTGCTCCGAGTCCATTGATTCTTTCCAATGTTATTGAGCTTAGTTCAATACCAGCCTGTGTGTGATTGGAGAAGAAATACCCACAAAAGAATTCTATTTTGTATTTACCCTTTGCTAGTTCTCCAATTCTGTTCTTCACTGGATCAAGTCTTTCGACTAACCAAAGTATATGTTTTTCAAGTGAGTTTGTTTCTGGTAATCCTGATTCAAGGCTCCATAGCCCCGTTCTATGAGGAGCATAGTTAATAACCTTTCCTTTCTTAGACAAACCCATATTAGCATCTCCCTTTTTGTGCGATATGGTCGGCTCCATCTCAAGTATCTTAGATATTTCAGAAGGTTCTAGTTCATCTCCGGTTACTCTGAATGAAACTTTAAACCATTGATCCTTCAGACTTTTTAGTTCGTTCATGCTTACCATTCTCCTTGTAACATAAATATACCCTATCTTATGAACTTTGCTCCACCTTCTGTTAGACTTCCAAGCCATTCACGGGTTACAGGGTCATAAACGTTCCCCGTCATATCAAATAAAACATTGTCATCTGCTCCTCTTACAGCATTAGCCTTGATTTGGTGTAAACGTTCGCTGGCGACTTTCGGATCAATACCATGATATTGCTCTAACCTTCTATACACTTCTTGTGGGTTTTCAAGCACTCTAGCATTACTTGGGAGTGTAGGAACTTCAAATGGCATCGCCTTATTATGAACCAGCACATTGTCTTTGGAAACAAAATACGTATGCCAATCTTCGACTTCAAAATTGTACACCTTGATTGGTTTCGCAAGAGATTTCTTCTCCATTTCGGTAACTTCCACTTGCTCACCGGAATAGAGCAGCACTTTGTCTCCCACTTTGAGATCTCCTGCATCAACCCACTCTTTCCCTACAATCCAGAAAGGATGCTCATGCGTTGTTTCAATCTTCATGCCACCAACATTCAGGATTACCAAGGCATCCTTGTCGTGGATGAAGGTTCTCTTTACCCTCTTCAGTCCCTTTTCGCCTGTATAGGGGTCCTCAGAATATACGTAGTCGCCGATTTTTACGTCCTTTATGGGTTTTTGACCATTCCCGGTCAAAACGGGAGTGTCTTCGGTGAAGCAAGCTCGTCCGGCAGCTTTACCCGCCCCCTTAGCCATTTTTAGTATTCCAACCGCTCTTATTGCAGATGCGCCCGCTTTTATTTTTCCCCCGATAGGGGGGTACTCCAAAGCGATATCAACAACCGGCTCTATCTGTGTGTCATAAAACCTCTTTAGGTCTTCATTCGTAAAATAAGATTCTACGTCAGAAGGTGAAATATATAACGGTCCTAATTCAAAGGAGTTAATGTAGTCTGAATCAGCCCGGCTCAGCCCAAAGGGGTCCACGTACGACACCGGATTTCCGTTGACATAAGCATACCGGTTAAGGCTCTGACCGCTTACTATACTCCCAAGAAGCAGATCCCGGTTTATAAACCTTTTTATCTCCGGGTTGTAGTACCTGGCCCGCATGTGGTACAGTCCGTTGGCGTCGGTCATGACCCCGAACCTGCCGTTGTACTGGAACGGGATACTGGTGGTCCCTGTACGGTGGGTCAGCGTTCCGTATGGTTCGTACTGGAAGCGGTCGGTTACTTTTCCGCTTGCGTCGGTCAGGGCTACGGTGCTGCCCCTCCGGTCGTAGTGGCAGGTATGGTAGTCACCCCCGGCCTCCTGCCCGATGAGGCCCAGCCCGTACACGTAGAAGGTCTGGCTGCCCTTTTCGTCGGTGCTGATCAATACCTGGCTCAGGTAAGCGTTGGGATTGATTACGTTGTCGGTCCTGCCGCCGTTTATGCTGTTTGCAACACTGATCCGGTTGTTTTCGGCATCGTACTGGTAGCTGGCGCTGCCGGTTGAGGTCAGCCGGTTGCGGCAGTCAAAGGTATAGTTCCCCATTACCCCGCCCAATGGCCCTTTGGTCATGTTGCCGTCGGCGTCGTATTCCGCCGGCTGGCCGTTGTACGTAGCCAGGCGGTTGTCGGTGGTGTATGTCATAGCGGCGGCGGGCAGGTTAAAGGGCTGGGTGGGAACCGGCGACTGCTCTTTTGTGACATTGCCCGCACCGTCGTAGGTATAGTCATATTGTGCGATTACGTTTCCTGTAAAGTCAACGTCCTTTTGCTGCAGCAGTTGCCCGGCTGCATCGTATGTGTTGGTCTGCTCGGTGCCGTCGGGGCGGGTGGTCTTGGTCAGGCGCCCGTTGGGGTCGTACTCATAGGAGGTGATGCGCCCGGCCCAGTCGGTGACCATGGTGAGCCGGTTGGCGGCGTCGTATCGGTACCCTGCCTGTTTGCCTCCGGGATAGGTGAGGGACGTCAGGTTGCCCACGGGGTCGTATTCATATTGGATAATGTTACCTTTGGCGTCGGTGTATTTCTTCACTCTGTTGAGGGGGTCGTATTCTCTGGTGATGGTTCCGCCGGGGTCGGTAACGGCCAGTACGTTGCCGTTGGCGTCGTAGGTGCAGGTTACGGTGCCGGCCTGGTCGGTGACGCTGGTCAGCCGCCCGGCTGGGTTGTACTGGTAATTGGCGGTCTGATCCCTTCCGTTGGTCACCTGCGCTATAAGGCTTTGGGCGTTGTAGCCGTATTTGGCGGTGCTGCCCGAGGCCGATGTGTGAACCGTGATCCTGCCGGCTCTGTCGAAGGTGAATCCGGTCTGGTTGTTGTTGGGGTCGGTCAGTGATATACGGTTTCCGTCGGTGTCAAATGTCTGCTTGGCCTGCCCTCCGGCGGGGTCTGCGGTGCTTACCAGCCGGTTCAGGTCGTCATAGTTGAACCGGGTGACCCGGCCCAGGGGGTCGGTGACTGCGGTAAGACGGTTTAATATGTCGTACTGGCTGTTGACGGTCCGGCCCAGGGCGTCGGTTACGGCAAGGGGGTTGTTCAGTGAATCATAGCTTATGTTGAGTATGTTGTTGCCTATGGCGTCTCTCCGGCCTATGAGGTTGTCCACTGTGTCGTACTGGTACGAGGTGGCGTTCCCCAGCGGGTCGGTGACTGCGGTTACCCGGCCTCTGGCGTCGCAGGCAATGGTACTGGCGTTCCCTCTGGCGTCGGTTATTCCCACCAGGCGGTCCTCGCCGTCATAACGGCAGGCCGTCCGGTTGTTCAGGGGATCGGTCAGGCTTACAAGTTTGCCGTTTCCGTTATATTCATAACGGGTAAGGTTGCCCATGGGGTCGGTTTCGCTAAGCATGTTGCCATGGCTGTCATATGTATACCTCCTGGTGTTCCCCAGAGGATCGGCCACCGACAGGAGGCAGCCGGCGCTGTCGTACGTCATGCTGGTAGTGTTCCCGGCTCCGTCGGTGATTCCTGTTACCCTGCCGGCCCCGTCGTAACCAAAGGTGGCGGTGTTGCCCTCGGGGTCTGCAACTCTGTATAGAAGTCCGTTTGTATATGTATAGGTGGTGGTTCCCAATCCGGGTGTGGTTTTCCCTGTTAAAAGTCCGCTGGCGTCGTAGGTGTACCCGGTGGTATTGCTCAGGGGGTCGGTGACGCTCAGGGGGTTGTTGTTGCTGTCGTAGGTGTACGTGATCCTCTTTCCGGCGGCGTTTTCTAAGGTGTGAAGGTTGTTTCTTTGGTCGTAGGTCATTGTGGTGATGTGTCCCGCCGGGTCGGTGACGGTCGTTAAATTGCCCCGGGTGTCATAGATAAAGCCTGTGCTTCGGGATGCCGCGTCTGTAACACTTATGCGATTGCCATCAGCGTCATAAGCGCATGAGGTAGTGTTACTCAGTTCATCCTTAATGCTCAATAGATGATATTTACTATCGTGGGTAAACACCTTTGCCTGGCCGTCACGGCCGGTGACGGTGGTGATTATTTTGCCGGGCTGGCTTGTTTCGTCGTAAATGAAACGGGTAAGCTGGTTTCCGGGTACGGCGTCGTCCTGGGATATGACCCGGCCCAGTTGGTCGTAGATGTTGCTGAAAAGCTGCCTTCCTTCGGCGTCGGTGGCGGTGAGCACTCTCCCGTCGCCGTTGTAGGTGTAGGTGGTGGTTTGTCCGTTTGCGTCGGTGATCTCTGTGAGGTTGCCATTGGTGTCGCAGGTGAAGCTCACCCGGCGGTTCATGCTGTCGGTCACCGATTCCAGCAAATCTCCGGTGTTGTATTGGAATGTCAGGAACTGGCCGGATAGGGGTTCGGTAACTCTGGTCAGCCTTCCTGATCCGTCATAGGCCATAATCAGGGACTGGCCGTGCCCGTTCTTTTGTTCTGTCAGTTGTCCGGCCGGGTTAAATTGATATTCTCTCTGGTCCTTTCGGGTAAGGGTATGGCTTCCGTCGGTGTTTTTGACTAGGGTGTCGTGGAGGGTTGCCAGGTCGGTGGATTTGTACTGGCCGCTGCCAGGGGTGAAGTGGTTGACTCTGTTGGCGGTCCAGCGAAGGTCTATGTTGCCGTTGGTCTGGACTTCCAGCCGGGCCTGGTGGTCGTGGCCCCAGCCCCTGCCCATGGATCCTTCTTTCAGCAGCAGGGAGTTGTAATGCACTCTGAAGTCGATGGGCACGGCGCCGTTAACATTCATGAGTTTGCGCCTGATGACGTGGGCGCCGGTGGCGGCGTCCACGGGGTCGGCGATGTATGATTCTTCCCGGTCGTTGTGGTTGAGCATGGCGATGTTGGCTGCCGCATCCGAACCGGACACGGGAAGTGAAACCGAGGTAATCCAAAGGCTGGTGGAACCTGCCATTCCGCCGTAGATATCATAAAGGCGTATGTGAAAACTGTTTAATCCTTCTTTGAAGAGATGGGTTATATCTATCGGCGGGCTGGTAATCATCCAGGGGGGGTAGCGAATGGCAAAAACATAAGATAGCGTTGCGGTTGTTCCGTCTTCGTGTGTTACGGTTATTTCCAAAGCATCATCCACGCTGATATTCCCGCTTCCGTCCGACTGGGCTGCCAGCAGAACGGTACCTCCATGATAGTATACATTTGTTTTTTTGGTAAAATATGTTGCGCCTGGGCTTACATTGAATCCGGGAATTTCATTGCATAAAAGAACGGATCCGGTTGAACCTGTCTGGGCTGAACTTGGGCCGGGCAGGTATAAAACAAAGATAAGAAGTGTCAGAAGCACAAGCACTCCATAACCCATCAACCGCTCCGCTAAATTCAACCTTCCCGGCCCCGGCCGGAACTCTCTCTTTGTCCCATCCGGTTCCTTCATTCGGCTTTCCCTCCTTGTTTTTATCGTGTCCCCGGGATCCTCGTCACTTTCGTATATAAGGTGTATATTGCGACAAATGTCATTTTCCTGCAGGACATGACTATAAAGTGCCGGACGCTGTCTAAAAAGTGTATTATTGTGTCTAAAAA
>LADN01000082.1 GCA_000961585.1 Peptococcaceae bacterium BRH_c4a | reverse complement strand
TGGGTAAGGCCAAATTTGAGCGTAACAAACCGCACGTAAACATCGGAACCATCGGTCACGTCGACCATGGCAAGACAACACTTACGGCAGCGATAACAGTGGTGCTGCACACCGTGGGAGGGGCAACGATAAAGAAATACGATGAAATCGACAACGCCCCTGAAGAGCGCGAGCGGGGTATCACCATCAACACCGCCCACGTGGAATATCAAACCGAAAGCCGGCACTACGCCCATGTGGACTGCCCGGGGCACGCCGACTATGTAAAGAACATGATTACCGGCGCGGCCCAAATGGACGGAGCAATACTGGTGGTATCGGCCGCCGACGGCCCCATGCCCCAGACCCGTGAGCACATACTGCTGGCCCGCCAGGTGGGAGTTCCGTACATCGTGGTATACCTGAACAAGGCGGACATGGTGGATGACCCCGAGCTTTTGGAACTGGTGGACATGGAAGTGCGGGAGCTATTGGGCCTGTACGAATTTCCCGGAGACGACACGCCCATTATCACAGGCTCTGCCCTAAAGGCCCTGGAATGCAGCTGCGGCAAGAGAGAATGCCAGTGGTGCAAGTCCATATGGGAGCTGATGGACGCGGTGGACAGCTATGTGCCGACCCCGGAGAGGGATAGAGACAAGCCGTTTTTGATGCCCGTTGAAGACGTGTTCAGCATAACCGGGCGGGGCACCGTGGCCACCGGCAGGATCGAGCGGGGAGTGGTTAAGGTTGGAGAAGAAGTGGAAATCGTGGGGCTGCAGGATAAGCCCAGGAAGACAGTGGTAACCGGGGTTGAGATGTTCAGGAAGCTTCTGGACCGCGGTGAGGCCGGAGATAACGTAGGCTGCCTGCTGCGGGGGGTAGACCGCAAAGAGATAGAGCGGGGCCAGGTTCTGGCCAAGCCCGGAAGCATTAAGCCGCATACCAACTTTAACGCCGAGGTTTACGTGCTGTCCAAGGAAGAGGGCGGAAGGCACACACCGTTTTTCAACGGTTACCGGCCTCAGTTTTACTTCAGGACCACCGATGTGACCGGGGTTGCCCAGCTTCCGGAGGGAGTGGAAATGGTCATGCCGGGAGACAACATTCGCATCACTATCAAGCTGATTACCCCCATCGCCATTGAAGAGGGACTGCGCTTCGCCATCCGTGAAGGCGGCCGTACCGTGGGCGCCGGGGTGGTCACCTCCGTCATAGAGTAGTATTTATAATCACCGGAAGGGGCATATTTTTAGCTTAGAAAATGTGAGCTCGCCCGGCGAAAGGAGGTCTGCCCGTTGAAAAGACAAAAAATTCGTATCCGGCTGAAGGCCTACGACCATCACATGCTGGATCAGTCGGCGCAAAAAATTGTGGACACGGCAAAAAGGACAGGAGCCTCGGTGGCAGGACCCATTCCGCTGCCCACAGAGAAGAATATATTTACCATCCTTCGTTCGCCTCATGTGAACAAGGATTCCCGTGAACAGTTCGAAATGAGGACGCATAAACGCCTGATCGATATTCTCGAGCCCACCCCAAAAACTGTGGATGCGTTGATGCGCTTGGATTTGCCGGCTGGCGTGGATATAGAAATAAAGCTTTAATTTGAGGCTTGCGCGGAAACTAAGTTCATCGAACATCGAGAAGGTGAACCTCTTGTTTTCTGCCGGCACTGGAGGTGCTAAGAAAAGTGAAAAAGGCAATACTGGGGAAAAAAGTGGGAATGACCCAGGTGTTTACCAAAGAAGGTCTGGCAGTGCCCGTCACCGTTGTTGAAACCGGCCCCTGCTTCGTGGTTCTGAAAAAGACTGTGGAAAGGGATGGCTACGGAGCAATCCAGGTTGGCTTCGGGGAAAAGCGGGAGAGGCTGTTTAACAAACCTGCCAAAGGCCATTTTAGCAAGGCAGGGGTAAGGCCCCTGAGATTTCTTAAAGAACTCAGGATTGATGATTGGGACAGTTACCAGGTGGGCCAGGAGATTAAGGCGGATCTGTTCAGTGCAGGGGAAAAGGTTGACGTAGTGGGAACCTCCAAGGGCAAAGGCTTTGCCGGCGCCATTAAGAGACATAACTTTCACCGGGGACCCATGGCTCACGGATCCAAATACCACCGCCGTCCCGGTTCCCTTGGCGCCAAAGGCCCGGCCAGAGTGTATAAAGGGCGTAAGCTTCCCGGTCATTTGGGCGCCGCCCGGGTTACAGTGCAAAACCTGGAAGTGGTAAGGGTTGACGCCGACCGTAACCTTCTGGCCATAAAGGGCGCTATTCCGGGGCCCCGCGGAGGGCTGATTATGATTAAAGACAGTGTCAAGGTCGGTAAATAGCGGGCGTGCAGAAAGGAGGATACAAAAAATGCCGAAGGTTGCGTTATATAACATCAACGGGGAACAGGTGGGGGAAGTAGAACTTACTGACAACGTATTTGGCGTTGCTGTTCACCAATCCGTGCTGCACGATGCCGTGGTGGCCTACCTGGCTAATCAGAGACAGGGTACCCATGACACCAAAACCCGCGCCGAGGTTCGAGGCGGGGGCCGTAAGCCGTGGCGGCAGAAAGGAACCGGCAGGGCCAGGCACGGAAGCACACGTTCTCCAATCTGGAAGGGCGGCGGTATCGTTTTCGGTCCGCATCCGAGAGATTACAGCATTAAGCTTCCCAAGAAGGTAAGGCGCCTGGCTATGAAATCAGCCCTTTCTTCCAAGGTTGAAAGCGGCAATATTGTGGTTTTAGATCTGCTTCAACTGGAGCAGCCCAAAACAAAGGAAATGGTCAGGATATTGAATAATCTCAAGATAAGCAACAAGGCTCTGGTGGTAACGGCGGATAAGAATGACAATATTATCAGGTCGGCCCGGAATATTCCGGGGGTAAAACCCACCTCGGCCAGTCATCTCAATGTTTATGATCTTTTGGCTCACCAGACCCTGGTTATCACCAGGGATGCTGTGAACCGGGTAGAGGAGGTGCTGGCATAGTGATTAAGAATCCCAGAGACATCCTTAAAAAGCCGTTGATTACCGAAAAGTCCATGGATCTGGTGGGTGAGAACAAGTACACTTTCATAGTGGACTTAAACTCCAACAAGATAGAGATTAAAAGGGCGGTTGAGGAGCTTTTCAAGGTTAAGGTTGACAAAGTTCACACCCTGCGCTACAAGGGCAAAGTGAAAAGGGTAAGGGGCAGGATTGGCCGCACCTCTGCTTATAAGAAGGCCATTGTTACCCTTAAAGAGGGCAAGATCGAGATTTTTGAAGGAGTATAAATAAGTAAGAAGTCAGAAGTCAGAAGTCAGAAGTCAGAATAAAGGCACCCCAAAATTCCGACATCCGACATCCGGCCTCCGACTTCCGAAATAGGAGGTAAACCAGGTGGCAGTAAAAAAATTCAAGCCCACATCGCCTGGTCGCAGGTTTGTAACTGTCTCTACCTTTGATGAAGTTACCACAGATAAGCCGGAAAAATCACTTCTGGAACCATTGAAAAGACAATCCGGCCGTAACAACAAGGGGAGAGTAACTGTAAGGCACCGTGGCGGTGGGCACAAGAAACAGTACCGTTTGATAGATTTTAAAAGGAATAAGGACGGCATTCCGGCCAAGGTGGCGACTATTGAGTACGATCCGAACAGATCGGCCAGGATTGCGCTGTTAAACTATCAGGACGGTGAGAAAAGGTATATTGTGGCTCCGGTGGGGCTGGAAGTTGGGATGACAGTGGTTTCCGGCCCGGGTGTGGATATCAAGGTGGGGAATTGCCTGCCTCTTAAAAACATCCCTCTGGGCACAGTGATTCATAACCTCGAACTCTATCCCAAGGGCGGCGCTCAACTGGTCAGGTCGGCAGGAGCCTCGGCGCAGCTTATGGCCAAGGAAGGTAAATACGCTCATATTCGCATGCCTTCGGGAGAAATGAGGCTTCTGCTCCAGGAGTGCAGGGCCACCATTGGCCAGGTAGGTAATGTAGATCATGAAAATATAACGGTGGGTAAGGCCGGCCGGAACCGTTGGGCTGGCAAAAGGCCGACAGTACGGGGTGTGGTTATGAACCCTGTGGACCACCCGCACGGTGGTGGTGAAGGCCGTTCACCCATAGGCCGCAATCCTGTAACTCCGTGGGGCAAACCGGCTCTGGGCGCCCGTACCAGGAAAAAGAAGCCCAGCGACCGCCTGATTGTCAAACGGAGAACCAAGTAGCAAGGAAGGAGGCTAGCACATGGGCCGTTCCCTGAAAAAAGGGCCGTACTGCGATGAAAAACTGATTGAAAGAATCGAAGCCATGAACGACAAAGGAGACAAGCGGGTAATCAAGACATGGTCCCGCCGCTCAACCATATTCCCCCAGATGATTGGCCATACACTGGCCGTTCATGACGGTCGGAAACACATACCGGTATATGTTACCGAAGACATGGTGGGCCATAAACTGGGAGAATTTGCGCCTACCAGGATGTTCAGAGGACACGGGCATCATACCGAAAGGTCGTCATCATTGAAGTAAGCACTATATGAGGAGGTATACCAGTGGCAGCTACCAACTCAGAGGCAAGGGCTATTGCCAAATACATCCGCATTTCCCCGAGAAAGGTCCGTGAGGTGGTGGACCTTATTCGAGGCAAGGATATACGGGAAGCTCTGGCAATTCTGAAATATACTCCCAGAAGAGCTTCGGCGCCTATTTCCAAAGTGGTGCAGTCGGCCGCAGCAAATGCCGAGCATAACTACGAAATGAACAAAGATAACCTTTACGTTGCCGAGTGCTTTGTGGATCAGGGGCCCATTATAAAACGTTTTCAGCCCAGAGCTATGGGCCGGGCGGATACAATGCGCAGGCGCACAAGTCATATAACTGTTGTGGTTAAGGAGAAACCTGTTAAATAAAGGAGGGCTAGTGTGGGCCAGAAGGTTAATCCAAAGGGTTTGCGTATAGGCATCATTAAGGATTGGGAAGGCAAGTGGTACGCCAATAAAAAGGATTTTGCCCCCCTTCTTCATGAGGACGTTAAATTACGCAAATTTGTTAAAGCAAAATTGTTTGCGGCCGGCATTTCCCGGATACAGATAGAGAGGGCGGCCAACCGGGTAAAGGTAACCATTCACGCTGCAAAGCCCGGCATAGTAATTGGGCGCGGCGGTACAGAGGTTGAAAACATGCGCAGGTCTTTGGAAAAGATCACGGGGAAACAGGTTCATGTTAACATTGCGGAAATAAAGGTTCCTGAAATAGACGCACAACTGGTGGCAGAGAATGTTGCGGCCCAGATTGAAAAAAGGATTGCTTTCCGCAGGGCTATGAAACAGGTTGTTTCCCGCAGCATGAAGATGGGGTCCAAGGGAATAAAGGTGGCTTGTGCCGGAAGGCTGGGCGGGGCTGAAATTGCCCGTACCGAATGGTACAGTGAGGGCAAAGTTCCCCTGCACACCCTGAGGGCGGATATTGATTACGGGTTTGCCGAGGCCAATACAACGTACGGAAAAATCGGTGTGAAAGTTTGGATGTACAAAGGAGAAGTATTGCCGGAAGCCAAACCCGCTGCCGGACAAGGAGGCGAATAGGCTTTGTTAATACCTAAAAGGGTAAAATATCGTAAACAGCACCGTCCTGGCCTTGCTGGAAAGGCAAAGGGAGGCACGGAGGTAAATTTCGGCGATTTCGCATTGCAGGCGCTTGAAGCGGCGTGGATAACAAGCAGGCAGATTGAAGCCGCCAGGATAGCCATGACCCGTTATATCAAGCGGGGTGGCAAGGTCTGGATCAGGATCTTCCCCGACAAACCCATCACCCAGAAACCTGCAGAGACCCGTATGGGAAGCGGTAAAGGCTCTCCCGAGTACTGGGTGGCCGTAGTGAAGCCGGGCAGGATTATGTTCGAGTTGGCCGGTGTGACCGAAGAGGTGGCCAAGGAAGCGTTGCGTCTGGCGTCTCATAAGTTACCCATCAGGACAAAGTTCATAAGACGCGGGGAAGTAGGTGAGGCCGGTGAAGGTTAAGGAAGCAAAGGAGATGTCTCCTGAAGAATTGAAAAAATCTCTGGATGACTCAAAGGACGAACTCTTCAGGCTGAAATTTCAGCTTGCCACGGGCCAGCTGGATAACCCTATGAGAATCAGGGAGGTAAAAAAGGATATTGCCAGGGTAAAGACCGTCATTCGTCAGAGAGAACTGGGAATTTACCAGGCATAGGACAACCGCAAAGGGGGTAGCAAGAGGTGGAAGGCCGAAATATACGCAAGACCCGTACCGGCTACGTGGTCAGCAATAAAATGGATAAGACCGTGGTGGTGACCGTCGAGACTCTGGTGAGACATCGCCTGTACCAGCGTACCTTCAGGCAGACCAAGAAATTCAAGGCCCATGATGAAGAGAATACATGCCATATCGGCGATAAGGTAAAAATCATGGAGACCAGGCCCCTGTCCAAGGATAAAAGGTGGCGGGTGGTGGAAGTGCTGGAGCGGGCGCAGCAGATTTAAGGCGCAGCGGTTAAAGGGAGGTTTTGAAACATGATTCAGGTACAAACCATGCTTAACGTTGCCGATAATACAGGGGCCCGCAAACTGATGTGCATCAGGGTCATGGGCGGGTCACTCAGGCGCTACGCAGGCGTTGGTGACGTGGTCGTATGCGCCGTAAAGGAAGCCACGCCAGGCGGCGTTGTTAAGAAAGGCGATGTGGTCAAGTGCGTGGTGGTCAGAACCACAAAGGAAGTAAGGCGTCCTGACGGGTCATATATAAAGTTTGACGAAAATGCAGCGGTTATCATCAAGGATGACAGAAGTCCCAAGGGCACCCGTATTTTCGGGCCAGTGGCCCGGGAACTGCGCGACAGGGACTATATGAAGATAATCTCTCTGGCCCCGGAAGTTCTTTAAAGGGCTGACATAGGAGGTGTAGACATGCCGAAGGTTCACGTGCGCAAGGGAGATACCGTCCTGGTGACCACGGGTAAGGACAGAGGCAAAAAGGGCAAGATTATCAACGTCGACCCCGAAAAAGGCCGAGTCATTATAGACGGTATAAATATTGTGAAACGTCATTCCAAGCCGACTCAAAAAATGCCGCAGGGCGGTATTATCGAAAAGCCGGCTCCCATACAAAGCTCAAACGTTATGCTTTTCTGCGCCAAATGCAGTTCTCCTACCCGGATAAACAAGAAAACCCTGGGAGACGGGGAAAGGGTGCGGGTATGCAAGAAGTGCGGGGAAGTGCTGGGTTAACCCCGCCGGAAAGGAGGGAATGTTAGGTGTCAAGACTGAAGGAAAAGTACAAAACAGAAGTAATTAAGAACATGATGGAGAAATTCGGCTATAAAAACATCATGGAAGTGCCTAAACTGGAAAAAGTGATAATCAACGTTGGGGTTGGTGAGGCCATTCAAAACAGCAAGGCGCTGGACGCGGCTGTAAGCGATGTTACCACCATAACCGGGCAGCGCCCCGTGGTCACAAAGGCTAAAAAATCCATAGCCGCCTTCAAACTGCGTCAGGGGATGAAAATTGGCTGCAAAGTGACCTTAAGGGGCGACAGGATGTATCACTTCGTAGATAAACTTTTTAATATTGCACTGCCCAGAGTTAGAGACTTTAGGGGAGTATCCCCCAAATCCTTCGACGGCCGTGGCAACTACAGCATGGGGGTTAAAGAGCAACTGATATTCCCGGAAATTGAATATGATAAAATTGACAAGGTCCGGGGAATGGACATTATATTTGTGACCACCGCCCGTACTGATGAAGAGGCCAGGGAGTTGCTCAGACTTATGGGTATGCCTTTCAGGGCTGCTTAAGGCCCATTATGGGTAAAAAATCAGGACTGTCCCGAAAAGGAGGGAGAAAATGGCAAAGAAGTCCATTGTCAATAAAAATGCGCTTGAACCTAAATTTAAAGTAAGATCATACAACAGATGCAAGCTGTGTGGCCGTCCCCACGCCTATATGAGGAAATTCGGAATTTGCCGTATATGTTTTCGGGAGCTTTCCTATCGCGGTGAAATTCCCGGTATCCGCAAGGCCAGCTGGTAATCTGGAAGGAGGTAGTAACGCATGGTAATGACTGACCCCATCGCCGACTTCTTGACTCGCATACGCAATGCTAATGTTGTTTATCACGACAAGGTCGAGGCCCCGGCTTCCAAAATGAAAAAAGCCATTGGCGATATTCTTAAGGAAGAGGGATTTGTAAAGGACTGCGAATATATTGCGGATGGCAAACAAGGTGTGGTAAGGGTTTATATGAAGTACGGCGGCAACAAGGAGAGGGTGATTACCGGGCTGAAAAAGATCAGCAAGCCCGGATTGAAGGTATACGCCCGTAAGGATTCGGTTCCCAAAGTGCTGGGTGGGCTGGGAATAGCTATATTGTCCACGTCGCAGGGAATCATGACTGATAAAAAAGCCAGGAAACTGGGACTGGGCGGAGAAGTGGTTTGCTACGTCTGGTAGTTTCTTTTTGGCGCAGGAGGTGTGATAATGTCAAGGATTGGTAAACAACCTATACCGCTGCCCCAGGGAGTGGAGATTAATATAGACGGAAATGCAGTGGCGGTTAAGGGACCCAAGGGAACCCTCCAGAGGAAATTGCACAGCAGCATGATGATCAGGGTAGAGGATGGCAGGATACTGGTGGAAAGGCCCACAGACAATCCCACCGACAGGGCTCTGCACGGTTTATCCCGTACTCTGGTAAACAATATGGTAGTGGGAGTTACCACGGGATTTCAGAAAACGATGGAACTGGTGGGTGTTGGCTACAAGGCTTCCAAACAGGGAAATAAGCTGGTGCTGGCGGTAGGTTACTCCCATCCGGTAGAAATGGATCCCCCGGAGGGAATTGACGTAGAGGTTCCTACACCCACCCGGATTATCGTCAAGGGTATGGATAAGGAAAAAGTGGGGGCCTTTGCCGCCAATGTAAGGGCGGTAAGGGAGCCGGAACCATACAAGGGCAAAGGGATCAAGTATGAAAATGAGCGCATTCGCCGCAAGGCGGGTAAGACTGGCGGTAAAGGCAAGAAGTAAGGGCGAAGGAGTTGAGATACGGTGATTAATAAACCCGACCGCAAAAAAGTCCGGGCCAAACGGCAGCAGCGGGTTCGCAACAAGATAAGCGGCACTGCCCAACGGCCCCGCTTGAATGTTTATCGCAGCCTTAGCAACATTTACGCCCAACTGATAGATGACCAAAGGGGAGTGACTTTGGTCACGGTATCCACCCTCTCACAGGAGTTGAAAGGCAAACTGGCCAACGGCGGAAATAGGCAGGCCGCAGTGGCGGTGGGCGGACTTATTGCGAAGGCGGCCCTTGAAAAAGGAATATCAAATGTGGTTTTTGATAGGGCCGGATACCTTTATCACGGGCGGGTAAAGGCCCTGGCAGAGGCAGCCAGGGAAGGCGGCCTGCAATTTTAAGCGGGTGCGCCCCGCAAATAAGGAGGGAAACAGGTGTCCAGGATTGATGCAGGCAAGCTGGAATTATCCGAAAAGGTCGTATACATTAACCGGGTGGCCAAAGTAGTAAAAGGGGGTCGGAGATTTAGTTTCTCAGCCCTAGTTGTTGTAGGTGACGGTAACGGTCATGTCGGATCGGGACTGGGAAAGGCCGGGGAAGTCCCTGAGGCTATCCGCAAAGGAATAGAGGACGCCAAGAAAAATATGATTGAGGTTCCCCTTTCCGGAACCACCATTCCCCATGAAGTTTTGGGAATTTTCGGGGCCGGCAAGGTACTTTTAAAACCGGCTGCTCCCGGTACCGGTGTTATAGCCGGAGGTCCGGTAAGGGCTATCCTGGAGCTATCCGGGGTAAGGGATATTCTAACCAAATCCCTGGGATCAAATAACGCCAACAATATGGTTCACGCCACCATGACTGCCCTTGAAAGCCTCAAGACCCCACAGCATGTGGCCCGTCTGAGAGGTAAGACGGTGGAAGAGCTGCTAGGCTGAGAAGCGAGATATGAGAAGCCTCCCACCTCTCATACGTTAGGAGTGAAAAAAACTTGGCAACATTAAAGATTACTCTGGTTAGAAGCATTATCGGAAGGCCCCAGGACCAGAGGGGCACCGTGAAGGCTCTGGGTCTTGGAAAGACCAACAGCTCAGTTGTTAGGGAAGAAAGCCCAATTATCATGGGCATGATAAAAAAGGTCTCTCACCTGGTTAAGGTGGAAGAGGTCTGAGGAGGTGCAATTTCTTGGTCCAGTTAAGCGATTTACGACCGAACCCCGGTTCCCGCAAAAAGCCTACCCGCAAGGGGCAGGGTATCGGCACCGGCAACGGTAAAACCGCAGGCAAAGGCCATAAAGGACAGAATGCCCGTTCCGGCGGGGGTGTGCGGCCCGGTTTTGAAGGCGGACAGATGCCCTTGCAAAGGCGTATGCCAAAGCGGGGCTTTACCAATGCGCCTTTCAAAAAATATGTTGTCACGATAAACCTGGATTGCCTCAATAGATTTGAGGCCGGGACAGTGGTGACTCCCGAAACCCTTCTGGAAAGCAAATTAATCAAAAAAACAGGTGACGGTGTAAAAATACTGGGCGGCGGCAACCTGGAAAAAGCTCTCACCGTGAAAGCCCATGCCTTCAGTAAATCTGCCGCTGAGAAGATTGAGGCCTCAGGCGGTAAAGCTGAGGTGATTTAATTGATCAATACCCTGAAAGCCGCCTGGCAAATTGAAGAACTGAGAAGAAAATTGCTGTTTACACTGGCTATGCTATTTGTATTCAGGCTGGGCGCACATATACCGGTGCCGGGTGTGGATTCCAAGATTTTCGCAGACCTGGTGGCCAGCAATACGCTGTTCGGCTTTTTTGACGTCATTTCGGGGGGAGCTTTCAAGAACTTCTCAGTGTTTGCCATGAGTATAACCCCGTACATCAACGCCTCCATCATAATGCAGTTGCTGACAGTGGTTATACCCCATCTGGAAAGGTTGGCCAAAGAAGGGGAAGAAGGTCGCAAAAGGATCACCCAGTATACCAGATACCTTACAGTGGTCCTGGCTTTTCTGCAGGCCCTGGGCACCACTGCGGCTCTCAGGCAGGCCATGGGGAATCCCAGTGTGTATACTTATCTGCTGGTGGCCATAACACTTACAGCCGGGACGGCGCTTCTGATGTGGCTGGGTGAACAAATTACCGAGAAGGGCATAGGAAACGGTATATCACTGCTGATATTTGCAGGTATTGTTTCAAGCCTTCCGGCAGCCCTTGGCAGTCTGGCGGAATACCTTAAGACCGGCACCATTAACTTCTTAAGCCTGCTGCTGCTGCTGGTTATAGCTGCAATTGTAACCGCCGGCATAGTTGCGGTTCAGGAAGGACAGCGCCGGATTCCGGTGCAGTACGCAAAGCGTGTGGTTGGGCGGAGGGTATACGGCGGCCAGACTACCCACCTTCCTTTGAGAGTCAATCAGGCCGGTGTTATACCGGTGATTTTCGCATCATCCATAATGATGTTTCCGGAGCAGATTGCCCGGTGGTTTGTGGGTAACAGTGTAGCGGAGTGGTATCTCTCTGTTTTCAGTTGGGGCACATTCCTGCATACACTTTTCTATGCACTGCTGATCATAGGGTTTACCTATTTCTATACCGCAGTGATCATGAACCCTGTGGACATGGCGGACAATATAAAGAAACACGGTGGCTTTATACCAGGAATAAGGGCCGGCAGGCCGACGGCGGAGTACATCAGCAAGGTAATGGCGCGGGTAACTCTGGCGGGGGCGGTATTTCTGGCCATCATCGCCATATTGCCGAACTTTGTGCTGATAGCAACCAAAATCCCGAACATCTATTTCGGAGGAACATCCTTACTTATTGTGGTTGGTGTCGCGCTTGATACGATGAAGCAGATGGAATCTCATATGCTGATGCGCAGCTACCAGGGATTTATAAAGTAAGGGGTATGGGCCATGATAACCTTGAAAACTGATAAGGAATTAGCCTACATGAGAGATGCCGGACGGGTGGTGGCCGGGGCTCTCAAGGAAGTTGACTCGGCGGTAAAACCCGGTGTTACTACCGCAGAGCTTGACCGCCTGGCCGAGAGTTTTATAATTGCCAGGGGGGCCAGGCCTGCATTCAAGGGGTTGTATGGATTTCCGTCAACCATCTGCGCATCTCCCAACGAACAGGTGGTTCACGGGATTCCCAGTTTAAGGGTATTGGAAAATGGTGATATTATTAGTATCGATGTAGGGGCGGAAATAAATGGTTTTTTTGGGGACAGTGCCGTTACGGTTCCGGTAGGAGAAGTAGATGACGATACCGGTCTCCTGCTCAAGGTAACGGAGGAGTCTCTTTACGTTGGCATTACGCAGGCTGTTGAAGGAAACAGGCTTTCGGATATCTCCCACGCCGTGCAAAAGCATGTGGAAAACAACGGTTTTTCGGTGGTACGGGATTATGTCGGTCACGGAATAGGCCGGAGCATGCACGAGGAGCCACAGGTTCCCAATTTCGGGCGGGCTGGCAGGGGGCCCAGGCTGCAGGCCGGGATGACGCTGGCCATAGAGCCTATGGTAAATATGGGTACCCATGAGGTTGCCACCCTCCCGGACAACTGGACTGTTGTAACCAAAGACATGAAAAAATCGGCTCATTTTGAACATACCGTTGCCATCACCGAAGATAAGCCGGAAATACTCACCCGGTTATAATGGGAGGCGGAGGTGGCGGGTATGGAAATTAGCCTGGAGACGGGACAGTTGGTGGTCTCTACTGCGGGTCGTGACAGGGGCAAATTTTACCTGGTACTGGAGGAAACCTTGGATAACAAGGTGTATGTTGTAGACGGTGAGATACGAAAGGTTGCAAATCCCAAGCGCAAGAACAAAAAGCACCTGAGGCCCTGTCCGGGGATTTCGTCTGAGTTCACACAAAAATTGAAGGCTGGACTAAAAATTACCGACTTAGACGTCCGGAAGGCACTAAAAGAGATAATCACCAACTATACTTAAAAAACCTTGTTGTGAGGAGGTTGGAGCGAAACTAATGTCAAAACAGGATGTTATAGAAGTTGAGGGTACTGTTATCGAGCCTCTGCCCAATGCCATGTTTCGCGTGGAACTCCAGAACGGGCATAAGGTACTGGCCCATGTTTCGGGTAAAATTCGTATGAATTTTATTCGTATTTTGGCAGGGGACCGGGTTATGGTGGAACTATCCCCTTATGACCTGAGTCGCGGCAGAATAGTATATCGATATAAGTAAGCACATGAAAAAACCGGTACGTTGTGGTCACAGACCGTGATAAAATATCAGGGGTTTTTTTAAGGGGGGTTGAAAATGAAGGTACGCCCGTCAGTAAAACCTATGTGTGAAAAATGCAAGATTATCCGCCGTGAAGGCGTGGTTATGGTTATTTGCGAGAATCCCAAGCACAAGCAAAAGCAGGGATAGCTCCCCTGAGAAGAATACAGAAGTCAGAATCCAGAATCCAGAATGGATTTGCATGCATATGTATGCATGCTTGATTCCCCGGCTTCTACTTTATTCTTCAGTCTAATGTTAACTTTGAATTTTACCAGTGCAGTCATGAAATGAGAAAACAGATGATAATAGCAGCCCAGGAAAGGTTTTATTCTGGATTCTGACTTCTGGATTCTGGATTCTTACAATTATTAATAAGCTTTCATCATTATTAGGAGGTGTTAATAAAAGAATGGCACGTATTGCAGGAGCCGACCTGCCTCGGGATAAACGGGTGGAAATAGCCCTGACCTATATATACGGAATAGGCAGGTCAACCGCCCAGAAGATCCTGGAGGAGACCGGGATTGACCCTAATACCAGAATGCGCAACCTGACCGAAGAAGAAATAAACAGGCTGCGTGAAGTCATTGAGAAAAAACACAAGGTTGAGGGTGATCTTCGCCGGGAGATAGCGCTCAATATCAAGAGGCTCATTGAGATCGGTTCCTATCGCGGCTTGAGACACCGCCGGGGGCTTCCGGTAAGGGGTCAGCGTACTAAAACCAATGCCCGCACACGAAAAGGTCCCAAGAAGACCGTTGGAGTGCGCCGCAAGAAGTAAAAGGGGGTTAGAGGATGGCACGTCGCGCCGTTCGCACCAAGAGGCGTGAAAAAAAGAATATTGATCGCGGTGTAGCTCATATAAAATCGACCTTTAACAATACTGTTGTGACCATAACTGATGTTAAAGGCAACGCCATTGCCTGGGCCAGCGCCGGTGGCGTGGGATTCAAGGGCTCCAGGAAGAGCACACCCTTTGCGGCTCAGATGGCCGCTGACAAGGCAGCCAAGGAAGCTATGGAACATGGGCTGAAGGAAGTGGAAGTAATGGTCAAGGGACCCGGCGCAGGCCGGGAAGCCGCTATTCGTTCCCTCCAGGCGGCCGGTCTTGAAGTAAACCTGATTAAAGATGTAACACCGATTCCACATAACGGGTGCCGGCCTCCCAAACGCCGGAGAGTTTAAGGAGGTGCAGGTGTTTTAAATGGCAAGGTATACAGAGGCACAGTGCAGGCTTTGCCGCCGGGAGGGTATGAAGCTATACCTGAAAGGTGACAGGTGCTATTCAGGAAAATGCGCCATTGACCGTAAGGGTTATGCCCCCGGGATGCATGGCCAGGGCAGAAGGCAAAAAGTAAGCGAGTATGGTACCCAGTTGCGTGAAAAACAAAAGACGCGCCGCGTATACGGTGTTCTTGAAAAGCAGTTCCGGAATTATTTCGAAAAGGCCGAGAGGCAGCAGGGAATAACCGGTGAAAACCTTTTGCGGCTCCTGGAAAGACGGCTGGATAACGTTGTTTACCGTACCGGACTGGGATCGTCCAGGGTGGAGGCCCGTCAGCTTGTAAGGCACGGGCATTTTACCGTTAACGGAAGGAAAGTAAATATCCCCTCTTTCTTAACCCGGCTTGGGGATGTTATCGAGGTCAGGGAGAAAAGCAAGGAATCTCCCCGCCTGAAAGAACTTATGGATAGGGCGGCCGACAGGACTCCCCCGCCATGGTTGGAATATGAACCGGATCAGGCCAGGGGTCGCATTGTTGCGCTTCCCGCCCGGGATCAGATAGACGTCCCTGTGAAAGAACACCTTATTGTCGAGCTGTACTCCAGGTAATCGGTGTGCAGGCCAATGGGTCATTCCGACCGTTAGGGAGGTTACCGTTTTATGTTGGAAATTGAAAAGCCAAAAATAGATTGTATCGAAATGAATGAGGAAAATAATTATGCCCGTTTTGTGGTGGAGCCACTGGAAAGGGGTTATGGCATCACGCTGGGCAACTCCTTACGCAGGATTCTGCTTTCCTCGTTACCGGGAGCTGCCGTAACATCAATTAAAATTGACGGGGTGCTGCACGAATTTTCCACCATTCCCGGAGTTAAGGAAGATGTAACCGATATAATACTGAATCTAAAGAGCCTGTGCCTGAAGATGTACACCGATGAGGAAAAAACGCTGCGCATCGAGGCCAAGGGTGACCGGGTGGTAAGGGCGGGGGATATAATTCATGACTCCGATATGGAAGTTTTGAACCCAGATCTGCACATAGCCACTCTTTCCGGCAATGCCAGGTTTTTCGCCGAGCTGGCGGTGGCCAAAGGACGGGGTTACGTTCCTGCCGATAAAAACAAAAAGGGTGACCACATTATCGGGGTTATCCCGGTGGATTCAGTGTTTACTCCGGTTCGCAAGGTTAACTACACCGTTGACAACACCCGGGTGGGTCAGCGCACCGACTATGACAAACTGACCCTGGAAGTCTGGACTGACGGCAGCATAAGGCCGGATGAGGCCACCAGCCTGTCGGCCAAGATTATGGGAGAGCACCTGAGGCTTTTTATAGGGCTTACCGAGACCGTCAACGATGTGGAAATTATGGTGGAAAAGGAAGAGGAACAAAAGGACAAGATATTGGAGATGACCATCGAGGAGCTTGATCTGTCAGTCCGTTCCTACAACTGTCTGAAACGGGCCGGTATCAACTCGGTGGAGGAACTGATACAGAAAAACGAAGAAGATATGATGAAGGTAAGAAACCTCGGGAAGAAGTCACTGGAAGAGGTTATCAACAAACTAAACGAGCTTGGTCTTTCTCTAAGAAAAGATGACGATTGAGGAGGGATGAACGGTGGGCTATCAAAAACTGGGACTGACGACCGGGCACCGCAAAGCAATGCTGCGGAACCTGGTTACCTCCTTGATTAAGGAGAACCGCATAAAAACCACCGAAACCCGCGCCAAACAGATAAACAGCATTGCCGAGAAAATGGTAACCCTGGCCAAAAAGGGTGATCTGGCGGCGCGCAGGCAGGCCCTGGCATATATTTACGACGAAGAAGTAGTGACAAAACTCTTTGATACCCTGGGTCCAAAATACGCTGACCGTCAGGGCGGCTATACCAGGATAATCAAGGCCGAAAACCGCCGGGGAGATGCCGCTCCCATGGTAATTTTGGAAATGGTTTAAAAATGCCGGGGTGAACGGGATCCCGGGTGTTCCATTGAAAACCGCCGACTGCGGCTATATATCCTTCAGGGATGTAGTTTTCCGCTTCAGCAACGGTTCAGCCAATGTACTGAACGGTATCAGCTTCTCCATCAGGCGGAGAAGCTTTACCGCCATAATAGGACCCAATGGTTCGGGAAAATCAACCCTGGTCCGCCATGCCAACGGACTGTTGGCGCCCACAGCCGGTGAAGTTTGGGTGGACGGTATGGATACCCGTATATCCGCCAACATACCGGATATACGGCGGCGGGTTGGGTTTGTATTCCAGAATCCCGACAATCAGTTGGTGGGTACCACTGTGGAGGAAGATATCGCCTTCGGCCCCGAGAACCTGGGAATGCAGCCCTCTGCCATAAAGGAGTCGGTGGAATTCGCCCTGGAGGTTACCGGGCTGACTCATCTGGCCGGGCGTCCTCCCCACATGCTTTCGGGGGGGCAGAAGCAGCAGTTGGCAATAGCCGGCGCCGTGGCCATGAAGACAGAGTGTCTGGTTCTGGATGAGCCCACCTCCATGCTGGGACCGGCAGGTAAACGTTCGGTCATGGAACTGCTTAAAAAAATAAAAAGAGATCTGGACATGACTCTTCTTTTAGTGACCCACTTCATGGAGGAGGCCGTTTTCGCCGACCGTATTCTGGTAATTGATGACGGTCGCATTGTTATGGATGGGACACCGCAGCAGGTTTTTAAATCTCGCAGCCTGCTGTCCGGCATAGGCCTGGAGTTACCCGGACCGGCGGAATTGTCCGGGAGGCTGAGAGATGGCGGGGTTCCCCTGCCGGATCCGGTACTGACAGTGGATGAACTGGTGGAATGTTTATGCCGACTGTAATCCTTGAAGAGATCTGGCATTATTATTCCAGGGGCACACCCCTGAAAACCCTCTCGCTGGCGGGGTTGAATCTTAAAATCAGCAAGGGCGAGTTTCTGGCTCTGGTGGGTCCCACGGGATCGGGCAAGTCAACAGTTCTTCAGCACCTTAACGGCCTTTTGCTGCCTCATCGGGGAAGAGTTCTGATTAACGGTAAGGATACCCGGGACAAAAGGTTCAGAAAGAGTCTATGGAGCCTTGTGGGCCTTGTAATGCAGTACCCCGAGAGACAGTTCTTTGAGGAAACAGTATTTCAGGAGGTGTCCTTCGGGCCCCGAAACCTCGGTCTGACAGATGAGGAGATTGAACAGAGGGTGAATGAAGCTCTGTCTATGGTGGGGCTTGACAGGAAGAACCTTTGGGAGGTCTCCCCCTTTGCCCTGAGCGGGGGTGAACAGCGCAGGGTGGCCCTGGCCTCGGTACTGTCTGCCAAACCCGGTGTCCTGGCGCTGGATGAGCCAACGGCGGGTGTTGACCCGGCAGGCCGTAAAAAGATAAATGAGGCCCTGGCAAGGTTAAAAGCCGAACAGGGTGTGTCAATAATAATGTCCAGCCACAATATGGATGATGTGGCCAAACTGGCCGATCGGGTTGTGGTGTTGAAAGAAGGAAGCACAATACTGGAGGGTGGGGTCAGGCAGGTCTTTTATAATTACCCTCTGATAGAGAAAGCTGGACTGCGACTGCCCTTTCCAGCGCATATGGCGCAGAGGCTGAATGAGGCCGGTTTTTCCGCCGGCGGCCGTCCCCTTACCATGGATGAAATTGAGGACAGTATTTCAGATGTCCTTTCACAAAGGTGATCAGCCGGAAAAAAGCTCATATATAAGCTGAAATAAAAGCATTCCGGAGGTGGCAGTGTGGAGGGGATGGCGCCGGGACAGTACCTGCCCATGGAATCCGCCATTCACCGGCTTGATCCCAGGGCAAAATTTATATCCGCTGTTTTTGTCATGATGGCTGCCCTCACCTCGGGATGGGCAGGCATGGGAGTTACCGCCCTTTGTATAACAGCCGGGATTATACTTTCCCGCATTCCTGCCGGTGTTCTGGGTATGCAAATGAAATCCCTGCGGCTCATTATCATAATAACGGTTTTGTTCCAGATTCTTTTCACACCGGGGAATGTTCTTTACTCCGCCGGACCTGTACAGATAACTACACAGGGTCTGACCGCAGGTTTTGACCTTTTAGCCCGGCTTGTGCTGGTCATATTTACCGGAATCATACTTACCGCCACCACGTCCTCATTCAGCCTGGCGGCGGGAATGGAAATACTTTTTAAACCGCTTGACAGGTTGGGGATACCGGTTCACGAGATTGTCATGGCGCTGACCATAGCCATCCGTTTTGTGCCGGTGATATTTGAGGAGGCAGGAATTATTGTGAATGCGCAGATTTCCAGGGGGGCTGCGTTTAATGGGCCAGGTCTGGCCAGGAGGGCAGGGGCCGTTGTATCCCTGATGGTTCCCCTGCTGACCGGGGCCTTACGCAGGTCCGACGAGCTGGCCACGGCAATGGAAGCCCGCTGTTACAGCGGCGGCGCCGGCAGAACCAGGATGAATGCGCTTACCGTTAGCGCTGGTGATATAATATGTGTGCTGTTTTCAGGGGTCACCCTGGCGGCGGCGGTGATACTCAGGATGACGCTGGCCCTATAATAATCCGATCCCAGGGGGACAGGGTGAGGCATCTTATGAGAAACATAAAATTAACCGTGGCCTATGACGGGACCTCCTACCATGGTTTTCAGGAGCAGAGGGGCACAGGCCTCCCCACAGTACAGGGTGTTTTGGAAAAATGCCTTTCTGAACTGGCCCAGAGAAAAGTGCAAGTCATAGGAGCCGGCCGTACCGATGCGGGAGTCCATGCCCGGGGCCAGGTGATAAATTTTGACGCCGGGGGCTGGAATATACCAACTGAAAAGATACCTCTGGCCGCAAACGGGATACTGCCACACGATATAGCGGCGCTGAACTCCCGGGAGGCGCCCGGGGACTTTCACGCCAGGTTTTCGGCCACAGCCAAGGAGTACAGGTATACAATTCATAACTGCCGGGTTCCGGACCCTTTTTTGCGGAGATACAGCCTGTTTTTTCCCAGACAGCTGGATATCGGGGATATGCGCAGGGCGGCAGCTTACCTCATAGGGGAACATGACTTCTCAGCCTTTAAGGCCGCAGGAACCCCTGTAAAAAGCGCTGTAAGACGGCTGTATGATATTAGAATAGAACCCGGAGAGATTATCCAGCTGTTTTTTCGAGGCAACGGATTTCTTTATAACATGGTACGTATCCTTGTGGGTACCCTCCTGGAGGTGGGATTAAAAAAATATCCTCCCCAAACAGTATTGGAAATACTGTCATCCGGTGACAGGACCGGGGCCGGGCTCACCGCGCCGCCCCAGGGACTGAGCCTGATGAAGGTATGGTATGATAACCCGGCATGAAAAATACTTTAGCCGGCGGATGTATACATCAGGACAGTGTTCGGTAAAGAGAAGAGAGTCCCGTTTTTGAGATTTCTTGACACGGGTATGCGGTAGTATTAAAATACTTGTGTGAGACTGCTGAAAAACCATCAGGTCCCCCGTCTACGCCAGGCGTTGCTTTTGTAAGAGCGGTTGAGCCCCGGCTCTTACAGCAGATAAATACCGGGCCGTACACCGGCGGGATCAATATAAGTAAGACGGGATCTTACAGGCTGTCAGCGAGATAAAACGGGTTTAGATAAAGTACGGTCATCAGTAGTTTGTTCAGCTCTTTCAGGAGGGATATTAAAAATATGAAATCTTTTATGGCAAAAACGGGTGAAATTGAAAAGAAGTGGTATATAATGGATGCGGAGGGCAAGGTTCTGGGCAGACTGGCCACGGAGGTTGCCACCATTCTAAGGGGCAAGCACCGCCCCACCTACACTCCCAATGTGGATACCGGTGATCATGTGATAATTATTAACGCCGATAAGATAGTGCTTACCGGCAATAAGCTTAAAAACAAAAAGTATTACAGGCACAGCGGCTACCCGGGCGGTCTAAAGGTGACCAGCTACGCCACACTGATGAGCACCAAGCCGGAACTGGCTGTCAGGAAAGCCATAGTGGGGATGCTGCCCCATAACCGGCTGGGTTCGGCCATGGCCAAAAAACTAAAGGTGTACAGTGGTTCCGAACACCCGCATCAGGCCCAGTTGCCTGAAGTCTGGTCTTTATAAGCCAACTGAAAGGAGGAAATGTATAAGTGTCTCAGGTAAAATTTTACGGTACCGGGCGGAGAAAGAATGCCGTGGCCAGGGTTTATGTCAATCCCGGCGAGGGAAAGATTACAATAAACAATAAGGAAGTTCTGCAGTATTTCGGACGGAGGGTGCTGGAAATGATCATCCGCCAGCCTCTGGAGCTTACCGGCACCACCGGGCGGTTTGATATTTTTGTCAAGGCCCATGGCGGCGGCATCAGCGGCCAGGCCGGAGCGGTCAGGCTGGGACTGGCCAGGGCCCTGATACAGGCAGACCCCAATTTGCGCACTATACTTAAAAAGGCCGGTTTTTTAACCAGGGACCCCCGCATGAAGGAAAGAAGGAAATACGGACTGAAGAAGGCCAGAAAGGCCCCGCAGTTTTCCAAACGGTAAGAAAAACAATTATATTGTTCTTTGGAAAAAGGAAGGTGAAACCTTCCTTTTTTTCATATATATTCCTCCTCCTTCATATAATCAATGTAGAGTGGGACAGGGGGAGCTAAGATGCCTATAATCAGGGTTTTAAGGTTTAAACTGCGCTACGTGGCTCTGACGGCAGCCCTCATTTGCCTCGGGTACGGTTCCTGGGAGAGTATCTCCGAAGAGCTTGACCGGCGATCTGTGGAGGCCCTTTCCACCGTTCTTGCCGGTAAGATTATAGTGGTGGACCCGGGTCACGGGGGGATAGACGGAGGATCGGAAGGTTCCGCAGGCATACAGGAAAAGGAAATTACCCTGGAGGTCTCCAAAAGGCTGGCCGCCATGCTGGGACAGGCCGGGGCCATTGTTTTACTCACCAGGGAATGCGACATGTGGCTGGCAGATCCCGATGCGCCTCACAAAAAACGATCGGATCTGATCAATAGGGTAGACATTGCCAACCGTAACAATGCAGATGCTTTTATCAGCATTCACGTCAACAGTTTTATTTACAGCCGTGGACAGAGGGGGGCCCAGACCTTCTCACAGCCTGGTTCCGGGGAGGGCAAGATTCTGAGCCAGTTTATCCAGAACGATTTGGCCAGTGTGCTGGGAAACACAAAGCGGAAGCCCAAAGAAACAGATTATTTTATCAGGCACTCAAAGGTTCCGGCAGTGATAGTGGAAATCGGGTTTATTTCTAATCCCGCCGAGGAAAAACTGTTGCTGGATTCGGCCTATCAGAGCAAAACAGCCTTTGCTGTTTATTGCGGACTTGTCAGGTATTTTGCAGACAAAAGCTCCAGAATAGCCCCCCGGCAATAGTAAATTTTTTAAAAAAAGGCTGGCGCTGAACTTTTTACCTGATAAAACTATGTAATAAACCAAACCTCCGGTGGCATCATAATTTATGGAACCAAAAAAATTTAGCCGGAGGTGTTGAATAAATGGTACAGGGATGGACCGACATGGCCAGGGGTGTGGAGGTAAAACAGGCGGCGTACGGCAATGAGGCCACAGTAGTATATAACGGATTATTGGCAAAGTCAGGCGCCGATCAGGTTTTCCTCCACGTTGGCTACGGAGAACCCAATCAATGGCAAAGCGTTTCCACTCAAAAAATGGACACAACCAACAGGGGCTGGGAAAAAACCATAAGAATGACCGACAATAAAGCGTCTTTTTGTTTCAAGGACTCGGCTAACAACTGGGACAACAACAGCGGGCATAACTGGATAGTCAGGTCGTAATTAAAAAACCCGGGGTGTACCCGGGTTTTTTAAATATTAAAATAATTTTTCCTGACTGACTTTTGATTAACCAGGGTTATAATAGTCTAATGGCATTCGTTATCTGTACCAATGACCGTCGTCCATAATTACCATTTTGCCCTATTTAGTACACTGAAGGAGGACCTGAAAATGAAACACTCTTTACCCGAACTTCCCTACGACAAATATAGAAAGGCTGCCGGGATATAATGGAGAAAATTCTTGTGAGCGCCTGCCTGGCGGGAGTCCTGTGCAAATACAACGGAACTTACAATGATGTTCCGGAAATAATCCGCATGGTTGAACAGGGAAAGGCCGTTGCCGTTTGTCCCGAATTACTGGGCGGGGGAGGGGTACCCAGGGAGCCCAATGAAATAGCGGGAGGGGGCGGACACGATGTACTGGAAGGTAAAGCCAGGGTCATAACTTCCTCCGGGCAGGACTGCACCGAAATGTTTGTACTGGGCGCCCAAAAGGTGCTGGAAAAGGCAAAAATGCTTGGAGCCAGGGCGGCCATATTAAAAGAAAGAAGCCCTTCCTGCGGCAGTACGGTTATCTACGACGGCAACTTCACCGGGAATAGGCTGCCGGGTATGGGTGTTACGGCAGCCATACTGGAGAGGGCTGGAATAAAAGTATACTCTGAAGAGAATTTTAAGGAAGTTTCGTGTGACTGACTGGTTAAAAGGGAATCAATTTCCGGAATCCAGCCATGTATCGGTTATCTGACCATCCCGGCCCAGGTCCGTCAGACAGAGATTACAATTGCCCTGAAAGCGCCAAGTATAAAAGTGTTCAAAATTTATGAGAATACTATTACAGGTGAAGGGTTAAATACATTATAGTATAATAGTATAACGTATAAAAAAATATTTTGAAGGCCAGTAATGCTAAGTAATTTTTATTTGGAGGGAGAGAGTCATGGAGGTAAAAATCAAAACGGCACTGGAGAAAGCCCTGGAAAGGGCGGCGTCTTTAAAGGAGGTTCCCCGGGAAGAGGTTGAAAAAATGGAGTATATGCCCAGGGGGAGGACCATTGCCGCATCCTTTATGAATAATAGGCACTTCAATATAAATGAGGCCCTTTCACAGATTGAGGCCGGGACCGAAAAGTACGTGCTGGAGGGGCTGCAGGAAGTGTTGCTGATGAACATTTCTCTTCCCCTTGACGAGTCGGCGGACGATCACAACCGAAGGGCCATGGAAGGCGTACTGGCCATTAAACGGGACAAATCCCAGGCTGCGGAAATACTGGGGGAAATGGAACAACTTTTGGGTTATTACCGCCAGGCCATGGATCAGACAAAAGAAAGGTTCAAGCAGGAATATGAGGCCCGTGGCCGGAGCCGCAAGCAGGGGCCCAGGGGCCGGGAACAAGATGGTGTTCAGGATTTTCGGGAAGAGTGGTCATCGGTGGTAAAGCAGTTAAATACCAAGTTTGAAACCGGCCTGGCTGAAATTAAAGGCAGGATAAGAAGTACTCATTGAATCCAGAATACAGAAGAAAAGAGCAAGCTGGATTTATCCTCAAGCGACATTCTCATATACTTTCCTGATTAATGAAAAGACCCACGGCACACCGTCCTGTATGCGTGGGTCATTTATATTGCTAAACCATATAATCTACTAAACCTTTTCTATGCAATCCAGATCACTCTGGGGTCGATCCCTCTCTATGCATGCAACTTGAGGGACGCTATTAAAGCATGCTGTCACTATTCTGAATTCTGAATTCTGGATTCTAAAGCGCCCGTCAGGGCGTTTTTTTATCGTTTAGGAAAGTATATGACGCATTAAAGCATTAAAGCGCTGAAGCATCAAAGCATTTTTATGCAAGCCCAGAGTTTTTCTGGGGTCACTCCGGGGTCGCTAACGGGTAGGGAAAGTGATTTGAACCTGGGCTGCATAAACCTCCGGCTGCAACTGTCTCTAAACTCGGTCGCCAACGGAATGCCGACCGCCTCCAACGCCGCATCCTTGCGTCGATTCCGGCTTCCGGCTGCGTCCTGCAGCCGGCTCGGCATTCCGTAGGCTCGGTCGTTAAGAGACAGTAGCAGCCTCCGGTAAATTCCGCCCAGAACCAAAAATCACTCCCCCTCACTGCATGTCGCTGTGGGGTCTCTTGAGGGTCGCTTTTAAGGTATGCTGTCACTATTCTGGCTCCTGGCTTCTGGCTTCTGGATTCCGCCGTCTATGCATCGGGGACATTCCTCTGACCCCCGGAGGCAGTCACGTTAGAGAGGTGTGTCCCCTTTCCTCAGCCGGCACCCGGTTTGTCCAGAAACCTCATGGATTCAAATTTCATGATATCTTCCCGGGACACCTTTTTACCTATGCGGGCCATCAGAACATTTGCCGGATGTTCAATTATGTCCGGATCGTCTGTGGCTGTCTTATTCAGCCCTACCCTGGCAAAGAGCTTGGTGAGCATTTTCTGGTACTCCCACACATCCAGGTTGCAGTTCCGTAAGTCCCAGTGCCAGCAGTATTCCATGGTGAGGACTATGTATTCATCCAGCGCCTCATTGCTAAAAGCCGACTTCATCAGGCGGTCCCCCACATTGCATTTACGCCAGTCAGGACTTATTTCGATACCGCCCATCTCAACAACCCTGGTATGTTTATGCCACCGGGTATACTCATCAGCCATGTGAAAGGTCATGTATCCGATTATCTCATTTTGGTGCCGGGCTATGTACACCATTCCGGAGGACATTCCAGTTATTCTTATCAGGGCCTCTTTTTGTTTGTCGGCGGGCCTGAAATTTATGAGGTTTTGATTCATCTGGAGGGAATCAATATAATCCCCGGTAACCGGACCCTCTATGCACACCTGTCCCTTGGGGGTTTCAAATTGGCAAACTTCACTACTCAATCACATCACCACCTTAATATTGTAGCCAAAGCAGTGGAAAGATCATGGCATAAATCGATCATATGTACACATCCCTGGCTTCCGCCCAATATTTTTGCCGTTTCCTTTTTGGAAGGGGACGGTTTGTGTCCGATTAGATCCCGGGCATAGTCTGCGGCCTCAAAGCAAACCGGGTCGGGCGCCCTCAAAAGCCGGCAGTGGGCCAAAGAAACCGCTCGGCTCTCTTTATCCATGGTCATGCTTAATCCCAGTTCGTGGAAAGAGTCGGACAATCCTGCTTCGGCATAATAAAAGCCTGCACCTTCCGATACCGAAACCGTTTTAAACTTGTTATAGAGGTTTCGGCTGAATCTTTCTTGTCCTGAAATGTGCTCATCCCACCGGACCGATACCCTGTCCAGATTGCTGTAATAACGGCAGGAGTTCTTGTATGTTCTGTTCCAGAAGTCATCGTAGCTTTTGGCGTCCTTGAAACCCCTTTCTTTGAACAAAAAGGTTTCAGCCTGTATTATACCCCTGACAGTTTCCGATATCAGAGACAATGCCTGCGGACCACCCTCACTGATAACGGCCCTGCGCAAATCCTCTCCGGACCCCAGGTATGCCTCCACGCCGTAGAGACCATCAATACTTGAGCTCAATGGCCCGCCTGGTCCCCGGTAAACTTCCCAGCGGGCTTTTTTTATTTTAAAAGTTTTTAAATCCACCAGGAGGGTGGCTGTACACTCGGTGTCGGCGGAAAGAAAGACTGTTTTGCCGGCGAGAGTTTCCGGCCCGGTTACATTTACCGATGTGTGCCAGTGGGTATGATTAATTCTTTGCACAATTATCACTCCTTTTATACAGGTAAAAATAATATTCTTTACTGAATAAAATTTTCCTTTTATATATTTTAGGAAGGAAATACCTGTATTAACGTGGAAAAATCTATAGTAAACTCCCTGGGAGGTGAATGGTATTGGATTTTTTACAGAAAATGAGTGAGACAGCCAGGGGACTTCAGGAAAAAGCAAGGGAGCTGGGTGACATCGCCAAAGAGGTCACCCGTAAGTCAGGGGATCTACTGGAAGTAACCAAGCTGAAGTATGAAATGTCCAGGTTGGAAAAGGAAATGGAAAATAACCTTGCCGGGCTGGGAACCGTGGTTTACCAGAAATTCAGGGGCGCCGGTGATGTGGATGAAGAAATCGACCGGCTATGTCAGAGCACGTCCAGGCTGGAAGAGGAGATCAAAGCCCTGGATTTGCAGATTCAGAAGCTGCAGCCCAAAACACTGACTTGCACCCAGTGCAAGGCGGATCTTCCCCCGGGCGGAAAATACTGTTCTTTCTGCGGCGCCGCGGCGCCGGCGGAAGACGGGGAAAGCTAATACAAAAAAAGCCGCAGCGTGTCTGCGGTTTTTTTTTGAGATATAGGAGGAGATTGTAAATGGGAGATTACAATGAAAAAATAAGTACCCTGGCTACCCTTATCAGGGTCAGCAGGCCCTGCTTTGTTTTGAGCGGAGCCGGCATTAGCACAGAAAGTGGGATACCTGATTTCAGAAGCGCGGAAACAGGACTCTGGACCAAAATAGATCCTGTAAAATCGGCCAGCCTAAGTGCTTTTTTAAGGGATCCGGCCGCCTTTTACAACATGAATCTTAAAAGATGGAGGGATCTCCATGAGGCCTGTCCCAATGATGCCCACAGAGCACTGTTTGTTTTGGAAAGGGAGGGGCTCATTGTGGGGGTGATCACCCAGAATATAGACAACCTTCACATAAAAGCAGGTTCCCGCAGAGTGTGGGAGGTGCACGGGCATCTACGCACCTGCCGCTGTATGAGCTGCAAGCAGAAATATCCTTTTGGCCACCTATTATCAAACTATGACGGCGGAGAGAACCCTCCCCGGTGCCCGGAATGCAGGGGGATATTGAGGCCTGACGTGGTTTTATTTGAGGATCCCATGAGTGTTGACTATAACAAGGCTGAAAAGGCTCTGACCGGGTGCCAGCTTATTATTGTGGCGGGAAGCAGCCTCCAGGTTTATCCTGTGGCGAACCTTCCTGCCCTTGCCAGGAGGCTTGTGATCATAAACCGCGACCCCACACCCTGGGATGAAAGGGCCGAGATTGTTATTAACGAGTCCACAGGAAAGGTGTTTCGGGATTTACTGGCGGAACTGGGGTTGTCGCTGGCGCATTAGCCAGCGGCTATAAGCTATAAGCTGTAAGCTTTTAGTAGAGCCTACCGTTTACTGCTTCCTGCAACCTTATGGTATAATAATTGTGTTTTATCAACAGTAAAATTAGATTGGGTGGGATTCATGGCTCTAATCATGGCGATTGAAACTTCCTGCGATGAAACCTCTGCGGCTGTTGTAAGGGATGGCGTTGATATACTGTCAAACATAATATCCTCACAAATTGATATACATAAGAAATTTGGCGGGGTGGTGCCCGAGGTTGCTTCCCGGAAGCACCTGGAACTGATCAACGGGGTTATTCAGGAGGCGCTGGATACAGCCGGTGTGGGCTTTTCATCACTGGACGCCGTGGCCGCCGCCAGTGGTCCCGGGCTGGTGGGAGCGCTTCTGGTGGGGGTGTCGGCCGCCAAGGCCATGGCCTACGCCCTGGATATACCCCTCATAGCGGTCAATCACCTGGAAGGTCACATACATGCAAATTTCCTGGTTGAGCCGCGCCTGGAGTTTCCTCTCATCTGCCTGGTGGTAAGCGGAGGGCATACCGACCTGGTGGTCATGAGCGGTCACGGAAGCTATAGGGTGGTAGGGAGGACCAGGGATGACGCTGCCGGTGAAGCCTTTGACAAGGTGGCCAGGACAATGGGACTGGGATATCCCGGGGGGCCTCTGGTAGACAGGCTGGCAGCTTCCGGTAACGGGTCGGCTGTGCCGCTTCCCAGGGCATACCTGGAGGAAGGAAGCCTGGACTTCAGCTTCAGCGGCCTCAAGTCGGCGGTAATAAACTATCTTCACCGGGCCCGGCAGAGGGTTGAGGAGACAAACCTGGCCGATTTGGCCGCCAGCTTTCAGCAGGCCGTAGTGGATGTGCTGGTGAACAAAACGCTGGAGGCCGCAGAACTGTACAAAGCCAGGACTATTTTGCTGGCCGGGGGAGTGGCGGCCAACAGTTTCCTCCGATCCAGCATGACTGCGGCCGCTTCCAAATACGGATTACGGCTGGCGTATCCTCCCGGTATTCTTTGCACTGATAATGCGGCCATGATTGCCTGTGCCGCTTACTACAGGTATTTGAGAGGGGATTTCTCCGATCTCACCCTGAATGCCGTGCCCGGTCTGGAGCTGGATGAGCATAATTGTTGATATTTCTGATAATTTGATATTTTAAATCTTTTCAACAATATCAACAGGCTGTTGTTTTATTTTGAGTTGGGAAAAAAAACACATAAAAGCTACAAGCCAATGACCGCTTTGTTTTCAAGGATATCCGTGCCGCTGGTTAACAACATTTTGCACCGTCAGGTAAAGTTCATGTCTGTGGACAATGTGGATAAGTCTGTTAATAACTTGATTGAAGGGGTTTATATCTGTGGGTGAAATTGTTCGGCGAATGTTATCGAAAGATAGGATAAAAGCCATGATGCTTGAAAATGCTGCTCTCTCAAACATTTTACCTGTAATTTCGACCTGCAACGTACAGTGCAGGTTCTGCAGCCATGGTCAGAACCCCCTACAGGTGGAAACAGAAAGAATGCCTCCCATTTCGCTGGATCTGGTAGGGCAGGCGCTGTCTTTGATGGATTCCAGGAAACCGGTGGTCGTCGGTGAGTCAGTAACCCGGCTGATGGAGGGAGAACCCTTTCTGCATCCGGAGATCAGGCAGATACTGCTGTTAATAAGAAAAGAATTACCCCTTTCTCCCCTCCGTATCACCACAAACGGCACTTTGCTGGATCGGGAAACTGTTAAATTCCTGTATGACCTGGGCCGTGTGGAGATCTGTCTTTCCCTGAACAGCGCCGATGCCGGGGTAAGAAGAATGATGATGGGGGATTGCCGGGCAGAGGCTGCTGTAAATTCCGCAAGGCTGCTCAGTGAGTATGCCGTTTCCTATCACGGCAGCATAGTGGCCATGCCTCACCTTACCGGGTGGGAGGACCTGTCCCGGACCGTAGAGTTTTTGGACGGCTACGGGGCCCGGACTGTAAGAATTCTAACCCCCGGGTACACATCGCTGGCTCCTCCTGAACTAATGGCGGAAAATATAAGGGAAAGACTTCATGCTGTTGTAAGTCATTTACGGATCAAACTGCGCGTTCCTGTTACCGTGGAGCCTCCTCTTATCGAGCATCTTAATGCCGCGGTTACCGGGGTGATGGTGGGATCTCCGGCCCACAGAGCCGGAATAATGACAGGGGATGTAATAGACCGGGTAGGGGGAAATCCCGTCCTTTCAAGGGTCGACGCCTTCAAAAGGGTGCTGGCGGGGGAAAGCCCGCCGGTGGAGGTGCTGAGGCAGGGGAAAAGGCATTTCCTTACCATTGTCAAGGATAAGCAACAGTCATCCGGACTGGTTTTTGATTATGACATCGATCCTTGCACAGTAAAGGAGATTTACCGGGCTGTCAGGCGAAGAAGGGCTGATCGCACGCTGCTGATTGCCTCTGAACTGGGATATCCGGCATTGAAGATGGGACTGGAGAAAATGCGGGAGGATAGTCGGGAAATTAATCTGGTAATGGCAAAAAATAGTTTTTTTGGGGGATCAATCGGGTGCGCCGGACTCCTCACGGTGGAAGACATGATGGAAGTCGTGGCTGGGTGCGGGGGCAAGACAGATCTTATTATTATTCCGTCAATTGCCTTTGATAAGAGAGGAAGGGACCTCACCGGACGCAGCTACCTCCAGCTGAAGCCGGAAAAAGGACCGGAATTGGAAGTAATTTAGGATTTCGGAAGGATTCCTCATCTAAATGTTGAAAAATATTTATATTTTAGCATGCAGACATATAATAGAAAGGGGTAAATTATGTATTGGGACCGGGAATACGAGACCATGCACCGGGAGAAACTCCGGGAGCTGCAGTTGGAACGTTTAAGATCAACACTGGACAGGGTTTATAACAATGTTCCCTTTTATAAGAAGGCCATGGATGAGAGAGGGATAGCGCCGTCCGACATTCGCACCATGGATGATATTAAAAGGATTCCCTTTACCGTTAAGCAGGATTTACGGGACAACTACCCCTTCGGACTGTTTGCCGTCCCCATGGATGAGGTGGTGAGGGTGCACGCCTCCTCCGGAACCACCGGAAAACCTACGGTGGTGGGATATACCAAAAATGATATCAACATGTGGGCCAATCTCATGGCTAGGTCATTGACCATGGCGGGCGCCACCAGGGGTGACGTCATCCAGAACGCTTACGGTTATGGTCTTTTCACGGGGGGTATGGGAGTTCACTATGGAGCTGAAATGGTGGGCGCCACCGTGGTGCCCATTTCCGGCGGGAACACGGACAAGCAGTTGATGTTGATGCAGGACTTCAGTTCCACCATTCTGACCTGCACACCTTCTTATGCTCTTTTTCTGGCTGAGGAAGGTGAAAATGCGGGCCTGGACTTTGCAAAGCTGCCCTTAAAGGCCGGGGTTTTCGGAGCCGAGCCGTGGTCCGAGCGCATGCGCCAGCAGCTGGAGGCCAAGCTTTCCATAAAAGCCTATGATATATACGGCCTGAGCGAGGTGATGGGCCCCGGGGTGTCCATGGAGTGCCGGTGCCAGCAGGGGATGCATATTTTTGAGGATCACTTCCTGGCCGAGATAATAGATCCCGGTACCGGCGAGCCTCTTCCCTTCGGCCAGCAGGGAGAGCTGGTATTCACCTCCCTTACCAAGGAGGCCTTCCCCATTATACGATACCGTACCAGGGACATAACCGTGCTGACCGACGAGGTTTGCGACTGCGGCAGAACCCATGTCAGAATGAGGCGGGTCACCGGCCGTACCGACGATATGCTGATCATCCGGGGGGTTAATGTATTTCCCTCCCAGGTGGAAAGCATACTGCTGGAATTCGGCGAAACCGAGCCCCATTACCTTCTGGTGGTGGATCGCAGAGGCAACCTGGATGATCTGGAGATCTTGGTGGAAATTTCAGAGAAATGGTTTAGTGATAAGGTGCGTCATCTGGAAGAGGTGGGGGGCAGGTTGAAAAACCGTATTGCCAGCGTACTGGGGATTTCTGCCAGGATCAAGCTGGTGGAGCCCAGGACCATTCCCCGCAGCGAGGGTAAAGCCATGCGAGTGGTGGATAAAAGAGAAATTTAAAGTTAAGGAGGTCATTATACCGTGAAAATAAAGCAGATTTCTATTTTTCTGGAAAACAAGTCCGGACGTCTGGCCAGGGTGACCAGGGTTCTGGCTGATAACAACATAAACATCAGGGCGCTGTCCATAGCGGATACCACCGATTTTGGCATACTGCGCCTGATTGTAAACGACCCCGACGTAGCGCACAGGGTACTAAAGGAGTCCGGTTTTTCAGTTAACTCCGCCGATGTAATAGCGGTGGAAATACCCGATATTCCCGGCGGGCTGGCCGACCCCCTGGAATATCTCAGGGAGTCCGGTATCAACATTGAGTACCTGTACGCTTTTCTCACCAGAGCCTCAGAGGCCGCCCTGGTGGTATTCAGGGTGGAGCAGATAGACGACGCAATCAGGGTGCTGCAGGAAAAGGGCATCAAGATACTGGGCGGGGAAGACGTTTACGAGTTATAAAGAACTTTCACTAATTGGGTGGGCAGAAATCTGCCCACTCTTTTTCTTAAGGGGTAATTACTTATAAAGCAGGATATTATTTTTTATTTGGCGAATTTTAAGAGGCTATGGTTTTCGTTCGGGTGGAGGAGTTTTTTTGAACAGAAACGAAATAAGGCAGTATGTTCTGAGGTCCAGAATGTCCATGCCTCCGGATCGGGTTAAAGAGAAAAGCAAAATTATTATGGAAAAAATAATGGCTTCCGATGTCTACCGGAAGGCGCAATCCCTCATGGTTTATGTGGATTTCAGGAATGAGGCGGGGACCGGAAGCCTGATTGTCCGCGCTCTGGAGGAGGGGAAGAGGGTATCGGTTCCCATTACAGGCATAAAGGAAAAAAAGCTTACCCCCTCGGAGCTGCTGGACTATCCGGGAGACCTGGAGCCCGGCGCATGGGGTATACTGGAGCCCGGAAAGTCATCTATCCGGCCTGTGGACCCCATGACCCTGGATATGGTTATCGTGCCCGGTGTGGCCTTTGACCCGGGCGGAAACAGGCTGGGATACGGAGGGGGCTTTTATGACCGGTTTCTGCCCGGTACCCGCCCGGGGACTGTTTACCTGGCCCCGGCCTTTGAGGTTCAGATGGTGGATAATGTTTTCCCGGGACCCCTGGATGTGCCGGTGCATTTGGTATTTACCGAGGAAAGGGTTATAGCTGCCGGAATAAAAAAAGTATGAACGGGACGGGCAGTATACCCGGGGGGCTTAGGCCTGATACGGGGGAAAATGTCCTTCCTTTCAGGTGTTGTTTAAAAAAGGGAGAGAAATTGAGAGGGGGTTTATAGTTTGACTTGCCAATGCGGACACGCACACAACGATGACGGAGCCAAGCAGGAAGCGCTGCAAAAGGCCATGGACAAGTACAAAACCGTAAAGGGCGCGCTGATACCTATTCTGCAGGAGGCCCAGGAGATTTACGGGTACCTGCCCAAAGAGGTAATGCAGCAGATTTCAAGGGGACTGAGTATTCCCTTCAGTAAAACCTTCGGGGTTGTCACCTTTTACGCCCAGTTTCACCTGAAGCCCCGGGGGCGCAATATTATACGCATCTGCCAGGGTACCGCCTGCCACGTCAGGGGGGCTTCCAAGGTGTTTGACGGGGTGTCCGCAAAGCTGGGGGTAGGGAAGAATGGCACCACCCAAGACCTGCGCTATACCCTTGAGACCGTGGCCTGCCTGGGAGCATGCGGCCTGGCCCCGGTTATGATGGTAAATGACGATACCCATGGGCGGCTCACCCCGGACAAAGCGGCGGGCACCCTGGAGAAATACGAATAGAAAGGAGGTTGTGGCATGAAAAATCTGATGGATAAATGCTGCGACAAGTGTACACATACAGCGTTTTTCCCCTGCAAGGATTATATAAAATGCCGTAAGGAAGGACCTATCTGTCACCAGGATGAAGCCTGCAAGCAGAAAAGGGCGGATTTCCTGGGCGACATTCATTTGGCTGCCGACTCGGATAAGCGTCAGGTGCTGATTTGCGCCGGTACAGGCTGCAACTCCTCCGGTTCGGGGAGATTGGTGAAAAAGCTGCAAGAGGAACTGGCAGCCAACGGACTGGCTGACAAGATAAAGATTAAGATAACAGGCTGCCACGGTTTCTGCGAGCAGGGCCCGCTGATGATCATAGAGCCTTTGAAAACATTCTATACCAGGGTTGATGAAAACGATGTGGCCGAGATTGTGGCCAAGGACCTGATTGGCGGCGAGCTGGTGGAGCGGCTTCTTTACAAGGATCCCAATACCGTAGAAACCGCAAAAACCTACGAGACCGTTCCTTTCTATGCCCGTCAGAAGCGGCTGGTGCTGCATAATTGCGGCCATATAAATCCGGAGGAATTGTCCGACTATGTAGCCAGTGACGGTTATTTCGGATTGACCAGGGCCTTGTTTGAGAAAACCCCCGATCAGGTGGTGGAAGAGGTTAAAACCTCCGGACTGCGGGGAAGGGGAGGGGCCGGGTTCCCCACCGGGATGAAGTGGGGCTTTGTAAAGCAGGCCCAGGGCGATAAAAAATACGTGGTCTGCAACGCTGACGAGGGTGACCCCGGCGCATTCATGGACCGCAGCGTACTGGAGGGAGACCCCCATGCGGTGCTGGAGGGTATGGCTATTTGCGGCTATGCCGTGGGTGCCGATGAAGGTTATTTATATGTTCGGGCGGAGTATCCGCTGGCCATTCAGAGACTTAAAATAGCCATTGCTCAGGCCGAAGAGTACGGTGTGCTGGGCGATAATATAATGAATTCCGGCTTCAGCTTCCACCTGAAGATTAAAGCAGGGGCCGGCGCCTTTGTATGCGGCGAGGAAACCGCTCTGCTGACCTCCATAGAGGGCAACCGCGGGATGCCCAGGGTGCGTCCTCCCTTCCCGGCCAACAGCGGACTGTGGGGCAAGCCCACCTGCCTGAATAACGTGGAGACCTTTGCCAACGTTCCCCAGATACTGCGCAACGGAGGAGCCTGGTATGCCTCCATGGGCACCGAAAAGAGCAAGGGCACCAAGATATTCGCCCTGACCGGAAAGGTAAACAACACCGGTCTGGTGGAAGTAGCCATGGGTATGACTATGAGGGATATTATTTTCGCCATTGGCGGCGGCATACCGGGCGGCAAAAAGTTCAAGGCCGTTCAAATCGGCGGTCCTTCGGGCGGGTGTCTGCCAGACGAGTTGCTGGATCTTTCGGTGGACTACGACTCCCTTACCTCGGCCGGCGCCATGATGGGGTCCGGGGGACTTGTGGTGATGGACGAAACCACCTGCATGGTGGATATAGCCAGATACTTCTTAACCTTTACCCAATCTGAGTCCTGCGGTAAATGTACTCCCTGCAGGGAAGGAACCACCAGAATGCTTGAGATACTCACCCGCATCTGCAACGGGGAAGGTAAGATGGAGGACATTGACACTCTGGACCGTATTACCCGGGTGGTTAAAAATACCGCCCTGTGCGGACTGGGCCAGACCTGTCCCAACCCCATCATTTCCACACTGCGTTATTTCAAGGATGAGTACATTGCCCATATTCAGGAAAAACGCTGTCCGGCGGGGGCCTGTACCGCCCTGCTGACATATACCATCAATGCGGAAAAATGCAAGGGCTGCGGCAAATGCCTTAGGAGTTGTCCGGCAGAGGCCATTACCGGTGAGAAAAAGCAGCCGCACGTTATCGACGCAGCAAAATGCATTAAGTGCGGGAGCTGCATAACCGGATGTAAATTTAATGCCATTGAGCGGGGCTAAACCGAGGAGAGTGATATAAATGGCAAATGTTACGCTGACCATAAACGGGATCAAGGTGATCGTGTCCAAGGGAACCACAGTGCTGGACGCAGCCGCCCGGGCGGGATTCTTCATCCCTACCTTCTGTCACGACCCGGAAATACCCCGCTTCGGCGCCTGCCGTATCTGCGTGGTGGAAATAGCCGGAATGCGCAACCTGCCGGCCTCCTGCGTGACCGAGGCCACCGAGGGCATGGTGGTCAATACCGAGTCTCCGGCGGTGGCGGAAGCCCGCAAGACTATATTGGAGATGCTTCTGGCCAACCATCCCCAGGACTGTTTGACCTGCGAAAAGAACGGTGACTGCCGGCTGCAGGACTATTCTTTCCGTTACGGAGTCAAGGGCCCGGGCTTTGAGGGCAAAAGGCATGAGTATCCCCTTGATGACAGCAACCCCTATATTGTCAGGGATATGAATAAATGCATACTTTGCGGAAGGTGCGCCCGCACCTGCGCCCAGGTGGAGGGCCGGGCGGTAATTGACTTTACCTACCGTGGCTTTGACACCAAAATAGCCCCTCCCATGGACACCACCCTGGCCGAGTCTGATTGCGTTTACTGCGGCCGCTGCCTGGCGGTCTGCCCTGTGGGGGCACTGACCTACAAGCGCATGGCCGGTAAGGGGCGCGCCTGGGAAATAGAGAAAAAGCCGGTTACCTGCACCTTCTGTGACAGCGGCTGTTTATTCGACCTTAATATCAAGGATGGTAAGGTCATTGGCGTAACCGCGGGATCACCGGGGCAGGGGAGGCCCCTTTGCCTGAAGGGCCGCCTGGGCCTGGAGCTTTTGTACTGCGACGACCCTGCCGATCCCCAGATGAAGAGGGACGGGGAATTTGTCAAGGTTTCATGGTCCGACGCACTGGGCCTGGATGGCGTGCTGGATAAAATCAGGAAGATTGAAGGGAAGTAAGGAGGTTGAAAGGTGGCTGACGTCACTTTAACAATAAACGGCCGGCAGACAAGTGTTGCCCAGGGCAGCACCATACTGGACGCTGCCAGAAAAATGGGTATTTTCATACCTACCCTGTGCCATGATCCCGAGCTGAGCACGGTGGGATCTTGCCGGATGTGCGTGGTGGATGTAAAGGGAGCCAGAAGTCTGGTTATATCCTGTGCCACCGCCGCTGCCGGGGGCATGGTGGTGGAAACTGAGTCACCGGCGGTAATGGAGGCCAGGAAGACCATAATTGAGCTTTTACTGGCCAACCACCCCCAGGACTGCCTCACCTGTGGGAAGAACGGGGACTGCCGTCTGCAGGATTACGCATACCTGTATGGAGTCAGGGGCAGCAACCTAACGGGTGCGGTGCACCAATATGACCTGGAGACCGACAACCCCTTTATAGTCAGGGATATGAACAAATGTATTCTTTGTGGCAAGTGCGTTCGCATGTGCGCCGAAATACAGGGCGACAGCGTGGTGGATTTTACCTGCAGGGGCTTTAACACCAAGGTGGCCCCGGCCATGGACACCACCCTGGCGGGTTCTGAGTGCGTTTTCTGCGGCAACTGTGCAGCCGTATGCCCCACCGGGGCGCTGCAGGAAAAGGGGCTGCGCTCATCGGCCCGCACCTGGGAAGTTAAAAAGGTCCGCACAACCTGCCCATATTGCGGCACCGGCTGCAGCCTCGATCTCAATGTCAGGGACGGCAAAGTGGTGGGCGTCACCTCCTGTGACGGGGATGTAAACGGTCGGGCGCTGTGTGTCAAGGGACGCTTCGGGTACGGCTTCATACACCACCCGGACCGCCTGAAAAGCCCCCTCATCAAAAAGGACGGGCAGTTTGTGGAGGCCACCTGGGATGAGGCTTTGGGTCTGGCGGCCCGGAAACTGGGATCCATCAGGAACCAGTATGGTTCCGACTCCATTGGGGTTCTCAGCTCGGCCCGGTGTACCAACGAAGAAAACTATTTGCTCAGTAAATTAACCCGCGCGGTGATCGGTACCAACAACATCGACCACTGCGCCCGGCTCTGACACGCTCCCACTGTTGCCGGTCTGGCGACAGCATTCGGAAGCGGGGCAATGACCAATCCCATCAGGGATATTGCCGGAGCCGACTTTATATTTGCCATAGGCACCAATACCACCGAGTCCCATCCCATCATAGGCCTGCAGGTGAAAAAGGCCGTTAGGGGAGGGGCCACCCTGGCTGTGGCCGACCCCCGGAGGACCGGTGTGGCCGAACTGGCCAAGTACCATCTGCAGATTAAATCGGGTTCGGATATCGCCCTATTGAACGGAATGGCCAATGTTATAATATCCGAGGATCTTTATAACAAGGAATTTGTGGCCAGCCGCACCGAGGACTTTGAGGCCTTCAAGGCCGCCGTTGTCAAATACACCCCGGAATACGTGGAGGGAATTACCGGAATTGATCCGGAAACCCTCAGGCAGGTGGCCCGGGGATACGCCAGGGCAAAGAACGGCACCATACTATATACCATGGGAATAACCCAGCACATTTGCGGCACCCATAACGTACTGGCAGTGGCCAACCTGGCCATGCTTTGCGGCCATATAGGGAAAGAATTCTCCGGAGTCAATCCCCTTAGGGGCCAAAATAATGTGCAGGGGGCCTGCGACATGGGGGCGCTGCCCGGGGTAATCACCGGCTACCAGGGAGTGGGGCTGGATGAGGTCAGGGCCAAGTTTGCCTCGGCCTGGAGCGTTGAGCAGCTGCCCGCCAAGGTGGGTCTCACGGTGGGCGAGATAGTTGAGGGGGCGTCCCACGGAAACATTAAGGGAATGTATATAATGGGGGAAAACCCCGTTCTATCAGACCCGGATGCCGGCCACGTGGTTCATGCCCTGGAAAATCTGGACTTCCTGGTGGTGCAGGATATATTCCTCACCGAAACCGCCCAGCTGGCCGATGTGGTGCTGCCCGGAGCCAGTTTCGCCGAGAAGGACGGAACCTTCAGCAACACCGAGCGCAGAGTTCAGCGGATCCGCAAGGCTGTTAATCCGGTGGGCAAGGCCAGGGCCGACTGGGAGATAATCTGTGGCTTGGCCACCGCCATGGGTTATCCCATGGACTATGGTTCCCCTGCTGATATTATGAAGGAGATAGCCTCTCTGACGCCTTCCTACGCCGGCATTTCCTATGATCGGCTGGAACAGGGAAGCATCCACTGGCCCTGCCCCACCGCCGATCACCCGGGAACACCGGTGCTGCACGCGGGCAAATTCTCACGGGGCCTGGGCAAATTCTCCCCGGTGGAATATGTTTCTCCGGACGAGATGCCGGACCAGCAGTACCCTCTGATACTGAGCACCGGGAGAAGGTATTATCACTACCATACCGGCACCATGACCCAGCGCACCGGATCTCTGGAGGTGCATTATGGGCAGGAAAGCCTGGAAATCAACCCTTCCGATGCCCAAAATCTGGGGATCGGCCAGGGAGACGAGGTCAGGGTATCTTCCCGCCGGGGCAGTGTGGTCTTGAAGGCGTGCATCACCGATGTAGTGCCCCCGGGACTGGTATTCACATCCTTCCACTTCCCGGCCGTGCCCATCAACAGGCTGACCAACCCGGCCCGGGACGCCATCGCCAAGATACCCGAGCTGAAGGTCTGCGCCGTGAAGGTGGAAAGTGCCTGAGGCTATGGAGTATAAAAAAGCGCAGTAAAATAAAGAGAGAGTCCGGTTTTGCCGGGCTCTCTCTTTCATTATCCGGACTTTTTTAGACACAATAATACACTTTTTAGACAGCGTCCGGCACTTTATAGTCATGTCCTGCAGGAAAATGACATTTGTCGCAATATACACCTTATATACGAAAGTGACGAGGATCCCGGGGACACGATAAAAACAAGGAGGGAAAGCCGAATGAAGGAACCGGATGGGACAAAGAGAGAGTTCCGGCCGGGGCCGGGAAGGTTGAATTTAGCGGAGCGGTTGATGGGTTATGGAGTGCTTGTGCTTCTGACACTTCTTATCTTTGTTTTATACCTGCCCGGCCCAAGTTCAGCCCAGACAGGTTCAACCGGATCCGTTCTTTTATGCAATGAAATTCCCGGATTCAATGTAAGCCCAGGCGCAACATATTTTACCAAAAAAACAAATGTATACTATCATGGAGGTACCGTTCTGCTGGCAGCCCAGTCGGACGGAAGCGGGAATATCAGCGTGGATGATGCTTTGGAAATAACCGTAACACACGAAGACGGAACAACCGCAAC
>LADN01000047.1 GCA_000961585.1 Peptococcaceae bacterium BRH_c4a | reverse complement strand
AGGCTTTCATCAGTTAATTCGTCCTCGGGATTTACCGGCAGAACCAGATATAACACCTTAGCCGACTCTTCGACTACCTTGATCTCAATTTTTTCGGGGACATTAACGCCTAATTGGGTAAGCGCTTTATGGGGCTTTTCCATCAGGTCTTTCTTGAAGTTTTCGTCTTTCCACGCTTTGCTGATTGCTGCCTTTTCAATTTCTTCGCGTGTCAATATTTTTCCGTTTTCAGCCATTTTATATCACCTCCTTTTTTGTCATAGTCGTAAATGGAAGTACTCCTCTTCCTTTGATCACATTAGTTAATACGTTTAATGAAGCAGTCCATTACAGCTTATAATAAAATATTTTTGAGAGATCATTTCATTTATAAGAGTTCCAGTATTTCTCTGTTCTCAAGGCAAAAGGTTTCAGACGCCGTTCCGAAAACCTTATCAGCGGCGGGTTTGAAAAACCGGCGGCGTGCATTACGATGTGTGTCCCGAAAGGTATCTGTTCCCGAAATTGAGCTTTTAATGCTTCGGCGAGCAATTGTACACCCCGTCCTGTTTTTTGAAGGTCTTCTCTGACAAAAAGAATGTCGTAGTAAAGAGTGTCCGGCGCTGTTAGTCGCGTTATCACCCAGCCGACAATCTCCTCCCGGAGGCACAGCCAAAAGCTGGTAGAAAAGTGAGGGCTAACGGGCTGATCCTTAAAGGGAGACGCATAACCCGGATACCATTTATGTTCCGGCGCTTTCAGCTCTTCGAGTTTCGCCGGTAAAACGTCAGGCCACGGGATTATGGTGTAGGCAGCGGGAAGGTGATATCGATGGGGCCAATTTTCTTTCGATAACGAGAAGATATCAATTTTGCTGATTTCCCTCATTAACTCCGGTTCGCCCCATCCGCACTTGCTGAGAGTACTTTTTATCGCCGAAGTTGAATTCCCATCGTCAACAAAACAAATCTCCGACTTCGTACATCCCTTTTCCCGCAGCTTCCTCTCGGCAAAAAAGAGCAGTTCTTTTCCAAATCCGAGGTTTCGAAAACGCGGCGCCACAAACAAGGAATGGATTATACCGGTTTGACCGCCTCCCATTGCTTCAGCCAGGACAAGTCCCGCCGGATAACCGTAACAGGAAGCCGCCCCGGCAACTATTGAATCCTGATTTTCTTTCCGTAATAAATCACGGAAACGGGGGAAGGCAAACTTTTCATACCGGGTGACATCAGACGAATCAAGATTTTGGATCTTTTCGTTTTCACTCATGTTTATTTGCCTCGTTATTTTTTCTCACTTGTTAATACGTCATGGCAGAATTTCCATTACATGATTTTAGAAATATTTACAGCATTAGACACAAGGCCTAGGAGAGTGTTGCAAAACTATATTAAGAGGTCAACAAAGTACTTATTCGACTACAACCGGAGGCTGTTCAAAAAGCTCCAGATGCAAGGCGCGGCAAGGCTTCAAGCGGAGGCGTACTCCTTGTACGTTGAGCATTGAAGCCGCCGCCGCAACGCCGCAGATGGACTTTTTCAACAGCCTCCTAGGCCAGCTGCCGCTTGGCCAACTCCGCAAACACTCCGCCGGTTTTCATCAAAGCCTGGTAGGAACCTTCCTCGATGATCCTTCCCTTATCCAAAACGATGATCCGGTCGCAGTTTATAACCGTGCTGAGCCGGTGGGCTATGACCACCCGGGTGGCCTTGAGCCCGTCCAGGCTCTGGCTGACTATGGCCTGGGTCTTGTTGTCCAGGGCGCTGGTGGCCTCGTCAAAATATATTATCTTAGGCCTGTTGACAATGGCCCGGGCTATCAGCAGCCGCTGCCTCTGGCCGCCGGACAGGGTGGCCGCCCCTTCGCTGATTACAGTGTGCATGCCCATGGGCATATCCTTTATGTCTTTGTCCAGCCCGGCCATTTTTGCCGCTTCCCAGGCGTCACCAATGGTCAGGTTTGGATTGGATCCCACGATATTGGTTAATATATCCCCGGACAAAAGCTTTCCGTTCTGCAGGACCACTCCCAGCTGCCGGCGCAGCGCGCGGATGTCCACTTTTTCAATGTCATGGCCGCTATAATATATCCGGCCCGATTCGAGTTTTTCAAAACCCAGCATGACCCTGAACAGAGTGGACTTGCCGCTGCCCGAAGACCCCACCAGCCCGATGTACTCGCCATCTTTTATATGCAGGGACACATCGTTCAGGATCAGCGGCCCGTCTTCCTTGTAGCGGAAATGCAGGTGGCTGACCTCGATGGAGCCTGACAACTTACCCGGATCAACCTTTGCCTCATCGTACTCCGGCATTGTCTCCAGTATAGGCCTTGCCCGCTCCAGAAGGGGAATCACCGTGTTCATTCCCATCAGCATTTGCGACAGCACAAGCATGGCTATTAATAAAGTGGTGAACGCCGTATTAAAAGCGATGAACTGGCCCGGGGCCAGGGTGGTTGATGCGGAAGCCGCCACGGCATGAAAAATGACCATGGAGGCAGCCACCTGAAACACTGAGTTGAAGGTTTCCAGCCAGCAGGCGATAATCTGTTTATTGAAGGCAATTTTTCTTTGTCCGCTGAATTCCCTGGACCACTGGTAAAAAGCCCTGCTTTCGGCGCCGGCCACACGAAATTTAGCCACTCCCCCAAAAAACTGCAAGACTAACCCGGAAATTTTATTGGAAATATCAATCACTTGCCGTTCATACCTGATCATCATTCGCCCTGCAAAATACGTTACAGCCATTGCCCCCGCCAATAGAACGACGGCCATGGCAGCCAATTTTGCGTCATAGTAAAAAAGCAGAATCAGGTTAAAACATGAAAATATGCAGGTGAGAATGGTTGTTACGGTGGTTTCCGACACGATCATCCGGATCTGGGCAATGGCCATGGCCCGCATGGCCAGCTCCCCGGAGGTGTAATCCCTGAAAAAGGGCACCGGCAGGCTAAGCAGCCTGTCCCAGACCGCAGCCTGAATGGAACCGTCCATTTTTCCCATTATTCGCTGCATGGCAAAGGATCTGGTCAGCTGAAAAATCATTGCTGCAACGGCGCCGGCCACCAGGAAAAAGGCAACATGCAAAAGCTGGGCCTTTTCTCCCCCGGGAATAACGGTATCAAATACGATTCCCGTGGCAACAGGCACAACCATACCCAGCAGTCCTCCCAGAATCCCCATCAGAGCCACCATCACAAAGTCCTGCCTCCAGCAGTTTTCACGTCCAAAAATCAGAAGGTCGGACAGCCTTATGACTTTATCCGGAAAAGGCCGGTAGAAGGTGAAGGCAAAGGGCTTGACCAGGCGGGCTGTTTCAAAATTGGCCTGTATTTTCACCTGGCGGGCCGCATCATGAATCTCGTACCGTCCCGGGGACAGGGGAATCAGCGCCACCGGCCGGCTGTCGTCCTCCATGTAGGCCAGCAGGGGGCCGTTGTCCTGCCTCCACCACTCCTCTTTCAGAAGCACTTTCCGCAGCCGTATGCGGGACGCCTCGGCTATATCCCCCAGCGGGTCCTTTGAAGAGGCCCTTCTTTCTTTCGGAGGGGGAGCTATTTTTACTTTCATCGACTGACCTATCAGCCGGCAGGCCTCAAGGAGGGGATCGCCGGAAAACTCCTCTCCGGCCGAAGGCGCCATTTCCGGCTGTATTGTAGCCAGTAGCCGGCTCAGAGCATTTTCCATCAACCGGCGGTTATTCTTTGATTTTTCCTGAAAGCGCTGAATTTCCCCCTGTTCCCTTCCCTGGCGGCGATCCAGGGCCGCCCTGACGGCATGGCTGTGAAATTCGGCAAGTTCCTGCAAGGAGCCTTCGGCATCGGCCTTCCCGACCCAAAGCATCCCGCCGGAGGGCACAATGCCAGGCGGCTCAGCCGCGGCGGCACTTTTTGCAAGGATTCCGGCCCAATGGCTGACGGCGTTTATAAAAGCCTCCCTTTGATCCGAGTTAAAAGCCGCCTCCAAAAAACTGGACCAGCTCAACTGCAGCAGGCTGGCGCCGGTAAGGCCTGTGGCCATCAGGCCCAATTCCTGATCACGGCCTTCCGGCCTGATGCCCAAAAGTATGTCTCCCGGCCCCGCTTCAAAAAGAAAGTCCCTCGATCCAACCGCTTCACCGTCAGCAATAAATACGGTAAACACAGTCACCTTTCCACGGTCTACCATCCACAAATGCCCTGGATCGGTCATCAGAAGGGGTTTATTACCCTCCACGGCTATTGCCTTGCCTTCTTTTTGGAACACGTCCGGAACGGTCACAAGATCACTTCCCGGTTAAAAAATTTCTAAAAAACCAACGGCCTCCTAGGCTGTACCGATCAATTCGGCATAATATCCGCCTGTTCTCATCAGTTCTTCGTGACTTCCCCGCTGTATAATTTTTCCTTTTTCCAGGACGATAATTTCGTCGCAATCCCGGATGGCGCTTAGTCGGTGGGCCACAATCACACAGGCGCAGCCCCTGCGCCTGACGCTTTCATCCACCAGTTTCTCTGTCAGGGGGTCCAGGGCGCTGGTGGCCTCATCCATTACCAGTATGGACGGGTTGCCAGCCAGGGCCCTGGCGATTTCAAGCCTCTGCCTCTGCCCGCCGCTAAAATTGCCTCCCCCTTCGTCCAGCATGCTGTCGTAACCGCCCGGCCTGGAAGTGATCTCGTCGTGAATGCAGGCGTCCTTTGCCGCCCGGACAATGTCAAGCTCGGAGCAGGTGTCGTCCCAAAGGGTAATATTGTCCCGGATTGTTCCCTGGAACATGGAAATGTCCTGGTCCACCATGGCCAATGAACCGGTAATCACCACCCGGGGTATGTTTTGCCTGTTTTGCCCGTCGAATAATATCTCACCGGCCCAGGGTTTATACAGGCCTGAGATCATCTTGGCCACGGTGGACTTGCCGCTTCCCGACCCCCCCACCAGAGCAACCCTCTGCCCAGGCTTTAAAGTCAGGTTAAAATCCTCTATCAGGGGCGGGTCCTGCGGGCTGTAACCAAAGCTTACATTCCGAAGCTCAACATAGCCGGCAAGCTTCTTATGCAACCCCGCCTGGCAATCTTCATCTTTATCCGCCCGGGTCTGATTATCAACGGGGTATTTAAGCACATCGTCCAGGCGGTTCATATCAGCCTCTATCTCCTGCAACTGCCCGCCCAGTCCCACCAGCCCGATCACAGGCGTCATAAAGCTGGTCATCAGGCTCTGGAAGGCCACCAGCCCGCCTATGGTCATTCCCCCGTTCAGAATTATAAAGCCGCCCATAACCAGAACCACCGCATTAGTTATTGTGGAGAGGAATAAAGGTATGGCCGAAAGGTACTGGTTGGTGACGCCTATCTGCTGTTCGGCGTTTAACGCCTTGGCCTGGTACCCTGACCACTTGGCGAAAAAATCCGATTCCGACCCGGTGGCCTTCAGGGTTTCAATAACCTGCAGTCCCGACATGGCTGTACCGATAATCTTTCCGCGATCCTGCTGGAGCATCCGGTTCAGGTCCACCCTCTTCTCCGACACATATTTCATATAGAGCATGTTCACCACGGCCACCACCGCCCCCACCAGAGACAGCGGCAGACTGTACTGAACCATAAGGACGAAGTAAAACACAATCATGATCAGGTTAAGGGTATTGGCGGCCATCTGACCGGACAGCAGCATGGCCACTTTATCGTTGCTCTGCATGCGGGAGCTGATATCGCCTGCAAAACGCTGGTTAAAGAACTCCACCGGCAGGCGGAGCACGTGCCACATGAACTGCGCCGAGGTGGTCAGGGCAATTTTTGTCTGGAGTCTTAAGAGATAATATCTTTGTATCCAGGTCAGAATCCCCCGCAGCAGGGCTGTCAGGCCCATTCCCAACAGGAGGGGAACCAGCCAGGTTTGCTTGTTGGCCAGCAATATGTCATCAACGAATATTTTTGAAAACACCGGTATAAGCAGACCGGGGATAACCAGGGCCAGTCCCACCAGGATAACGTAGGTAAGGGCGATTTCCGACCCCTTCAGTCTTTTCTTTAAAGCGGTTACAATACTGGGCTTTTCTCCCCCTTTTAAGAAATCCGGACCAGGCTTGAAGACCATAACAACCCCGGTAAAGGACTGGTCAAATTCCTCTTCCGATACTTTTCTTGGGCCCATTACGGGATCGTTAAGAAATATCTTTCCGTTTTGAAACCCCTCCAACACCAGAAAGTGATTAAAATTCCAGTGAATAATCATGGGAAACTGCATTTCTTTTACCGAGTCGGGCTCTTTCCGGTAACCCTTTGCTTCCAGGCCGTATTTTCTGGCCGCCTTCATAATATTGCTGGCCTTGCTGCCATCACGGGAAACCCCGCAGGCAAGGCGAAGCTCTTCAAGGGGTACGTGCCTCCCCCAGTGCGCCAGGATCATGGCCAGAGATGCCGCTCCGCACTCCACCGCCTCCATCTGCAGTACGGCGGGGACCTTGATCCGTTGTTCCGGCTTTACCTTCATTGCAAATAACCCCCATCCGCCAGCCAATCAATAGATCGATAGAGCTTTCTTAGCCATTGGTATAACCATGCTGATAGGCCGCAGCTCACTCACAGTCACCGTTCCGTTACAAAGCGTGCCGCTGTTTATTTTCAGTGGCGGCCCCTTGGATGAAGACCACTTATAGCCGCTCACGGTGCTCTCGTCTGTAATTACGTCAATGCGCACCTCCAGCGGGGCGCCCTCACCTGAAAGCTTCGACACCAGATCCTTACTCCCCAGGGAGATCATCATTCCCTGGGCGGTGGCGGGATACTCGGAAACCGAAACCACCCTCCCCAGCATGAATCCATACTCTTCCTTCTTAACCGTGCTGGGGCTGATCTGGGCTTCCATTCCCGGCAATATGTTTTTGCCCTCCTCAGCCTTCGCATAAATAATAACTTCCAATTTAACGGTATTTCCCATGCGCTCCAGGCTGACCAGATTTGCCCCCGGCTGAATCAGGTCTCCCTTCCGGGCCTGCACCTCCAGCACCCGGCCATCGACCCTGGAAACAACTGCCGCCTTCAGATTGAGATCGTCCTGCAGCTTTTTGATTTTCTTTTCGGTTTCAGATATATTCATTGCCTTTGTGGTGGCGAACTGTTCCTCCAGGAGCTGAACGTTCAGCTGCGCCTGCTGCAGCTTCGCCTTGTAGGTGATAACGGTTTCCTGCCACTCTCCAGCCGACAGCTTGGCCAGTTCCTCGGCCGCCGCGCGGCTCTCCAGACGGGCCAGATCCAGATCCTTTCTGGCGTTGGTCAGCTCATTTTCGGAAATAACGCCGGTTTCATAAAGACCGGTAAGCTTATTCACGTAATTCTGCCTGTTTTCTTCGTTGATCCTGGCCTGTTCCAGGCTGATCCCAGCCCTTCCGATTTCATACTGCCTTCCCGAGACCGCGCTTTTATAGTTGGCCTCCTCGTACGGTAAAGACGACCTGGCCTCTCTAATCTTCCTGATCAGGTCGTACAGCCCGGATAGCTCCGACCCCGGGTTTTTTTCTCCGCCCGGGCTGAATCCTGACACCTCAAGCTTTTTCAGATGCTCAAGCCCGGTCTTCAGGTCGTTGATCTGCCCAACCAGATCAGGCTGATCGATCCTGGCCACCACGTCACCCCTTTTTACCAGATCGCCCACCGATACCCTTACGTCGGAAATCTGCCCGCCCACGGTATGAGCTATATTGTGCACTCCAAAACTCTTGATAATAATGCCCTGCCCGCTGACCCTGGTGGGAACACTGCCAAAAATGCCCCATAAAAGGGAAGCAGCCAGGATACAGCCAATGGCTATCAGGGCAAACCATGCCCTCGGATTGGTTACCGAAACCAGCTGGTCAAGCTGTTCCGGGGATGAGAGTCTCTCCAGAGACACCTTGCGGAAAATTCCACCACTCAACCGCGCACCTCCTCTCAAAAAAAGCCGGGTTTTTAGATTGACCCTTCAGCCGCAATTTCACTTCTCTCCTGCCCCTCCCGCCCAATTAAAATGGCGGCCGCACAGGTTAACTGAATGTTAATGATGGTGAGAATTGGGTCGATTATAGCGTTAACGGCCAGCAGCAGCACAATGGCAGCCCCTGAGGGCAGGCCCAGGGGGGCCAGGACAATGGCAATCATGGAAAGGGCCACCACGCTGGGAGCTCCCGCCCCGGCAACAGCGGCCAATACTGAAACAAGCAATATGAAAAAATACTGGTCAATGCCTAACTGCATGTTGTAAAGCTGGGCCATAAATACTGCGCCAATGGTGAAGACCACCACCATGCTGTACCGGCAGATGACAATGCTAAGCGGCACCACCAGGTTGATCAGATTTTGGTTCAGGCTGAAATTATCCCTCAGTGTGTCGAAAACCGCAGGCATGGCGGCATAGCTGTTGCGGGTGCCAAAGGCTATAATCAGAGGTTCCCGAAGGTCTCTGAGTGTTTGTATAAACGGCTTTTTTGAGGCTGCGGAAATCACTGCGAACCCCAGCAAAACCAGTGCAAGGCCGGTAATATGGATAATCACCACAAATTTGGTCATGGCCTTAAGAATATCCATGCCGGCCTGGGCGATCTGGCCGGCCAACATGCAGAACAGCCCCAGGGGAAGAACATACATGGCCAGAACAATAGCCTTCTCAAAAGCTTTAAAAACCACCTCGGTGAAGTCCAGCATTTGATCGGCTTTCTCCGAGGGCAATATCCCCAGAGAAAGCCCCAAAACAATGGAAAAAAACAATATCTGCAGGTTTTTTCCCTCGTAAAGGGCATTGAAAATATTGGCCGGAATAATCATTTTCAAAAATTCGTAAAAACCGAAGGACTCCTTTCCTACGGTGTTATTCCCGGGATTGTCCCTCTCAAACTGAATCAGCACCTTCCCCAGTTTGTCCAGGGAATGGGGTTCCAGTTGGCCGGGCTTGCCGGCGACTGCCGCAAACATGCCGATAGAGCTTGTAATCAGCAATCCCAGCAGAAAAACAACAATTATGCGCCTTAAAAAGAAACTTGCCTCCCTGGCCCTGAACAGCCGGCCGAAGCTTGTAATGACAGCGGTGGCCATAATGGGAATAACGCACATGCTTAAAAACGACAGGTAGGCGTCCCCTATGGGAGCCAGCTTGAGAGCCAGGTTCTTGTTAAACATACCCGTCATAATACCGGCAGCCATGCCCAGTATAATTACCCAGGGGTTTTTCAGCAAATCCCGGTTGATAGCAAACCTCTTTCCTGCCGGTGGCGTCATTTTGCCCCTCCGCTGTATTTGTCCAGCAGTTGATCAATCAATAGATCCCGTCTCATAATATCCAGGTACAGGTTAAGCCAGGCCAGGAGCTGCCCGTCTTCCGGCGCCACCGCCAGGGCAATGGGATCGATGCGGTCCTTGATCACAAACAGCCTGGTATAAATAGAAAGCCTTGGATTTTTATCCACTGCATTTTTTAGTTCGAACTCGTCGTAAAAGGCCGCCAGCACCTTTCCCTCCCGTACTGCTTCAATCAGTTCCTCCAGTTGGGCGAAGGCGGTGATTTCAGAATTGGGGAAAAGTATCCCGCCGTACTCGACGTATGAAGTGGCCTTACGCACCCCTATTTTCTGTGAGGAATTAATAATCACGTCCAGCGGCTCCCTGTTCGGGTGCTTTGATTCCAGAGCCGTCAGGGCCAGGCGGTTTACCAGCAGGGCCTGGTGAAAAACCACATAGGGCTGGGTAAAGCGGACCCTCTGGGCTCGTGAAAGGGTTACGCTCAATTTAGAGACGGCTATATCGGCCTGACCGGAAGCCACCCTGTCCACCACCTCGTCAAAGGACCCGGACTGACGGTCAAAAACCGCGTCCACTTCCAGCCACCTTGCTATATCCCGGGCCAGGGTGACATCAATTCCCGCCAGCTGCCCCTGGTCATCGTTATAGAAAAAAGGGGGCCGGTCCTGCCGGTACATGGCCACCATGAGACTGCCCCTTTCTTTAATGCGTCTGATGTCCGGCGGCAGCAGTGAAAGGTCTTTCTCTGTCAGCTTTTTTATGGCCGGCGGCTGTACGGCAGTTTTTGCAGAAACCTCTTCAGTGTCCCTGAGATTTTTTTTGTCCCCCCCGGCAGCGGTTTGGCCGCACCCCGCAGTGAAAACAGCCGCCGCCATATAGACAGCGGCGATGAGCACAAAACAGGTTAACCTTCCTTTGAACATTAAGTACGCCCCCGGGTTCAGGCTGTCAGCCTCTTTTTTATCGTTTAGGAAAGTATATGACGCATTAAAGCATTAAAGCGCTAAAGTCCTGTTGTGCCCTGGTTCCTCCGGGGTCGCTTAAGGGAAGCTCCTGGGTCACTCTGTGGCCGGTGGAGGGGTTTGAGTCCGATCTACTTATCCTCCGGCTGAACTGGCTCTAAGCTCGTCGCCTAACGGACTGCCGACCGCCTCCAACGCCGCATCCATGCGTCGATTCCGGCTACCGGCTGCGTCCTGCAGCCGGTTCGGCAGTCCGTACGGCTCTGTCGCCAAGAGCCAGATAACAGCCTCCGGAACATCCGCCTGGACTAAAACCCCTCCCCCTCACTGCATGTCGCTGTGGGGTCTCTTGAGGGTCGCTTGAGAGTCGCTATTAAAGCAGGCTGTCACTATTCTGGCTCCTGGCTTCTGGCTTCTGAATTCCGCCGTCTGCAAGACGGCAACGCCCGTCAGGGCGTTTTTTTATAACTGAAACTTTCCATCCCGCAAGGTCTTGATCACCACAAGGTCCCCCACGTCATCCCCTTTTTGATCGAAGGAGTGATAGCCGGCCACCCCCGGCCAGTTCTTCATGCCTCGCAGATGATCGGCCAGGGCTGCGGAATCTGGATCAGCTGCCCGCTCAATGGCCGCCGCCAGGATCTTAACTGCGTCGTAGCCCTGGGCGGAGTATGCTCCAGGCGGCTTATCATACTCTTTGGTAAAATCTTCTATGAATTTTTTTACTTCCGGACGGATATCAGCCGGATTGAAAATGGCGCCCACTACGATACCGTCCGCTGCCTTGCCGCCTATCTCGCGCAGCAGGGGAGAGTCCATGGCATTGCCTGCGTAGTACCGGGCCGAGATACCCACCTGGCCGCAGTCAGCTATAAATTCGGCGCCCGCCGGCATGCCGCCGGCAATAAATATGCCGTCGAAGTCCATGGCCTTCCACTTATTGTGCAGTCTTTCCAGGTCTTTTAAATCGCCGTAGTATGAAATACGGTCCACCACTTTTATACCTGCCTTTTTGGCGTGGTCTTCGAAGGAATTGGCCAGTCCCATCCCGTAAGAATCCTCGGAGTAATAAACCACCATCCGTTTTTGACCCTGCCGGGAACAAAAAACAGCAATCTTCCTGGCAATTTCATCATCGCTGGGCAGATTGCGGAATACCGACCTGTAACCCTTTTTTGTCAGTTCCGGCGCGGTTGACGCCGGGGAAAGCATAACCAGCCCCGCTTCTTCGTAGATCCTGGAGGCAGGAATTGAAACAAAGGAATTCCTGTGACCGATTACTGCCGCCACCTGCCGCTCTCCTGCAAATGATTGGGCTATTGCCATCCCTTCAGCCACCGAGGCCTGGTCATCCTTCATGACCAATTGAATCTTCCGGCCCTTGATGCCGCCGTCCCGGTTAATCTCCTTGACGGCAAGCTCGACTCCCTCTCTGAACATGCTGTTGTTGGACTCAAAGGGCCAGGCCACGCCTATGGCGATGTCCCCCTTGTTTTTTGTTCCCAGGCAGCCTGTGGCGAGGGTCAGCAAGGCCAGCCCCAGGATGACTTTTTTAAAAACCCCTTTTTTCCAGCCTTTAGACGCATACGGCATCGCCGTCCCCCCCCGCCAAAAGATTAAGCTGTTGCAACCCTGATTAACGCTTATCAATGTTTAATACGACAGCCCCACAAATTCATTACATTAATTAATAAAATTTTTCGAAAGCAGGGGAAATTTAAACTGAGCCCCTGGGGCGCCCGCAGTCCGGGCAGATGCCGCCCTTTATGGCAGATGCGCTGCGGCTGCAGCCGCACACCGAACAATTATCGCCCTGTACTTCGCTGCCGGTTCCGGCCGCTACCATATCCAGTTGATAATCATCCAGCTCGTCGCTGTCCCCAAGTCCTCCGATCCGGCCAGCCAACTTTTCCAGGAGCCGCCGCCTGAGTTGATCCCGTATCCCGCACTGGTCGATCAAACCCTCCGACACCAGGGATCTGGCCAGCTCTATGGACTCAATGTATTCTTCCGGCACGTCTCCCACACGTATTATCTCAGCCGACGGATCTTGAATTATCCTGTCCGCGTCGAGGCAGAAACGTTCGGCCAGTTCTTGATCATTGATCATCTCATTTCACACCCCGCAACGCACAGCTCGGACCTCAGCCTTCGCACTGCCCTGTATATGATTACAGCCACATTGCTCTTAGTGAGGCCGGTGATTTCTGATATTGTGCCGTTGGTAAGTCCTGCGGCAAATTTAAGGCCGATGAGATCCCTCTCCCGATCGCTAAGGAATGTCATGGCCTTCAGTACTCTGTCCCGCTTTTCCCTCTGGAGCATAGCGTCCGCCGGGCTGTTGCCGGCACAGGCAATCTCGCCCACCAGTTCAAGCGACACACATATGCTCCTCTTCTGTACCCGAAAATAGTCGGTCATAGTGTTGTGGGCAATGGTAAAAATCCAGCCGGAAAAAGGCCCCTTGTCCTGGCGATAGCTCCCGATATTGGCCAGGATAAGCTCAAAAACCCTGCTGGTAAGATCCTCGGCATCGCAAGGATCGCCGATGCGGTAGCGGATATACTTATAAATCCGGGGGAGGTAGTGATCATATACATCCGCAAAGGCAGCCGGATCACAAACGGACCGGGTCACAAGGTCCTGTTCGTTTGACAAGATTGCAACCTTATGTGTCTGCTGCATTTTATAAGGCTCCTTATCTTCATACGTTGGGTGTGGCTTTACATTACACATCTTCTATAAACCTTTGACCGCAGATACGTCCCGGGCAGTTTTTTTGTCGTTTTAAGTTTACCATGCCATAACCTTCAAATAATACTGTACCAAAGTACAGTCTTTGTAAAAAAACGCCCTGACGGGCGTTGCCGTCTTGCAGACGGCGGAATCCAGGAGCCAGAAGCCAGAATCCAGAATAGTGACAGCATACTTTAAAAGTGACCATCAAGAGACCCCACAGCGACATGCAGTGAGGGGGAGTGATTTAAGTCCGTGCGGAATGTACCGGAGGCTGCTACTGTCTCTTAACGACCGAGCCTACGGAATGCCGAGCCGGCTGCAGGACGCAGCCGGAAGCCGGAATCGACGCAAGGACGCGGCGTTGGAGGCGGTCGGCATTCCGTTGGCGACCGAGTTTAGAGACAGTTGCAGCAGGAGGTAATGCAGGCCGGACTCAAATCGCTCCACCTACCCATTAGCGACCATGCAGCGACCCTCAAGCGACCCCGGAAAAACTCTGGGCTTGCATAAAAATGCTTTGGTGCTTCAGTGCTTTAATGCGTCATATACTTTCCTAAACGATAAAAAAGCCGGAATTTATCCGGCTTCTCCTGAAAAGTTATGCTTACATATCTACCAGGCCCATATGGCTGGCATAGGCAATAACCTGGGCACGATTTCTCATATGTAGCTTTTCTAATATTTTACCCATATGGTATTTTACAGTCCGCTCCGTTACATAAAGACTCTCAGCCACTTCTTTATAGGTCTTGCCCTGAGCGACCAGGCTCAGGACTTCCATCTGCCGCTCAGTCAGTATTTGGTCTTCTTCCTGTTCTTTACCCAGTATCTCTCCGCGGTTAAACTCCTTTAAGACCCTTGCCGCCAATCCCGGGGATAAAGGGGCCTCCCCTTGCTTAAGGGCTTCAAGCATACCAAAAAGCTCCCCGGCATTTAAATTCTTTAAAAGATAACCGGAAGCCCCGCTCTTGACCGCTTCAAAAAGATCCTCGTCAGCCTCGGAAGCAGTCAGCATCACAATCCTGATATCAGGGAATTTGGCTTTAATCAGACGGGTGGCTTCCAATCCGTTACAGCCGGGCATCCGGACATCCATCAAAATAACATCGGGCCGCAAGGTCCCCGCCTTTTCAAAAGCTTCCAGGCCGTTTTTTGCAGCTCCCACAACCTCTATACCCATAGCGCCCAAAAGGTTTTGCAGTCCTTCCATGAATAAAGGATGGTCATCCACAAGCAATACCTTCAAACCTGCTTTTCCCCTCCTTTTTGCTCGACTGGAAGCTGAACAGTTACTTTTGTTCCCCCGCCGGGCACTGATCTGATGTTTAATGTCCCGCCTATTTCCCTGGCCCTTTCCTCCATAATATCAAGTCCAAAGCTTTTTTCTTCTGACCGGCTAATCATATCTGTACTAAAACCCCGGCCGTTATCCTCAATGACCAGCATAAGCCGGTCAGCTTCTGCCAATAAGCATATTTTTGCACTGCTGCTGTCAGCATGTTTTCTGACATTAGCCAGGGCCTCCTGGATAATGCGAAACAATTGCCTTCCTATATCAGTTGAAATACAGTCGATACAAGTAGTTTCAATATTCAGCCGTACCGTAATGCCGAAATTTCTTGAAAAGCGATCAAGGTAATGCTGTAGATAATCTATTAAACCCTCTTTTAAAAAGGTTTCCCCTCTCATGTTTTGTATGTATTCCCGGACCTCGGCATGGGTGTCCTGGGCAATCTGGCTTAATCTTTCCAGACCATTATCCACTAATGCCGGTCTGCCGTTGCACAACTCCCGCCGCATGGCCTGGGCTTGAATATTGATATATCCCAGCACCTGCCCCAAACTGTCATGAAGCTCTCTGCCCAGCCGCTCCCGTTCGGCAAAAACCGCCAGGTTGCGCTGCTGCTCCATTAACTTCCACTGAGTTTCTTTGGCTTCAGTGATGTTGTAAATAACCAGCAACTGCCCCATCAACTGTCCCTGCCCATTAGTCAGGGAGGAAAAATTCATTTGATAATACCGGCCTTCCTTCTCAATTTCCATAAACCAGTCTAAATCTTCCTCTCTTTTTTCCTGTAAAGCCATTAACACTTCCGGAAAAGTTTTAAATACTTCACCGGCCGGCCTGCTTAAAGCCTTAGCTGTGGACAATCCCAACAGTTTTTCAGCAGCGGGATTCAGGTCTAATACGCGCTTCTTTTCATCCAGGACAATAACCGCCCCGCCCATACTGTCGATAACCATCGCCCGGGCCACAGGGGCAACGTCAAACAAACGGTAGCGAAAAAGTCCCCAGGCGATAATACAGCCCGATACCGCCATGAATACCGGAGTAACATCAAAACGGGCCACAGGGCTCAGGCCCAGTATATATAAAATATTAGGTATTACTATTAAAACAGTGCCGATTAATATTGTCAGGGACTGCCCCCTATACAGGGGAGATTTATGGCGAAGGGTTTTAATTAAAAGAAAGATAGCGGTTATATTTAAGGAATAGGAATAAACGATATGCACCCAAAACCATGGACCATAGGTTTTAGCCACCACGGGAAAAATACCGTCCTGATCCAGATAAACATTTTGGCGTATTAAACCGTGGAATTCATTACTCCACACCAACAGATTTGTAATTAAAGGTATTATACACAAAAAAAGCATACTCCGCCTGTTAATCCATTTCTCATTGTTTGTAAAGAAACTCACCATTATCACCAGGGTAACAGAAGAAAAGGCATAGGCAAAATACTGCGCATTAGCCCAGAATAATTTAGTCGGCAGGTCGGCCCCCGACATTTCCAGGGCATTTGCCCAGGACCAGACTGTGACTACTGCCATACTTACAGCAAAGGGAAGCGCGCCGCGCACTGCTCTGCGCCGCCAGGCATAGACGCCCAGGGCCGTTGTTATAAACCCCGATATGATTATCAGCCAAGCATACGTTATATTGTAAAAGATCATGGCAAAGCCTCTGCTTTTTTTGATATTTTGCTAATTTCGACTTAAATACTGAAAAACCCTCCTTTTTTCAGCATAATCTCGTTCATTACATCGCCTTCGAGCAACGCCCTGTCAAAAAGGACCGTCCCCATTGTCCATTAATAAAAAAATCAGCCCTGTTCACAGGAACTCGACTCGGATACTTTTTCTTTGACGACAACGGGGACGGTCCTTGAAGGGAGCAATCGGAAGTTTTGCGCGTGAAAAAGGCTCAACTGGCTTATGTCAGCAGCTTGTTGAGCCTTAATAATACCTATGCGCAAGAACTACACGCAAAATTTTTGATTGTCCCAGAAGAATGAAGTCGCTCTGCTCCCAGCTATGGGTTTTAGTGCTTTTTGTTCAAAACAAGTCGCTGTGTGCACCTGTTCTGGTAAGCGTCAAAACTAAAACATCGTTGTCAATCCTGTAAATCAAAAGCCAGTCGGGATTAATATGGCATTCTCTATGCCCGGTCCAATCACCTGTTAACATATGGTCTTTGTTTTTCTCCGGCAAGGGGATTCCAGTTGCCAACAGGGAAACAACATCTTGCAGCAATTGGATATTGTACCCTCGCTTCATAATTGCCTTTAAGTCTTTTTTGAATCTTCCTGTCGATAAAATCTCATACTTCATTCTGGACATCCGCTACCAGTTCTTCAAAACTTGAATAGCGTTTTGCATTTGGGTCACGGCTTATTCTATTGGCTTCTTCCATAGCCGCTATTGTTTCAGCGTTCGGAATATTTAAAGAAATTTCAAAGGGTATTTTTCCATGCCGAACAGCCTGTCGGACGAAGACGGTGAATGCCGTCGTCATATTCATACCAAATTCAGAAAAAAGCTGTTCTGCCTGCTCCTTGAGTTCTTTATCCATGCGAATGGTTAAATTCGTCGTTTTAGACATTTGCCATCCCTCCTTGCTATCATTATATACATTTTAACACAAAATATGTGCATTGTAAATGCACTGCACATAAAATGATATTGTTCTTCATATAGCTATATCTTGAAGGGAACAATCGGAAGCCTGGTGTCCGACCTTAATTCAGCATAATCTCGTTCATTACATCGCCTTCGAGCAACGCCATGTCAAAAAAGACCGTCCCCATTGTCCGATATTATTTTAGCAGATATTTATATTTATCTGGTTCACGACGAATTTGCTCTGCTAACTTTTTGTAGGGGAGTGCTAGAGTTACCGATCTAATTCGTTTCGCATCTTCAACACGTGGAACTAAGAATCCTGTATTTATCCATTTCTTTACTTTATCTCTTATTGTTCTGTCTGATAAATTTAACCATTTTCTTAAATCCGAAGTACTAGCCCAGTTAGAATTAAAAGCTAACATTGCAAAAACAATACGCTGACCAGGATCTAGTTCTCGTATTAAATCGGGTTCAACAGCCATATATTCATGGCTTTTTTCCTGTACTACATTTGCGGCTTCTTCAAATACATCAGCAAGTCCTTTAATAAAAAAGTCAATCCATTCTGTTAAGTCAGCATTATTGCGTCCAAAGTAATAGTTATGACTTAAACCCATTTGTATGCTTTTATAATAATCATTTAAATTACGATCATAAAAGGACTCTAGCACAAAAAGCCCTTTGAGCCCCAACCCCTCTAATCTAAGAATATACGTTGATAACATTCTTGCAGTCCGGCCATTGCCATCCATATAAGGATGAATAGTCAGAAACTGCCACATAAAAATACCAGCTTTTATCGGGGCAGGTATATCGTAAGCATTTTTTGAATTTACCCATGCAGCAAGATCTTCCATTAGAACTGATACATCTGACGGTTCTGGAGGAAGATAATAACCAACCTGATTTCGTTTCCCAACCTGATTTTGTCCGATTCTGTACTCACTTACCCTTGGTCTTCTGCCATAAACAATAACTTGAATAATTGCATGCAATTTTTTTATAAGTTCTTCAGTGATTGGTAGTTGTCTTGCTTCACACTGATCCAAATATTCAAGCGCTTTCATTAAATTATAAACTTCTTGTTCTGCACCAGAATCGCTTTTTTCGTATAAGGCTTCCCTTTTCTTGTGTTCTTCTAATTTATTCCCTTCTATTTTTGTCGATAGAATAACAGTATTTTCCCTTGATTGTCTTTGTAACGATTGTAGGATAGAGGCCGGAAGAGGGAGATGCTCCACAATTATGTTAGACCTTTCAATTCTCATAAGATTTTGTGCTATTTCGTTGGTTATGTTATATTTTGGTAAAAACATGCAGTCACCTCCCAGACGAATGTATTAATTATATCATTTCCGCTATTTTGCCGCAATAAACACGTTTAACATCTCCCCTGCTATTAATTCGATAAAAATATATTGTTTTATAATATATTTTTATCGGTATTCAATAAGTTTTCTTTGGATTTTAAAACAAATGGTGTTATAATACCCATGAAAAGAGTTTCGGGAGGGGTTCCTTACATGGAAAACAAGTTTTTACACCACTTCACCAAGGCACTTATAGAATTCATGATTATAAGCGGCATATTGGTTTGTGCCTTCGTCCCATTTCTGGTTTTTAAAGCCGCAGCCTACTACCCCTTTATCAATAGCATTGCCCTGCAGATAATAGCTGTTTTAATTGTTTCAGGTATTACATCACTGTACATTTTGTGGGAGATCAGACGCATTTTTAAAACAATTGTTAACACCAATCCGTTTACTATTGAAAACGTTAGTGTTTTACGGAGAATTGCCCTGGCATCCTTTGTCATAGCAGTCACGTACATAGCCAAATGTATTTTCTGGTTCACCCTGGCCACTGCCATAATTATTATAATATTTGCCATCGCAGGTCTTTTTTGTCTGGTGTTGGCCGATGTATTCAAACAGGCGGTGCTATATAAAGAAGAAAACGACTTAACTGTTTAAGGGGTGAATATAGTGCCTATTGTGGTTAATCTTGATGTAATAATGGCAAAAAGAAAAATTGGTTTAATGGAGCTTGCTGAGCTCGTTAATATTACCCCCGCCAATTTATCCATACTTAAAAACAGAAAGGCCAAGGCCATTCGCTTCTCTACCCTGGAGGAGATTTGCCGGGCGCTGAATTGTCAGCCGGGCGATATTTTAGAATATGCAGAGAACAAGAAAAATGAGTGATAGAACACATAACCTTATTTTTTACTGCCTTGCCGCCTTGTTTGGAATAATACTGATTTACTGGATCGATAACGCCCGGGATGAGGCAATGAGAATACTACTATATCCCCACGCATGGATTACAGAAGTCCTTTACAGTATTTCCCTGGTGTATATTGGCGGGATGGGGTACACATCGGCGGACGGCCTATTCACCATCGGACGACAGTGTATGGGCAGCAAATTTGTAATGGCCCTGTTTGGAATGAATGCCTGTATGTTTGCTGGCTACTTTAAGGGGCTAAAAAAAGCGGCATGGTTTATAACAAGTCTTATTGGCGCTGTTTTCCTCGGAATTCTAGTAAGCATTATCAGAATTATAGTTTCTGTTCCACTGGTGGCCCACCCAAAATTTGCCCTGTATCATGCAAGCATTGGTATATTCTTGTATTTCTTTGCCCTTATTGCAAGCTACGGGTTTCTAAAAAAATTAGTCGGAGGTGACAGCAATGAAGAAAATATTTAGCCCTATATTTATATTGGTATTTGTTGCAGCACCTCAGGCAATATCTTTAGCGCACCTGATTATAACAATGGGAACCATAAAACAGTTGTCCCATGAAATTGTTATCAGGCTGATATTCTGTTTGTTTTTTGCCATCTACGCCTGCCTGAAAAGAAAAGAAGAAGTTGGCAGCACAAAGATATACATAGCAATTGCAATTGTATACGGGTTATTTGCTGCAAACAGCATGTTGTCAGGAGCAGAGACCTCATATTTGAAAAGTATAATCAGCCCCACGCTGTTGTTCGTTGCAGCGTGTATGATATCTGTTTTATATGGCCTCCTGGGAATTGCCCACAGCACAGCAACCCCCGATAAAACTCCCACTATGGGGAAAAGTGTTGCCGTAATAATTGGAGTTCCATTAGTTTGGTTTTTGGGAATTAATATTACAAACGGCGCCAACTTACACACTATGGCTTTAATAATCATTGCAGCCTGTGTGTATGCTATGATTTTTCTGATAAGCAAATTGCTTTTGATTAGGAATCCGCATAATCCCACCAGTAGAAATCATTATATTTTAACCTTTATTATAGCTTTTTGTATGCCATTATGCGGATTGGCCTTGAATCAAAGCTTTGGCAGCATGGGTGATGACGGCAATTCAACCGGTTTATTAGGCGATTTCAGCAGCCCTATATACTATATTATTGCTGCCTTAAACGGTTTACTGCTTTTAATACCTCCTGTGGAGGATAAAAAACTAAGGCTTCTTTTGTTTTATTTAAAATCAGTTGGTTATGCGTATATACTTTATTTCTTTGTTATTTTTTTGCCAAACCTCCCTCTGGGCTTCATTGGTATAATCTTTTACGGCTTGGGATTACTTGTTTTCACACCGGCAATGGTTACATTTTTACAAGGTTATCATCTAACCAATGAATGTATTGTTCTGTCAAAATCATGGGGTAATTGGCGTCTTGGGGCAGTATTCTGCATCGGCATTATAACCCTTCCCCTTTGTATCACCGCCATATTTTGGGGCGATAGAGAAAACTTTGCTGTCGCCTCCCAATACCTGAATCAGAACAATTTTAGCAACACCCGGTCGGTAAATTTGACCAGACTCCAAAGGACCTTGAAAAATATAAAGGGCGGCTTGCAACAAACAAGAGGCGGCGTTTCTTCACGAGGCATTGGTTCCTCAGGAGGAAGCACACCAATAATATCTGATTTATATACCAGTCTGGTTCTTGATGGGAAAGTAATTTCTCAGCACAATGTATTGACCCTGGAAAACCTGTTTTTCGATGCGGGACATAATTTAGCCACACCAAACCTTTCCAACCCAAACATTGTAAACAACAGGGTGCGGATTTTGGAGACGGTTGGCGAGACAAGATTTGATGAAAAAAGCCAAGCATATAAATCATGGGTGCATTTAAAGTTAGAAAATTACGCTCCTGCCGGGAACGGTGAATATAAAACCTCCTTCAAACTACCCCCGGGCGCATATATAAGCGACTATTACCTTGATGTTGCGGGAACCCGTAAGGAGGGCATCCTTACAGACCGCCGGGCTGCTTTGTTTATTTACCGCAAAATTGTAAACACAAGACGTGATCCGGGATTACTCCACTATATAGGAAGAAACACCCTGGAGCTGATGGTTTTCCCCTTTGCACCGCGTGAAGTGAGGGACACTGGGTTTGAAATCATACATACGGAAAAAATAAATTTAACCCTGGATAATAAGGTGATTTCCCTGGGTGGTGCTGATGAACAAGAATTGGTAAATGTTGAAGGGGCTGTTTTGCTGCCCTCCGCCCATAAAGCCGCTTTAGCGCCCGTTGTAAGGGAGCCAAATTATTATTTCGTCATTGACAGCTCAAAAAACAGCGATGTAGAGTGGCATATGAGCCGGGTCCAGGAGTACGCAAAGGCTAACAACCTGACAGATGCCGATGTTATTATTGCCTCTTACAAGCTGAAACAGTTGCGCCTGTCCGACATGCCCCAGGCAAAATATGTAGCTGAATGCGGATTTAATCTGAATATGGCTGTGAAGATGATCCTGAGCCATGAAAGGGCAAACAAATTCCCTGTCATCATTGCGGTATCTGATAATATGCCGGGAGCGGTATTACCTGTGAATATGTATCCTCTTTCCGATAGATTCCCGGAAAGCCCGTACTATTACTCACTTAACCATAATCTTACCCTAACCCCGTATTCCTATGACGACAATGCCGCAGGAAGCGCAGTGAATGTTCCGGTGGTAAAACCTATACTGAACTATAATGGAGCATATGTCTCAAATGACAATACCAACCAATTAGTGCTAACCAATACCCGGACAGGCAAATTCACCACCACAAACAATCGGCATAAAGACGCCATACTCCTCGACACAATGCTGCAGAAGGGATTATTAACAGGCAACAACGACTCCCTGGAACTGGTACGGGCATCCTTCAGATCAAGGATACTGACCCCGCAAACAGCCTTTATAGTGGTTGAAACCCAGCAGCAGGAAAAGGAGCTGTTCGACCTGCAGGAGAAAATTCTCAACAACAACGAGAAAACCCCAACAGTGACGCTGGACGAGCCGTCACTGACAAGTTGCATTATCCTCATATTGCTGGTTCTCTTTATAGTAAAATACAAAAAAATAAGTACTTACAAATTTACTTAAGGGTATGTGTTTCAAACACATTTTTCGCACAATGAAGGCAGTATTATTACCCAGCTATGGATTCTGCGAATATTGCGGATAAAATGGGAGGTTTCAAAAAAAGGCAATTTACAAATACTGGCTAATATAATATTATAATTTAAGGCTATTTAGGAGTTGATTAAGATGCCTATTTTAATAGCTTTTACAAGTGCGGCAATGCGTGAGGCAAAATAAAAGAGCCGGAAATACTTTTCTGTGGACATCGGGGACGATCCTTTTTGTCTCGCTGCAGAGTGCTTTTAAGGCTCCGCCTTCACCCGCGCAACTACCCCACAACCCAAACTCAGCAACTCAGCCATTTTACGAATCGAAAGCCTGGTGTTCGACCTTAATTCAGCATAATTTCGTTCATTACATCGCTTCGAGCCACGCTTTGTCAAAAAGGACCGTCCCCATTGTATTCCCAGGGGGGGGGCTTCCACCGTAGTCGTTATCGGTGGTACGGTTCCCCCCTGGCAATCTTAAAGGCCCGGAAAATCTGCTCCAGCAGTATTATCCTCATGAGCTGGTGGGGAAAGGTCATTTTGGAGAAGGAAAGGCTAAGGTGGGCTGATTTCAGTATTTCCGGGGAAAGGCCCAGGGTGCCGCCTATGATCAGGGTGATGCTGCTCTTGCCCGAAAGGGCCAGGCCGGAGATTAGGCCGGAAAGGTCCTCGGAGGTCATCTGGCGGCCTTCCCGGTTCAGAGCTATGATGTAGTCATCGGCGGACAGGTGTTTGGCCAGCCGGGCGCCCTCCCTGGCTTTGATGATGTCCTCCATGCTGGCGGACAGACCCTCCCGGATCGGTTCGTCGGAGACTTCCACGACATTTACCCTGGCGTAGGCCGGGAGTCTTTTAAGGTATTCCTTCTGGGCTTCCTGGAGGTATTTTTCCTTTAATCGGCCCACGGTCAAAATAGTAATATGCATAAGGCGCCCCCGGTTAAAAGCATTTATAGGTTATCTATAGCCCGCCCGCCTTCGGGCTTCACGGTTCAAATTGGCGGCCCACCATTGTAACCAAAGCTCAGGATTTTATAGTAACTCTTAAGAATAATTTAGTTCATAATCAGGAAACGGCGCATTAAGATGCGCCGTTTTTGACCATGGTTATATCTGCTCCCAGTTGCCTGAGTTTCTTTTCTATTTCGTGGTAGCCTCTTAAAATATAATTGGTGTTGGTGATCTCTGTGGTGCCCCTGGCCATGAGCCCGGCCACCACCAGGGCGGCGCCGGCCCTCAGGTCCGTTGCCTTGACCTGGGTTCCGTACAGGCCTTCGGACCCCTCAATGATGGCAATCCTTCCCTCCACCTTTATCTTTGCCCCCATGCGCTTGAGCTCATCCACCACCTGAAAGCGGTTTTCAAATATATTTTCGGTTATCAGGCTGGTGCCGGATACCGTGGACAAGAGCGCCATCATCTGGGACTGCATGTCGGTGGGGAATCCCGGGTAAGGAAGGGTTTTTATGTCTATGGCCTTCAGGGAACCTGAGACCTTTACCCTGAGGCAGTCCTCCCCCTCAATTATATCCACCCCGGCCTCCCTTAGCTTGGCTCTGAAAGGTTCCAGGTGCAAAGGTATAATGTTCTCCAGCTGAATATCCCCCTTGGTGGCGGCGGCTGCCACCATAAAGGTCCCGGCCTCTATGCGGTCGGGTATCACCGGGTACCGTAAACATCCCCCCAGGGAGCGGACCCCTGCCACCTTTATAACATCGGTGCCTGCGCCCCTGACCTTGGCCCCCAGGCAGTTTAGAAAACTGGCCAGATCCACTATTTCGGGCTCTTTGGCAACATTTTCCAAAACAGTCTGTCCCTGGGCCAGGCAGGCCGCCATCATTAAATTTTCGGTGGCCCCCACGCTGGGAAAGTCCAGATATATGCGGGCACCCCGAAGTTTCCTGCAGTGTGCCCGGACACAACCCTTATCAAGGCTTATTTCGGCCCCCAGACCGGCGAATCCCTTGAAATGCAGGTCCATGGGACGCACTCCTATATTGCATCCCCCGGGCAGCGGTATCTCGGCCTTGCCGAACCTGGTCAGAAGAGGCCCCATCATCAGGTTTGAAGCCCTCAACTGCTTGGAAAGATGGTACGGAGGCATTTCGGCAATGGCATCCGGGGGTGTGATTCTGACGGCGTCTTCCCCCTGCCACTCCACCTCGGCACCCACAGATTCTATTAATTTAATCATTACCTTGACATCGTTAATATCTGGAATATTTTCCAGCAATACAACATCCCCGGCCATAACCGTGGCGCTCAAAATTGCAAGGGCAGCGTTTTTTGCCCCGCCAATCTTAATTTTCCCTTTAAGCGGACTACCGCCCTTTATTATAAGCTTGTGCAATTTGGTGACTCTCCATTTCGCGGTAAAGGATTATTACCTGGATTTATGCGCTTTTGGTGTTTTAGTTCTTTAAAGTCGCAAAAAATCCTGCACGAAAAATTAAAAACCCGACCATGTTCGCCAATTTTGTTCAAAGGAAGGAAGATCCATCCCCAGGGAATCCTCCAGAGATTCCCCCATTCCCCTGCCGCTGCCCAGCATTGAGACAATCTCCAATAGTTTCTCCTCTCCATGGACGCCATCAATATATTCCACCGCTGAAAGCGACTCCCGATAGGCCAGGGCCTGATCAGGCAGATCATCAAAGCCCCTGTCCATTTCCTTCAGGCCGTAAAAATCCTCCCCGGCTCCTGATTGGTAAGAAAATCGGAAACCTGTCAGCCGATACTCCTCCAGCTGGGCCAGCCCCTCGGTAAACCAGCGGGGGCAGTTGCCCCGGGTGGCGTAATCCACAGCCAGATGGGTCAGTTCGTGGGCCATGGGCCCCACATTGGTAAAGTTGTCCTTTATTTCTTCGGGGCTATCTCCCTCTGCCCAGGATCCCGGTGACAGCACCCGGATCACCCCTGCCCAGTATACCCCCATGGCACTCTCACTGGCTGGCCAGCCAAAACTGGCGTTCAGCTCTTCCTTGGAGGGGTACACCACCACCGTGACCTTCTTGCGCATTTTTAACCCGTACTTTTCGGCCACCGGCCGGTAGAATTTCTCGGAGGCCGACAGTACTGTCGGCGCATATTCAGCATCCTCTTCCTGGTATTTGACCCTGACGTTTCTTCCTTCCAAAGAGGGCAGGTCCCGGGACCGGAACTCCATGTGAATCCTGGCAAACTCCCTGTACAGCTCATAGGCGTAACCCCTGATCTGGGCCGGAAGCCTGACGGCGGCAACCAGTACCAGGGTGAGCAAAATAAAAAAGGCCTTCATCAAAAAGCCGGCCCCGGATCTTTTCTGTTTTACTCCTGTTTCCCTTATTTTCATAAATACCTGCCTTTTCAAGCGGTCAATCCGTTAGTTAATTACCGACTACTCTATTATAACGGCGGCCACCCCACAGTCCCACAGGTAAATAGTTGTAAAAAAACGCCCTGAAGGGCGCTTGGGAATCCAGAAGCCAGAATCCAGAATGGTGACAGGCTGCCTTAAAAGCGACCCTCAAGAGACCCCACAGCGACATGCAGTGAGGGGGAGTGATTTAAGTCCGTGCGGAATGTACCGGAGGCTGCTACTGTCTCTTAACGACCGAGCCTACGGAATGCCGAGCCGGCTGCAGGACGCAGCCGGAAGCCGGAATC
>LADN01000057.1 GCA_000961585.1 Peptococcaceae bacterium BRH_c4a | reverse complement strand
CAATTGTTATCCAACAACCACTGCTTGAACGCCAGAATGGAATTGTTGAAGGTGGAAAAGCGCTTCTTCTTGTAACTCGGAACTATGCCCTGGGTTGCGATGATCGTAGCGACGAGAAATGTCTTGTGTACATCGACGCCACAACAAATAGGGTAAACAACTTTCAATTTTTTCCCTCCTCACAAATAAATCGTGAGGGAGAAGGCAGCGACTGGATTGCCACACATTTAACGAAGAGCTAAAACAATGATTAGCGTGCGGCCTCGTGGCACCACTTATTTGTGCTTGAAAGGCGATCCTTACACTGGTTATTATACTGATTTAAGCCAAGAGGCAGTCTGCAACTCACCTCATCGTGCTTTGTAGTGTGCTTTTCCCTCAGATACATTGTAACGCAGGGGTGTTTGCTGCGCATCCCGTTTTCATTACTATTTGTGTCGCCAGCAGTAGGCGGCGAAATGGAGGTTATTATGTGTGGATGTTAATTGGAAAAAATATTTTGCTGGTAAAAAGATTTTTATAACTGGTGCAGCAGGAACCGTTGGCAAAGAGATAGTTAAACAGCTTAACACATTAGAACCGGAAGAATTAAGGCTAATGGATAATAATGAAACGGAAATGTTCTTCTTAATGGAGTATTATAAAAACAAAAATATCTGCTGTTTTCTTGGTGATGTAAGAGACCAGGGCAAGGTCGAAAAGCTCTCTGCCGGGATAGACGTTATCATACATTGCGCAGCTTTCAAACACGTTATACTTTCCGAATATAATCCTTTTGACGTGGTTCAGACAAACATAATAGGTGTGGAAAATATTATAAAGGCTGCTTCTACCTGTGAGGTCAAGTGCGTTATGTTTACCAGCAGCGATAAGGCTGTTAACCCTACAAATGTTATGGGAACCTCAAAACTTATGGGGGAAAAGCTTATAACTGCCGCCAATGCGGTTAAAAACGGTGGTTGTACTGTTTTTAGCAGTACAAGGTTTGGTAATGTAATGGGGTCTAGAGGTTCTGTTGTTCCACTTTTTATGAGACAGATCAAAAATGGAGGACCGGTTACTTTAACTGACAAGAGAATGACTAGGTTTGTCATGACAGTTGAAGAGGCATCTAGGCTTGTGTTGCAAGCAGTTGTGATTTCGCAAGGAGGAGAGGTTTTTATAACTAAAATGCCCGTTGTAAAAATCCCTGACCTTGCTGAAGCAATGATAGACATTCTGGCACCGAGGTATGGCTATAAAACCCAAGAAATTGAAATAATTGAAACAGGTGCTAAGGCCGGGGAAAAATTATATGAAGAACTTATGACAGAGGATGAGGTTCAACGCGCAATTGAATTAGAAGATATGTTTGCACTCACCCCTGCATTCAAATCAATTTACGAATCTATTAATTATGATTATTCAAACATGGTATATGGTAAGGTAAAAAAATCATATATCTCCGCTAGTGAAATTCCCTTGGACAAACAAGCACTGAAGAAGTACTTGATTGAAAACAAAGTCATTGAAAGAGTTGAAGAAAACTATTACGGAGGTACTGTGTGAGGATATTAGTTATGGGCTGTGACGGCTATATGGGTTGGCCCACATGTATGCATTTCTCCAGTAAAGGACACGAGGTTATTGGTATTGATAATTATTTCAAGCGGTACACAGCCTTGGAGTTGGACTGTGAACCCATTGTTTTAAATCCTAATCTTGTGGAACGCACTAGGATATGGGAGGGCTTAACAGGAAATAAAATTGGTATATATATAGGTGATGTAACGGATTATCATTTTCTAAAAAGCATATTTATTGACCATAAGCCAGATGTGGTAATTCATTATGCTGAACAGCCATCCGCACCATACTCAATGCTCAATCGTGAAAAAGCTGCCTTTACTCTCCAAAACAATTTAATAAGTACGTTAAATATTGCATATGCGGTAAAGGAAGTAAATACTCAGTGCCATATCATAAAGCTTGGTACTATGGGAGAATACGGGACCCCTAATATAGACATAGAGGAAGGCTGGTTTGATATAGAGCATAAAGGCCGAACTGAAAAGTTTCTATTTCCCCGCCAGGCAAGCTCACTCTACCATACTACAAAAATTCAGGACACCGATATGCTTTGGTATTATGTGAGAACATGGGGACTGAGGGTTACCGATCTTATGCAAGGCCCGGTTTATGGTATATTCACCGATGAGGGAAAACAGGATTCCCGTCTTATGACCAATTTCCATTACGATGAAATATTTGGTACCGTCCTAAATAGGTTTGTTGTGCAGGCGGTAGTTGGACATCCTTTGACCATATACGGTTCCGGTACACAGATTAGGGGTTATATAAATATTAAGGATTCTCTAGCATGTGTTTACCTTTCTGCTATGCATCCGCCAGAACATGGCAAATTAAGGATATTTAACCAGATCACCGAAACTTTCTCGGTAAATGAACTGGCAGAAAAAGTTTATGCGGTTGGCAAGAAGGCAGGCTATAGTGTTGAGATCAAACACTATGATAACCCTAGGGTGGAGACAGAGGATCACTATTATAATCCTAAATATACCGGGTTGATGGAGATGGGTTTGCATCCAAACTACCTTACTGATGAAGTTGTTGAGGAACTGTTATGCCTTGTTGAGAGGAATAAGGGTTGTATTAATAAAAATTCCATATTAAGGGGTGTTAAATGGAATAAATAAATTGCTTTTTCCGTTTAAGAAATAAAAATTATTTTATATGGGGGATTAAATATGCAATCACAAAAAGGTGTTAAAATCGGTGGTAAATTTGTGGGTGAAGGCAATCCAATCTATATTATAGCTGAAATCGGTATCAATCATAACGGCTCCATAGAAATAGCAAAAAAGCTGATAGATGCTGCCGTAGAAAGTGGTTGTGATGCAGTAAAATTTCAGAAGCGTACTGTTGAAGTGGTTTACTCTTCCGAGGAACTGGCAAAGCCGAGAGAAAATCCTTTCGGTTCCACAAACGGAGATTTAAAACGGGGGCTGGAATTCGGTTATAATGAGTATTTGGAAATAGACAGGTACTGTAAAGAAAAAGGAATTGATTGGTTTGCTTCTTGCTGGGATGAGGGTTCGGTTGATTTTATTGAGCAGTTTAATCCGCCGTGCTATAAGATAGCGTCAGCTTCAATTACCGACGACAACCTTTTGAGGCACCACAAGAAATACGGAAAGCCTATCATTGTTTCGACAGGGATGAGTAATATAGAAATAATTAAGAATGCTATAGAAGTGATTGGCACAGAAGGCCTTATTATACTTCATTGCACCTCAACCTATCCTTGCATGCCGGAAGAACTGAATCTTAAAGGAATAAAAACACTACAGGAAATGTTCCCCAATGTTCCGATAGGTTATTCCGGACACGAGGTAGGACTTGCCACCACCTTTGCAGCGGCGGTTTTAGGTGCATGCGTAATCGAAAGGCATATCACCCTGGATAGGGCTATGTGGGGAAGTGACCAGTCTGCATCAGTAGAGCCGCAGGGAGTTAAGAGATTGGTAAGAGACATCCGTGAGCTGGAAAAGGCCATGGGGGATGGGGTTATCAGGATTTATGAAAGTGAGGAGCCCATTATAAAGAAACTGAGGCGGGTCTAAATGATAGATGTTGTTTTTTTTGACATCGACGGGGTTTTGACAGATGGATCCGTTTATATTGGTCCCGAAGGCACAGAGCAAAAAAGGATTACATTTGATGATATTGATGCAATATTCGAGTTGAAAAGGTCCGGGATAAGGGTAGGATTTATTACCGGAGAGAACAGCAACTTCTCAAAGTATGTAAACAAAAGGTTTGCACCTGATTTTTTCATCAGCGGATGTAAAGATAAACTGGCATATTTTAAGGATATTGCAGCCCGGGAAGGGCTGAAAGAATCAGATGTATGTTTTGTGGGGGATTCAAAAAAAGATATTGAATTACTCTCTTACTTAGATCATAGTTTTGCCCCCTCGGACGCTGACACTGAAGTTAAGAATTCAGTCAGGCATGTTACAGATGCGGTAAAAGGTAATGGGGTTATAAAAGAGGTGTCCAGGTTTATACTGAACACGAGAAACAGTGATACTGATTCCTTTTCTTTTTGGAGAGATAGGATAGGCGATCACATAAAGGTTATTTCCCTCATGGAAAAGCAGGAAGGTTTTTATCAAAAAATTGTCAGGATTGCAGGGGTGCTGGTGGACTGCTATAAAGCCGGAGGCAAACTTCTGATATGCGGCAATGGAGGGAGCGCCGCAGATTCTCAACACATCGCCACTGAACTGGTAAGCAGGTTCTTCTTGGAGAGAAAGGCCCTGGATGCTGAAGCTTTGACCGTAAACACCTCCACTCTTACTGCGGTGGGGAATGATTACAGCTTTGATGTTGTATTTTCAAGGCAAATTGAGGCCAAGGGGAGGGAGGGAGATGTTTTAATTGCTATTTCCACCAGTGGAAATTCAAAAAACATTGTGGAGGCAATTAGAGTTGCAAAAAGCAGAGGAATGACGACAATAGGGCTGACCGGAAACAATAAAGAAAGCACAATCTATAAAATGACTGACTATTGTGTGGCTGTTCCTTCGGAATCCACCCCAAGGATTCAGGAAGCCCATATTTTAATCGGGCATTTGATCTGTGAATACGTTGAGAGAAGTCTTTTTAAGGAAAATTAAAAGAGGCGATTAGATGAAACCTGGAAGAATGGTTTATTTTAACGGCGAATTTGTTCCTGAATCAGAGGCAAAGATATCTATTTACGATTCAGCCCTTATGTTCGGGGACATGGTTTTTGAAATGACCCGCTCCTTTAATAAGGTGCAGTTTAAGCTGAGGGAGCATATTGAAAGACTTTATGCCTCGGCAAAATATGTTCATATAGATATACCCATTTCCATGGATGAGATGGAACAGGCTGTTTACGAAACTATAAAAATCAATGATCCTCTTTTTGAGGAAGACGACGAACACCGGGTCATGATAGATGTTTCAAGGGGATTGCTGTCAATTTACCAGGACGTTGTGTGTTCCCATAAAGGCACCAATGTAATTATTGCTGATTTCCCATTAAGATGGACAGTTTCATCAATGGGATGCCTTTTTGATGAAGGTATAAATGCGGTTATACCTTCACAGAGGGCCATTCCGGCCCAACTATTGGAGCCCAAGGTGAAAAACAGGAGCAGACTGCACTACCAAATGGCCAATATAGAGGTTTCCCAATATGAAGGGAAAAATAACTGGGCCTTACTTGTTGATCCCGACGGATTTATTGCCGAGGGAACCGGAGATAATTTTTTCATTGTTAAGGATAGTGTAGTCATTACTCCCGAACCCCGTAATATACTGCGGGGTATAAGCAGGGATTATATTTTTGAACTATCTCAACAAACAGGGCTTAAATGTATTGAAAAGAATATTGAACCTTATGATGTCTACAATGCGGATGAGGCGTTTATGACCGGCACACCGTTTTGTCTTTTGCCGGTGATGTCTTTAAACACTGTAAAAATAGGAAACGGTACAATGGGAGCCATTACCAAAAAATTGCTGGATACCTGGAGTAATAATGTCGGTGTTAATATTGAGGAACAAATAATGAAATGGAGTAAAACTGGTAAAGGGGCATCTGGTCCATCACCCTATTCTTTTAAAAACAAGTGAGAGAGAAAATGAATAAAATAGGTATAATGCAGGGCAGGTTGTCGCCGCCTGTAAACGGGAAAATACAGGCATTTCCCTGGGAAAACTGGGAACAGGAGTTTTTTACGGCACAGAGATGTGGCTTTGACTTTATTGATTGGATTGTAGAAGAATACCGTTTTAATGAGAATCCCTTAATTACTGAAAAAGGACTTCGGAAAATTAATGATCTGGTGAAAAAAACAGGGGTTAATATAGCTTCGGTATGTGCTGATTATTTTATGGATTGCCCAATTATACGCTGTTCACCAGTGGAACTTTCCGAGCGCCTTAATGTTTTGGAACTGCTGATCGGCAGGCTCAAAGAGGCAGGGATACAGTATCTTGAAATACCCTTTGTTGATAATTCTGAAATTAAAGATCAGGATGAAATAGATGGTCTGGTGGAGATATTCAAGCCTTTGCTTGATAAGATCCACAGGTCCGGAATAACATTGGCCTTTGAAACTTCGCTGCCACCTGAAACCTTTCTGTATTTCCTTCAAAAATTAGATCATCCCTCAGCCCGGGCCAACTACGATATGGGTAACAGCGCTTCCCTTGGGTACGAGCCGGAGAAAGAATTAAGCTGTTATGGTAAATATATAGCCACTGTTCATGTCAAGGACAGGTTATTGGGGGGGGGGACAGTACCTGTCGGAGGCGGAAGCACTGATTTTGACAAATGCTTCTCTATGTTAGCTAAAAGCGGTTATACCGGGCCATACATCCTTCAGGTAGCCCGGGGATCGGATGAGTTATTATGGAGTACAAAAAATAAGGCCTTTGTGGTAGAACAGCTTCAAAGGTGGGGATAGCAGTTGGATCTTGGTTTAAAAGACAAAGTTGTTTTTATTGCCGGCTCAAGCAGGGGAATTGGGAAGGCTATTTCGTATGGATTTGCCAAAGAGGGCTCAAAGGTGATTGTCACTGGAAGGGAAAAAATATCAGTTGAAACCACTGTGGAGGAATTTAAGAAGGAATTTGGCGAAGGAAATGTTATCGGAATTTGTGTCGACCTCAGCAAAACTGATGAAATTAAGGAATCGCTTTCCAGGGCCGTTGCCTGCTTTGGGAGAATGGATGTAGTAGTTGCCAATATAGGATCCGGCCGGGGTAAACCGGAGTATGACCTGCCAGACTTAGAGTGGAATAGATTTATAGATATTAACCTCTTATCAGGTGTAAAAATCGCCAGGGAAGCTGTTCCGTTTCTTAAGAGTAATGGCGGATCGGTTATTTTTATTTCCTCCATTGCGGGCATTGAAACCCTTGGCGCCCCTATAGCATATGAGGCATCCAAGGCAGCAATAATAGCTTCAGCCAAAAATCTGTCGTACAAGCTTGCCCAATATAACATCAGGGTTAACACCGTTGCTCCGGGCAATATATTATTCTTAGGAAGCACGTGGGATTTGAAACTTAAAGATAACCTTAAATCAACCACCGATTATATTAATTCAAATGTTCCACTGAAGCGCCTTGGCATACCGGAAGAAGTGACCGATTCGGTTCTGTTCCTGGCATCGCCTAGGGCATCATTCATAACCGGCGCCTGCCTTGTGGTGGACGGAGGACAAACGAGAGGGTTTTAATAATGTCTAAAGGTTCTTTAGAAAAATTCAGGCTGGATAAAAAGGTGGCAATAATTACCGGCGGCGCTGGCCTGCTAGGTATTAAGCACGCTGAGGCAATAGCCGAAGCCGGGGGAATACCGGTTCTCTGGGATATTAACGGGGAGCTTGCCCAAAAGGAGTCCTTACGGATTAAAAATGAATATATGGTTCCCTGCCTGGGAATGCAAACAGATATAACCGATCCCGGAGATATAAAAAATGCTTTGGAAAGAGTTACAGCAGTATTTAATGGTATAGACATTTTAATTAATAATGCCGCAAATGATCCGAAAGTAAAAGGCAGTAATGATCAAATAATGAGCAGATTTGAAAATTTTAGCCTGGAACAGTGGAATAGTGACGTTTCCGTCGGCCTAAAAGGAGCTTTTTTATGCAGCCAGATTGTTGGTACTTATATGGCTGTCCATGGTGGAGGCGTAATATTAAATATAGCATCAGACTTGGGCATCATTGCTCCAGACCAGCGTTTATACAAACAACCCGGTTTAAAGGAAGAGGAGCAGCCCGTAAAGCCTGTAACTTATTCAGTAGTCAAACATGGACTTATTGGTCTTACAAAATACTTGGCTACTTACTGGGCCCATAAAAATATACGGGTCAATACCCTTGCCCCGGGTGGTGTTTATACCGGCCAGCCTGAAGAGTTCGTTTCCAGGCTGACAAATCTTATCCCTGTCGGAAGAATGGCGGAAAAAGATGAATACAAGTCAGCTGTTCTTTTCCTGGTTTCTGAAGCTTCTTCATATATGACTGGCTCTACCCTGATTATTGATGGTGGGAGGACATGCTGGTGAAAGTTGCAGGTATTATACAGGCCAGAATGGGATCAACAAGACTACCCGGTAAATCTATGGCCGACCTTGCCGGAAAACCGCTTATTTTCAGATTTGTAGAAAGGGTAAAACGGTCTCTTAGGCTTGATGAGATTGTACTGGCAACCACAACTAAATCTGAGGATGATGTATTGTTAAAAGTTGCCGGCGAACTGGATATTAAAGTATTCAGGGGTTCGGAAAATGATTTGGTTGACAGGTACTACCAGGTAGCCAGGAAATTCAAGGCTGATATTGTTGTCAGGTTATGTGCTGATAACCCGGTAATTGAACCTGCAGAGATAGACAGGATTATTGATTATCATCTTAAGACCGGTAATGACTTTTCCTCAAATACACATAACATTGATGACAATGGTTATCCAGACGGGCTGGGGGCTGAGGTGTACAGCATGGGTACGGTGGAAAAACTGTGGAAAGTAACCGTTGATCCTGCTAACAGGGAGCACCCCCACAGTTATATTTATGAAAACTGGGACAAGTTCAAGGTTGGAACGATAAAATGTCCTCTGGAGTTCAGTCGTCCAGAGCTTAAACTTGATGTCAACACTTCTGAGGAATATGAATTTATAAATGCAATATATCAGTATTGCTATCCCCGGAACAATGAGTTTCATATCACCGAAATAATCAAATGGTATGATGAGGTTTATATGCAAACTAATATTTAAGTTAGGATCTTAAAAATGTTCTTAAAAAATGCTCTGGCTTTCAGTGGGATCAATTTAATATCTCAGATTTTACTCTTCATTCAGGGTTTCATTCTAAGAAGGATGCTTCCACCGGAGATAATGGGAGTATGGAATCTGGTTGGTGTGGTTAAAAGTTTCGCCACTCCCTTTTCCATAGGCATATTGGCGGGGGCGGTAAGGGAACTTCCTATTTTAAAAGGAAAAGGAGATTACAGGGGCCAGGAGAACTGCAGGTCGGTAAGCCTGACATATTCACTGGTAGAGGTTACTGTTGTATTTGCCGGTATCTTAATTTACGCTCTTTTTAAGAAAAATAATGTATCGGAGACCGAATTCTTTGCCATTGTTCTGGCTGCGGCACTGATGTATTTTACAAGATTACAGGAATCATATAACACTTTTTTTCAGGGAGCGCAACTTTACATTCCATTAAGTAGATTGCTTTTCATAAACAGCCTGATACTGGCCATAGCGTTGCCAATAGGTGCCTATCTGCTGGGATTGTGGGGGGTTTTTCTGGGGGCCATTTTTGCCGAGGGAATAAAAGCTGCATGGATGACCTTTTCGGCCCGCCGCTTTGATATAAGGACAAAATTTATGTGGGATGCGAATGTCTTTAAAAGGCTGGCTTCCTACAGTATTTTCTGTAAAATAGCAGACTATCCTATCAGTCTCTTCCTGATGCTGGACATGTTCTGGGTAACCAAATTCATGGATATAAAGTCCCTTGGTATTTATATGATGGCCCGCAGTTTTTTTGTGCAGGGGGCGGATATCAGCATAAGGTTTGGAACCGTTTTAATGACCAGAACCTTTGAGCAGTACGGCAAAGGAGAGGACAGGGAAAAGATAGCCTTGGACATTTATAATTTCATACAGTTCCAACTGCTTGTCGCTATTCCCCTGATCAACTGGGGTATAATTACCGCTGCCCCTTTATTAATCAGGCAGGTTATACCCTTGTATGCCGGTGGTATACTACCCCTGGCCATCCTGCTCACCGCAAATTTCTTCGACCTGAGAAACAATAATCTTTTTACCATCTGGGTGGCCGAAAAGAGGCTGGGTTCTTACGGTGTGGCTAACATTTTAAGCCTTGGGATGATGGTTGTTTTATTTATTGTAATGTGGTTTATCATGGGCATAAAAACAATGGCTGGAGTGGCCTTTGTTGTGGTAGCGGCATATGCCTGCAATTTTACTTATATAGTTTTTACCCTGGGCAAAGAGTTGCTGGGAAGAAAAAGAGCCCTTGTCATTTATGCCGAAGGTATCCCGATAGCCCTTTGGATGGGAACCATATTTGTATATTTTGGGCAACAAGAGCTTTTATGCAGTTCCCTGACCGAGGATATTATTTTCACCCTAAAAAAATCTGTTGTGATACTTATACTTATCCTTCCGCCGGTGATTCTCGGTATTAGAAACAGCGGAGCAGCAAAATATCTTGCTAAAAGGCTGCGGGAGGGGAGGATAGAGCGTTGACTGCTGACAAACTTTTTTTGGCTGAGCATGGATGGCAGGTTGAGGACATAATGAAAAGAAACATGGGTGATGGCTGCTGGATAGCTCTGGGACCGTCAGCCATGTGGCAGTTGGAAAAATCCGGGGTTGAGTATTCGATACCCGAGGATTTTTATGAGGTCAATGAACTGGAGTCCTTATGCACCGAAAATCATTCCATGGTGGAAAATCTGTGCAGGGAAATGGATGATCTTATTCATGCTGGCGATTTAAAACTTAAGGAACAGAAATTAAGACCTTTTATGTTTCATTTTTTCCCCCTGATGATTCTGTTTGATGGGATAAAAAGCAGGATATTTATGCTGCAGAAAGTACTGGGCCAATTCCCCCGCCAGCAGGGGGTTATTCATAAAAGCAGTTTTTATCCCTTTGGCGCCTTTGGTATCTGTTTTTCAAAAAACGAGAATTTGTGGAGCCTTATTTTGGGCCTTAATGGGTGGGACAGGGATATTGTATTTCTTCCCGGGGAACCTCCTGAAAATGAAGGCTCTCTAAAGGTAAAAACACTGGGTAGATTAAAACAGATCGCCAAGAAGAATATATCTTTAAGTACATTTTTAAGGTATTTTTCGAAAAAAAATTACAGAAGCCTTTTGGCAACTTTAAATTTTTTTAGTAATAAAGGCAACATTATTTTAAACAGTGACCAAAATGAATTTTCATCAATAATGGAAAAGCTGAATGCTAGGGGTTATGGGATTTTCTATTTGGACGCTGATTTTGCTGATGCGGGGCAGCATGGGGCAAAAAGTGGTTTGCTGGGGAGATTGGAAATAAGACAATTCTTTATGAGTTATTTCGATTATCAGGGAATTAATTTCTATCCATTGCTAAGGGAAAGGTTTGAATATCTACTGGGGGAGGTTCCTTGTAATTTCATCTCTCTTTCTGAGAGGGTGGAAAAAACAATAAAAAAATTAAGAGTAAAGGCATTACTCAATTACGGTTCCCCCCGGGCTACCATGCACACTTTTAACCAGGTGGTGAGAAACGTCGGTATTCCCGTGATTACGTGGCAGCATGGTATGGTGGGTGATTCCAACGGTAAGCCCACGCAGTTCTTTGGGTTGACGGACCAGATAACGTCCGATATTTCCCTTGTTTTTGGCAATCAGGTAGAAAAATTGTACAAAAATTGCTGGGCTACAGCCAGGGTTATAACCGTGGGTTCTTCTCGGATTGATAAACTGCAGATCAACAAAGACAAAAAAGAAACTTTTTTAAAGGAAAAGACAATACTTTATGCAACCACCAGTTACTATGGAAATAACTGGTATTGCGGAATACCGGGGTTTAATGACAGGACTTTTTACCTCGATCAGATGAAAATTATGGACATACTTGGGAGAATTTCGGCTAATAATAAAATTTTGGTCAAACTCCATCCTGGAAACCAGCCCCCCTGGATCGAAACGTACCAAGATAGTGAAAGAATAGCCTTCATAACGGTGAAGCCAAGCTTTGAAGAATTACTATTAAAATCAGACGTGGTGATATTGGATTTACCCTCTACTGTTTTACTTGAATCAGTCAGCTCATATTTGCCGGTTTTCGTTTTATTAAAACATTGGAGGTTTTCTGATCAGGAACACCGGCTTTTATCTAAAAGAGCAGTGTGCCACTATTCAATAGATATGCTTTTGGAAAGTATCCTTTTATTTATGGAAACTGGTGATTATCCTGCTTACATAGAGGATAGAGAGTTTATAAAATCCTACGCTACCCATTTGGACGACGAGTTATCAGGAGAAAGGGCGTTTAGGGTGGTTATGGACGCTATAGAAGGCAGATGACTTGCTGATTTTGATCTTCTAAAAGATAGCTTGCGGAAACACCTTTCACTATTCGGGAAGAAGATGAAGGATTTTTTAGGCCACTTATATATAATTTTAATAAATAAGTGAATAGGGAGAAAGAGGACTGTTATGTTAATAAAAACATTAAGAAAAGTATTGCCTGCCCAAATGTATGTTTTATTAAAAATGTTTTATGAATGGTTAATGATTAGATCATTAAATTCGGCAATTCGTTTCCAAAAATTACATTGTCTTTATAAAACCCTGGAAAATATAGTTCCAGATATAAAACATCAATATACCAATTATGAACTTAGATCATATCGTTTGGTGCAAACACGTGCATTGCATGCATTTCAAATATCATTGGTAAGCAGGGCATTAGAGCAACTATATAGAGAAACAGGTTCGCCTAAGGTGGTAGTAGATATTGGCGATTCTTCAGGTACGCATTTGCAGTATTTGCAGAAATTGTTTGATAATATAATCGTAATAAGCATAAATATGGATATTGTTGCTGTAGAGAAAATACGAAGTAAGGGCATTGAAGCCATCTGTGCTAGGGCAGAAGATTTAGATTATGAGCAAATTAATGCTGATGTATTTCTATCATTTGAAATGTTAGAACATTTAACTGATCCAATTTCTTTTCTGAAAAAACTTTCTGATCAATCAAGTTGCAGATATTTTATCGTAACTGTGCCGTACTTAAAAAACAGCAGAGTAGGGCTTCATCATATTAGGAATTCAAATAAAACAAAGGTTAATGCTGAAAATACTCATATATTTGAGTTATCACCATCGGATTGGCGGTTAATTTTTAAACACTCTGGATGGACCGTTGTTAGTGAAAATATCTATTTGCAATATCCTAAATTTAGCCCTATAAAGTATCTGTGGAGAAATTTTGATTTTGATGGTTTTTATGGTGCCATTTTAAAAAGAGATTCTAACTGGAGCGATTGCTATGTTTGTTGGTGACTTGATTAATTAGTTTGAAGGGTATTTGTGATGTCTATGTGGTTATTTCCGCTAGGGGAGGCTCAAAGAGGATAAAGGGGAAGAATACTCTGCCCATAAATGGTAAACAGTTGATTGCTTATACGATAGAAAATGTCCTGAAGTGCGGGGTGTTTACAATGGTAATGGTAAATTCCGAAAAACTTTGAAAGGGACCAAGGGGGAAAATTTTAATATACTATCCCTGGCTGCGGGAACAGGAATTGTTGAAAAGGAGTGGCTGGAGAAGGGGTATAATGTTGATCTCCAGGAATGCCAGGAGGAGTCCCTAATGCCGTTAAAGGAGTTATACCCGGATTTAAATATTTTTATTTGCGATGTCAGGAATCTTCCCTTAGACAATAAATATGATTTAATATTTATTTCGGCGTTGGAGTATGTGCTTTCAAGAAAAGATTACTTTGAACTGCTCGGGGGATTATTAAAAATTCTCTGTAATAACGGAATAGTTTTCATCGTATGTGTAACCAATCTTACATTTATAGGTATTATAAAGGGAATCATAAAAAAGTTGTTAATAAAACCTAAAAGGGGTATACATTGTGGTTGGAAGAGGACAATAGGAGAGCATATTGCGGTAGGCCAACGGGCTAATCTCAACGTGTCGGCTATTTATAGCTTTGTTGGTGGTGATACTGAAACTGTAAAGTTTTACAAACCTACTTTTCCTTATAACTTAATAAATAATGATTCGTATGTTGTCGGTGTTGAAATGGTAAAAAGAGGTGTTAAACTTTAAATGGTTAACAGGACATTTTGTGTGATACCCGCAAGAGGCGGCTCAAAGAGAGTAGACAATAAGAACCTTACTGTTATAAATGGAAAGCCACTTATAGCATACGCCATAGAGACAGCATTACAAAGCGATATTTTTTCAAAAGTAATAGTTAACTCAGATAGCAGCGAGATTTTAAAAGTTTCGGAAAAATATGGTGCCGTGCCTTATGAGCGTTCGCAGGATTTGGGAAATGATACAACTTTTATAATTGATGTTATTAAGGAGTTAATTCAAAAATTTCAATTGACGGACGAAGTTTGCCTTGGAATTATGCTGCCTACCTGCCCTCTGAGAATTACTAATGACATATTAGATGCATATAGAATATTTACTCAGCATGAAAGAAAGGTAGCAGTTGTTTCTGTCACAAATTTCGAAACGCCAATCCAACTTGCCCAGTTCGTAAACAACGAGGGCAGGTTGGAGCCGGTATTTCCGGCGGATTATGGTAAATCTACAAGAAGCACGGATCATCGTGCAGTATATAAATTTAATGAAGCGATTATTTTTAACAGTGTTGGTAGTTTAAAAGAGCAAAGTAACTTGATCGGCAGGAGCCCCATTCCTTACGTTATGCCCCCCGAAAGGTCAATAATTATAGACTGTCCTTACCAGATGGAAATGATTAAGTTAATTTTGTCGGGTAAGAAGTAACTGATACTTGAGGTTTATTTTTTTAATAGAAAAGAAATATGCAGACTTTGAAAAATATTGAAAGGGGGAAGTAGGTATGAGAATAAATAAGGCAATTGAGCTTTTGGAAAGTGGACAACCTGTTTACTATACAAGCACCAGGGAATTAACCTACGAAAATGGTGTAAAAATGGCAAAGACGTGGGCTGACTATATAAGGTTGGATTTAGAGCACGGTCCTTTTAATATGAACGCACTTGGAGAATTTATGAAAGGATTGGTTGCAGGAGGTCCTACCAAAAGTGGACATCGTACGCCTGCTGTTATTGCTGAGATTCCCACAGACGGTACCGATGAAACTGTAATGAGATGTAACGCATGGATGATAAAACAAGTTTTTGCCCAGGGAGTACACGGTATTTTACTATGCCACGTGGAACATCCGGGGGCTGTAAAGGTTTTGGTTGAGTCCTCACGGTATTCTTTTCAAAAGGCAGGGGTAGGTAATGTGTTGGGCCAAGGTAGAAGAGGGCATGGCGGACAAGAGTCGGCAGCAAAGATTTGGGGTATTTCGGAAGGTGAATACCTTCAAAGGGCTGACGTATGGCCGCTAAACCCAAAGGGTGAAATCTTGCTGGGACTAAAAATAGAAAACCTGAGGGCTTTCGAAAATGTGGAAGAGACTCTGGCCGTGCCTGGAATTGCCTTTGCGGAGTGGGGACCCGGTGATATGGGTATGGCATTGGGATATCCCGAACAGCACGATCCTCCGTATCCGGAAGAAATGATAAGGATTAGGAAAAAGGTTAAAAATTTATGCTTTGCAAATAAACTATACTTTTTAAATCAGGTTGAAAAAGATGATTTAGAAGCTATGATAGATGAGGGAGTTATGATTTGTAAGCCACCATCCGAAGAGGTTGCAGATATTGGAAGAAAATATACAAAAAGGTCTATGCCCTGGTAATAAAAGTGATAATTTAAAAGGTTGTGATTTGATGAAGGTTGCCTTAACAATCAGGTCTTTTGGAGATAAAGACTCAGAGGCTTGGTCCCTGTTAAAAAAATCTGGCATCGAAATATGGGAAAACTCCAGTGGTAAGCATTTGGCAAAAGAAGAGATTATAAAATGTATAGCCGACGTAGATGGAGTAATCGCAGGAACTGAAAGGTTCGACAGGGAAGTTCTTGCTTCATCTACCAGGTTGAAGGTGATTTCGAGGGTAGGCGTTGGAATAGACAGTATAGATATTGATGCCGCAAGGGAATACAGAATTACCATAAAAAACACACCCCTTGCCCCGGTTAGATCGGTGGCAGAACATGTTTTTGCCATGATTTTTGCCCTTTGCAGAAGAATGAAAGAACATACAGCCAATCTTGAAAATGGTGTGTTTAAGGCATTAACTGGCTATTTGTTAAAGGGAAAAATTATCGGAATAATCGGTTTTGGAAATGTTGGAAAAGAAGTGGCTGCTATGGGTTTGTGTCTGGGATGTCAAATTATCTACTACGATCCCGCTGTTGAGGGGTTTAATAATGCCCGGAGGATGAATTCTCTGCAACATCTTTTTTCGCTAGCTGACATAGTTACAATTCATGCCAGTGCGTCAAAAACTACAGAAAAAATGGTTAGCCGTGGAATTCTTGATTTTGCCAGGCAAGGACAAATTATTATTAATACCGCAAGAGGAAGTATGATTGACGAGGATGCACTTCTGGACTTTTTAGAAAACGGAAAGCTTTTAGGGGCTGGTTTGGACGTGTTTCAGGAGGAGCCTTATAAAGGGCCATTGGCCCATCATCCCAGGGTAATAGCAACTCCTCACGTCTCGAGCAATACTGTCGAGACCAGAAGAATGATGGAGTCTGAGGCTGTAAGTAACTTGCTTTCAGAATTAAAGATTGAAGGGGTTTAATGGAATGGCTGAAAATTTTAATGCGCTGGTTACCGGTGCCAGCGGGTTTCTGGGATCTTTTATCGTTGATGAGCTGTTAAGCCGGGGTGACCGTGTAATCGCCCTTGATACGGTGTCTATAAAAAAGGTCCACCCAAATTTACAGGGGGTTGTTGCAGACATTAGGGACGAAGTTGCACTGGCGCAATGCATGGAAAATGTTCAAGAGGTTTATCATTTGGCTGCTATAGCGGATATAGGCTGCAGCAGGAAGAATGTTGTTGAAACTGTTGAAGTTAATATTACAGGAACTGCTAAATGTCTTAAAACAGCGCATGAAGCGGGGGTAGACAGGTTTATTTATGCCAGCAGCGTATATGTCGGGGGTCGCATGGGTTCCTTTTATGGAGTTAGCAAACAGGCCGGTGAGGCAATCTGTAAAACTTTTAATGAAGAGTTTGGTCTTAAATATACCATTTGCAGGTATGGCAGTCTTTACGGAAGAGGGGCCAACGAATGGAATATGATAAAAAAATTATGCCGAAGTATATTAACTAAAAAGGAATATGAGTTCTGGGGAAATGGCGATGAAATCAGGGAGTATATAAATATAAAAGACGCATCCCGGGAAACTGTAAGAGTAGCCAGAGACCCCAATTTTGTAAATATGTCAGTCCTCATAGCTGGCCATCAGAGAATGAAAACCGGAGATCTTTTCAAGATGATTGAGGAGATAACAGGAGTTAAAGATATTATTAAATATAAAAATCAAAATGACCACAGACATTATAAAATTACTCCTTATTGCTTTAGCCCGGATATTCCCGCAAGGATAAACATGAGTCATTTTATTGATATTAGTGAAGGTATAGTTGAATGTCTCAAAGAGATTGCGGAAGAATCAAAAGTAGGTTATTGAGATGGGTGTTATTTATTTATCCCATAAATTATCAAGGCATACACCAGGTTATGGAGGTGAAAATCAATTTGAAATAAAAGTAGGCAGTTCCATTGCCAGCGGGCAATCTTCCAACTCTCAGACCTGGAATCTGCCTAATCACCTTGGGACTCATATTGACGCACCGAATCATTTTTTCGACAATGGTAGGACCATAGATTATTACTCTGCCGACTACTGGTATTGCATTAGGGTGTGCCTCTTAAACATAGAAACCAATAAAAATGAAATTATAACCACTGAAAAATTAATGGGCTGGGTGCCCAATGACTGTGATTGCCTTTTGATAAGGACAGGATTTGAAAAGTATAGAGGTCTTTATAGTTACTGGGAGGAGAATCCCGGCATAGATCCCGAAGTTGGTTTTTACTTGAGAAGAAATTTTAAAAATATTAAATTGCTGGGGATGGATATTATATCTGTCTCTTCCTGGGCAGACAGGGAGAAAGGCAGACAAGCCCATAGGGCTTTTCTCGACCCCGGTTTTAGCGAAAATCAAATTCTTCTGGTTGAGGATATGCATTTGTCGGAGATTCCATCGGACTCCGTGATCAATGAAGTTATTTTTGCTCCACTGATTATTTCGGGGGCTGACGCTTCACCATGTACCATAATAGCAAAATTAAAGGCGGGGAAAAATGATTAAGGTTATCATTTTTGATTTTGACGGGGTGCTTTTTGATTCAGTGTCAGTTAAAACAAAGGCATTTTATGAAATGTTTAAACCCTATGGCGAAAATATAGGCCGAATGGTAACAGAACACCATCTTGCCAACGGAGGGGTTTCCCGGTTTGAGAAACTGAGGATATACTATGGCGATTTTTTAAAACAGCAAGTAACTGAAGACTTTATATTGGAAAAGGCAGCGGAGTTTTCCGGTCTGGTGGTTGATAAGGTGGTGGAAAGTCCCTGGATTCCCGGAGCGTATGAGTTTCTTTGTCAGAATTGTGATAAGTATTTTTTCTTCATAGTTTCTGGCACTCCTGAGGATGAACTTTTGGGGATTGTGGACAGGAAAGAGATAACCCGCTTTTTTAAGGGTATTTACGGCTCACCTAAAAATAAGAAGGAAAACATTCAAAGGATAATTGAACTTCATAAGTTTAATACAGATCAAATGGTCTTTATTGGCGACGCAGGTACGGATTATGAAGCTGCAAAGGGAAGTGGGTTAAGTTTTGTTGGGGTTGGAGATTACTTCAGAGATTTTGAAAATGTTATAAGCATTAAGGATTTAACCTCACTTGAGTTCGTTTTGAAGCAATTAAGACCAATTAGATAAGTGGCCCTGATTGACCAAAAATATACCAAAAGGAAAATGCCATGGCAGGGGGAAATATTAAAAATATCGTTTTAGCCCACAATAATATGAATTCACTTCCTGATTCCGGGAAATTTGACCTCACATATAAGTGGTTGTATTTAGGCTCTAACTACATTAATTTGGTTAAATGGGAAAAAAAACTGAAGTGGCTGGAGAGGCTCTATTTTTCCGAGGAATTGAATAAAAAGGCATGGGAACTGAGGGAGCCCTTTATTAAATGGATTTCCGGACTGGGGAAGGATTACGGAAATTCACTTGTCTGGTGGGCTACCAACATTTCAGAAAAGAATACCATGTCCAGCGATCTTTTTTTAAATTTATGTTACCTTGGGATTTGCAAAGATATTTTAGATACTGAACAAAATATCATAATAATCTGCGAGGAATGGCATGTATACATTGCTGTTCACAAACTGCTTGAAAAATCGGGCAAACCCTTTTCTAAATTTGCAGGCTGGCATTATATATTCATTAAATCAATGATAAAAGAGGTCTTGGTTTTTTCTGGCCGGTGGGGTTACCACCTGATAAGTCTGCTTAAATATCATTTTATGGCAGGTCTGTCCAGGAAGGAGAGTTTGCCATTACCTTTAAACCCCGATCAGCCAACGGTAATTATACACTCGTGTATTGATCAAAAAAGCTTTAAAAGAGATAGGGTTTTTGACAGATTTTTTACCATTTTGCCCGAATGGCTTGAAGAAAGAGGATATAATGTAATAAGACTCGCATGGTTATACAACATAAACAGAAATCTGCTTCCGCTATACAGGATATTGAGGAAAAGCAATGCTTATATAATCCCCCAGGATTATATAAGCATTGCAGACTTTCCAAGGGCTATACTGACGGTTTTGAAAGGATTAAATGTACCGGACAGGAATGTGGACTTCAGGGGACTGGATGTTTCGTCGTTAATTTTAAAAGAGCAGTTTTTACAGTCTGCTGCCGGAGGCATGGTTAAATTTCTGATGTATTTTAACATGATAACAAGATGGAAAAAAGCCGGCCTTAAATGCGACTTTTTTATAGATAAATTTGAAAACATGGGCCTAGAAAAGCCCCAGATACTGGCTTTAAGAGAATTTTATCCCGAGACCGAAATAATAGGGTACCAGCATTCCACCATTTCACCCTTTATGTTAAAATTCAGTACCACCAGGGAAGAGATTGAGAGGGGTATATTTCCCGACCGAATAGTTTCAAACGGACATTTTTTTAGAGATATACTTATAAAAAACGGTTTTCCGCAGGAAATGGTTGTCAGCGGACCGGCGTTAAGGTACACCCATATTTTCAATAAGAATTTCACCGGGAAGGGAACTGCGGCAAAGAAAAAAATACTGGTTCTTCTTACCTTGGAGGTATCTTCCTCGGTGGAGTTGGTTCATAAAACATTACGGTGGCTGGGGGGCACACCCTGGACAGTACTTTTAAAGCCCCATCCCATGATGCCCATGGGAAAATTACTGGACTCCCTGGGAATTGGAAAATTACCCGCCAATTTTGAATGGGCTGAAGGGGAGATAGAAGAGTGCCTTCACTTGTCGTCATGTGCCATAGGAACGGCGGGGGCCGCCCTTTTTGATGCCATAGGCGCTGGTGTACCACTCATAGTATTGGCAAGAGAAACCACCCTTACAATAAATCCCATGGGATGGCTGGAGAAAGAATTGAGGGACATAATCCCCGTGGTGTACACCGGTGAACAATTAATCAGTGCACTGAAGAATTTAACGACCGAAGACAGCAAGGTAATTAGGGAAATGGTTGCAAAGGCAAAGGAAGCCATAGTGGATTGTTTTAACCCCGTAAGAGACGAGTTCCTGGAAATGTTTGTCCAGCCGGAAATCAGCCGGCTTCCGGACGTGGACAGGTGAAAAAGTTTGGCAAAGGGGTATAAATATATTGGAGAGAATAAAGGTTTCAAAATCTATTGTGGGTGAACGGGAAGCTCAAGCCCTAAAGAGTGTTATTGAGGACGAATATCTTGGAATGGGAAAATATGTCCGGGAATTTGAGATTAAACTGGGCCAGTACCTGGATGCCCAAAATGTAATGTGCGTTAACTCGGGTACGGCGGCCTTACACCTGGCGGTGATGGGGGCGGGGATAGGGCCTGGTGATGAAGTGCTTATTCAGTCCCTTACCTACGTGGCCAGTTTTCAGGCCATTAGTGCGGCAGGTGCGGTACCTGTACCCTGCGAAATAGATCCAGGAACCTGCACTATAGATTTAAAGGATGCCGAAAGGAAAATAACTGGTAGGACAAAGGCGATAATGCCGGTTCATTACACCGGTAGGGTGGGGCCCCTGGATGAAATCTACAGCCTTGCCCGAAGGTATGGTTTAACTGTGATTGAAGATGCGGCCCATGCTTTCGGCACAGTGTATAAAGGCAAAATGATTGGATCCTTCGGGGATATAATCTGCTTCAGTTTCGATGGAATCAAAAACATCACCTCCGGGGAAGGGGGAGCCGTTGTTACGGCAAACCCGCAAGTGGCCCGATTCATCAAGGACGCCAGGCTGGTGGGGGTCTGTAAGGATACTGAAAAGCGTTACCAGGGTCAGAGGAGTTGGGAATTTGACGTCATCCACCAGGGCTACAGATATCACATGAGCAACCTCTTTGCCGCCATCGGCATTACCCAACTGGAAAGGCTTGAATCTGAATTCAAGCCTAAAAGACAATACCTGGCCAGGAGGTACACTGAATTTCTTAAGGACATCCCGGAAATAATAGTTTTCCCTGATGAATATGACTTGGTTGTTCCCCATATTTTCCCCTTGAGAGTAAGAAACAATAAACGTGATAATATGAGGGAATACCTTAATTCAAACGGGATAGAATGCGGTGTACACTATTTACCCAACCATCTGCTTACATTTTACGGTGGGAAAAAAGGTCAATTGCCAGTAACCGAGGAGATATACAAACAACTCCTGACTATTCCGCTGCATCCCGGTTTATCTGATGAAATGCAAAATTATATCATTGAAAAGATTAAAGATTTTTTTGCTTAGATGGACCTTGCGGTAAGACCAACTTGGTCGAGGCCAATATCAATTAGTTAGTTAAAATTAATTCGAGACTGTTTTGGGGTGATAATTATTAAAACCGTAATTTTGGCCGGGGGGTTTGGAACCAGGCTCAGCGAAGAGACCGTAATCAAACCCAAACCAATGGTAGAAGTCGGAGGGAAACCGATTCTCTGGCATATTTTGAATATATACTCTACTAACGGCTATAACCAATTTATAATAGCACTGGGGTATAAAGGACAGGTTATAAAGGAATATTTTTTAAACTACTATTATTTGCAGAATGATTTTTCCATCAATTTAAAAACCGGCAAGGTCAATGTAACCAATAACATTATCAGCGACTGGGAAATTGATCTTGTTGATACCGGCCTTAACTCACTGACTGGCGGAAGGCTCCACAGGCTCCAGCATAGGCTTAAAGAAACCTTTATGCTCACCTATGGTGACGGTGTCGCCAATGTTGATATCAAAAAGTTAATTTCATTTCACAGGTCTCACAGTAGGATAGCTACCGTTACCGCAGTGAGGCCAGCGGCAAGGTTTGGTGGAATGAAAATTGACGGGGACACCGTGGAGGAGTTCAAGGAAAAACCGCAAACAGGTGAAGGTTGGATTAATGGGGGATTTTTTGTATTTGAACCAGAGGTTTTTGATTACCTGCACGGTGATACAACCATCCTGGAAAGGGAACCTCTTGAGAATCTGGTAAAGGACCGCCAGTTGATGGTATATAGGCACGAAGGATTCTGGCAGTGTATGGATACCCTGCGGGACAAGGAGTTGTTGGAAAGTTTGTGGGTCAATAAACAAGCTCCCTGGAAAGTATGGGTAGATTAAAAACTCCTTGATGGCAAAACATGAAGAAGGTGAATTATGTTTAGTAATGTATACAACAACAGGCGGGTTCTTATTACCGGGCATACCGGCTTTAAAGGATCTTGGCTGGCCCTCTGGCTGTATCATCTGGGTGCTGAAGTTACCGGGTTGTCTTTATACATACCTTCCCAACCATGCAACTTTGAGGTTTTGAAACTGGAAAGTAAAATAAACCATCTAACCGGTGATATCCGGGATTACGATGGGTTGAAAAGAATATTTGACAAAACAAAACCGGAAATAGTATTCCATCTGGCCGCCCAGCCTATAGTCCGCAAATCATATGAAGATCCGGCAATAACCTTTGATACCAATATCGGCGGAGCTGTCAACATAATGGAATGCATAAAATCTACCCCGGGTGTGCAGGCAGCCGTAATTATAACCAGTGACAAATGCTATAATAATGTGGAGTGGCCCTGGGGTTACCGTGAAATAGACAGCCTGGGAGGGGAAGACCCCTATAGTGCTTCAAAGGCATGTGTTGAAATAGTATCTAATTCCTATATTAAATCATTTTTTTCCGGTGAGAGGTCCCCTAGGGTTTCTACCACCAGGGCGGGGAATGTGATTGGCGGTGGTGATTGGGCTGTGGACCGCATTATACCGGATTTTGTCAGGGCACTATCCAGGGGAGAAAAACTTCTAATAAGGAGCCCATATTCCACCAGGCCCTGGCAGCATGTGCTGGAACCCCTGAGCGGTTACCTGTGGCTGGGGTCCCGGCTTATGGAAGAAAAATGCGATGTAACCGGTGAGCCCTTCAATTTTGGGCCCCAGGGAGAAGTTGTTAGAACCGTGGAGGAATTGATCCAGACTTTTGCAGAAACCTGGGGCCATGCCGAGTGGTTTATTCCCCAGGGTGTTTCCAGCGAAAAGAAAGAGTCCACACTGCTTAAGCTTAATTGCGATAAGGCATTACATTATTTGAAATGGCATGCGGTGTTGTCATTTGAAGAGACAGTCAGAATGACAGCAGAGTGGTATAAAGCTTATTATAAAGGGGACCAGGACATGAACAACTTCACCAAAGGACAAATAGAGGAATATTTTAGCTTTGCTAAAAAGCAGGGGCTAGCCTGGACAAGATAAACTGGAGTGTGTTTTTTTATGATACAAGACCTCATGGTACGGGATTTAAAAAAAATAGTGGACGAGCGGGGTATGGTGATGCATATGTTGCGGTCCGATTCCCCGATGTTTAATGGTTTTGGAGAAATATATTTTTCGGTTGTAAATCCAAATATTATTAAGGCATGGAAAAAACATAATGAAATGACCCAGCATTTTGCAGTTCCGGTTGGAAGTATTAGACTTGTAATATATGACGATAGAAAAAATTCCGGAACCTGTGGAAATATTGAAGAACTGGAAATTGGTGAAGATAACTATAGCCTCATAAAAATTCCTCCCGGGGTGTGGTATGGTTTCAAGGGAGTTTCACCGGTACCCGCCCTGATCGCCAACTGCACCGATTTACCCCACGATCCCCGGGAGTCGGAACACATTAGCATAAATAGCGGCATAATTCCTTATGTATGGAAATGAAATTTAATGAAGAGGTAGATAAATTGCCAAAAGTAAGTGTCATAATGAACTGCTATAATTGTTCAAAATACCTGAAACAGGCAATAGACAGCGTTTATGCCCAGACATACAAAGATTGGGAAATAATTTTCTGGGACAATGCTTCAACTGACCAAAGTGCCAGTATTGCCAATAGCTATGATGAAAGATTAAGGTACTTCAGGGGGGAAGAAACCGTTCTGTTGGGGCATGCCAGGAATTTCGCCCTTCAGAAGGCCAGAGGGGAAGTCATTGGGTTTCTGGACTGCGATGATTATTGGTATCCCACCAAGTTGGAAAAACAGGTAAAGCTTTTCCAAAATCCCGAGGTAGGCATAGTATATTGCAATGTTATATTTCTGGAAGAGAATACAGGTGAGAAAAGGGTTCTGTACAAAAAACATCCTCCCAGAGGAAGGGTTTTCAACCAGTTGCTGGCAGACTATTTTCTGGATATGAATGCGGTTTTGCTGAGGCGCCGTTGTCTTGAAAGCCTCAGCGAGTGGTTTGATGAAAGTTTCAATTACATTGAGGAGACAGACCTCTTCACCAGAATAGGATACGACTGGGAGTTGGACTATGTTTTTGAGCCCCTGTCGGTCTGGAGAATACACGGGGAGAACTTAACCTGGAAGAAAATAAGCGCCTTCGGGGAGGAACTCCGCAGGATGCTGTCCAAATATAAAGATCTTTATCCAAATTTCAGCATCCTGTATCCCAGGGAAATAAAGAAGGTGGAGGCCAGGGCGGCATACCGGGAGGCTCAGGGGGAATGGATGAAGGACAACAAATCCGGAGTTAGGAGCATTGTGGGTCCGTGGATTACCACCGATCCACGGCTGGCTGTTATATACCTGCTTTCATTCATGTCATTCCAAAGATTTAACAAATTATTAAATTTTATCAGAAGGATTGTCTAATGTTTATTCCGGAAAGTCCCGTGTTAAAAATAACCCACTTGATAAAAAAAAACGGGTCAAAAAGTGGTATTTTTAATGTCTTCACCCGCAGTGCAGTGTTTAACAGCGGTAGGGCGGCGTTGTCATACGGGCTAAAGTGTTTGGACATCTCCAGGGTGTGGGTCCCGGCCTACATCTGCCAATCTGTACTGGCACCTTTCAATAACCTGGGCATTGAGGTGCAGTTTTACGACGTTGACGAAAGGCTCAGGCCGGTTCTTGATATTTTGCCCAGGGAAAAGGATGCGCTGTTGCTGGTTCATTTTTTTGGAATGTGCCAGGAAGCCCGTGAAATAAAACAATATTGCAGGGAAAAAGGCATTTACCTGATTGAAGATTGTGCTCATATTATTCCGGATGTTTACGGGGATACCATAGCCGGTACCTACGGAGACATAGCTTTTTTCAGTTTTCGAAAACAGCTGCCGGTGCCAGATGGCGGGATGCTGGTTATAAATAACCCCGGTATCAGCTTTATAAATCAAAACAGTAACATTGGGCACTTTCCAATTAAGAAAATGGTAATTCAGGCGGCCGAAAAGGTTGCCTTTATAACGGGAATTAATATTTACCCTTATAAGGACAGGCTCAGGGGAGTGGTGGGATCTACTAACTCAGTATTTATGGCAGGGGAGGATAGGGTTGATAATGGGATATCCCCGGTTACCACCAGGATATTATCAAATATTGACATCAGGCGCTCAATAAACAATAAAAGAAAAAGCTTTTTGGATCTGGGCCAGCTGCTTAAGGGTAAAGGTCCGATTAAGCCTTTCGGGGACATAACCCCTGGATCGGTGCCCCAGTTGTATCCCGTTTTGATAGAGGATAATAGAGATATTATCTGCAAGTCCCTGAGATTACATGGAATAGGGGCTAGCCACTGGCCGGGGGATGAATATGTAAGGGGTATCGATTTTAATAAATTTCCGGGCGCAAAAATGTGGATGGAAAAGAACCTTCTTCTCCCAGTTAATGAAAGCCTTGGCATAAAACACTTAAGGGATATTTCTTCCCGGGTGGTCCGTTTAACTTACACTGGAAAGGAGTAACACGTGAATCATAGGCTGCTTGATGCGGACGAATTAATGAAGTATACCCGGCAGGGAGTTCTTTACCAACATTTTTCCTGGTGGAAATCTGTAGTTGAGGGTGTGGGATATGATTGTTTTGGGTTGGCTACCACGTTCCAAAATTTGGAAATAATATCTATTTTTTACCAGACCCAAAAGGGTCCCTTCAGGTTGGTGGGGAGCCCGCTCAGGGGGTGTTTCACCGACTTTACGCAGCCCATGGGGGTACAGGAGTTGGAAAGTAGAGTATTAACAGACATGTTGATTTCCCAGTTTAATTTTATAAAGGCCAACGGAGCGTCGTACATCGAGTGGCGGTTTAGCGGTAATGTCGTCGACCTGGTTAAATTTACGGACGCCTTGGGTGTAGAGGCTGAAGAGAAGGGGACATTTATACTGGAGATTGAACCCGATGAGCAGTTGATGTGGAATAAGATGGAGTCCCGGGGAAGAAATATGGTGAGGAAGGCGGAAAAAAGCGGTGTGACTATAAAACATTCCGCCGGGGGCGAAGGCGAGATTGATTTGTTTTATGAAATGCTGAAGGCAACCTTCGCCAAAAGCGGTAAAACTCCGTCCCACCCGAAGAGGTTTTATGAAAGCCTCATTTCCAACTTGGGATCGGTAAACAGGGTGCTGGTGCTCTCCGCTGAAATCAACGGCAAAATAGAAGCCATGGGTATATTCCCCCACGATGAAAACAGGATTCAATTTTTAAGCGGGACATCCACTGCCGAAGGAGGAAGATATGCGGCCAACAACCTCATTCAGTGGAATGTTATAAAGTATGCTATGGAAAAGAGGATGAGGATATATGATCTGGGTGGTACGGGAATCCCCGCCATAGATAAATTCAAGGCCAGTTTTGGTGGGAAACCGTACTCATATTACCAGTTTATTTGGAGAACTCCCACCGAATCGGCTGCAGAAAAAATTTTTTTCATGATCAGACCGGTTTTTGAGAGGACAATATCTAACATTAGCAGGAGAGTATAGTATTGGTAAACGTTGTAACTCTTCATCGGATCGTTGACACAAAAATAGAAATGTTTTCTGATATAACCAGGGATTTGATGGCCGGAATTGTTGAATCCGTAGAGTCGGTCGGATGTGAGGCCACTACCCTTGGAGAATCCTTTGATCATAGTATCATTGCAAAAGCTCCCCTAGTTATTTCGCTGACCTTTGACGACGGTTGGGACAGCCATTACCAATACGTATTTCCGCTACTTGTCCGGCTCGGAATGAAGGCTACTTTTTTTATCACCGTCAACTGGGTGGGAAAAAAAAATTATCTGAATTGGGGTCAAATAAGAGAAATGTCCGTAGCGGGGATGGAAATCGGATCTCATACCATGAACCATCCCATGGTTACCGATTTAAAGAAAGAGGAGATAATTGAAGAGGTTGGAACCTCCAAATCCATACTGGAAGATAAATTGGGCCGGGAAATAAAGGGTTTTTCATTTCCGGGCGGGTTTTATAATCGGGAGGCGATCAAAATTGTCAGGGACTCGGGGTATTCTCTAATCTGTACCTCCAGGCCCGGAATAAACAGGGGCCGACCCGGACTCATCCGCAGGAATTCCATTAACAGCCTCACCGATCTCCGGGATCTGACAAAAATAATTATGCCTGGCAGGTTGGATTTGCTGGGGAAAGAAATGCTTCACATCACCAAAGGGGCAATGATAGGGGTTTTGGGTGAGAGGAATTATGTGCTGCTGAGGAATAAACTATTTAGATAGCAGAGAGGGTGAAAATTTTGGTTAAATATCTTTTTTGGTTAACTATATTTCTTATTGCGTATACATATCTGGGATATTACCTGGTTTTAAGAGTGCTTACAATGTTTACACGGAAGGGTGAAACCAGTTATGACCAGTCCTTTGTTCCAGAAGTGTCCATAATTGTGGCCGCCTATAATGAGGGGGACGTTATAGGGCGAAGGATTGAAAACTTGCTTCAGATGGATTACCCCCGGGAGAAGATGGAGATTATTGTGGCCTCGGATGGGTCCACCGACAAAACTGCGGAAAAGGCTAATGAATATACAAAACATGGGGTTGTGGTGTTTGATTTCAAGAAAAACAGGGGCAAGGCTGAAACCCACAACGATTCGATAATTTTGGCTAAAAACGATATAGTGGTGCTTACCGACGCTGACAGCCTTTTTGAAAATAATTTTGTGCGGAAAGTAGTCTTGCCTTTTTCAATGCCGGAGGTTGGCTGTGTCGTGGGCAATCTGCTATATATGTCTAGTGAGACCAACATATCGGAAACCGAAACTTATTACTACAACAACCTGGAATATAAGATAAAAGATATGGAAGACAGGTTGGGTATACTGGCAAACGGTACGGGTGCTTGCATGGCCATAAGAAAAAGCCTTTTTGTCTCTATGACTTCCGCAGATGATACGGACACATATACAGTGTTAGACTTAGCACTTAAAGGGTATAAAATCATTTTTGCAAAAGACGCCATAGCCTACGACATTCCCCCCAAGTCAGCAAAAAGTGAATTCAAGTGTAGGGTTAGGGCCACCTCAAAAACCATAGTATCCATTACCCGGAGTATAGGACTAAGGTTGGTAAAAAACCCTGTGCTGTTCTGGAATGTTACCTCCCACAGGCTGCTTCGGTACCTGACGCCTTACTTTTTATTGCTGACCTTGGTAACCAACTGCCTGATTGCCGGGACCGGTACTGTGTATAAACTGTCTCTTGCTGGGCAGGCGCTTTTTTACCTTTTGGCGTTGATGGGATGGGCCGGGGAGTCGATGGGGAAAAGGCTACCGCTGGTGTCAAAGATTTTTAGCTTTTGCGTGGTGATGTTGGGAATGTTTGTGGGTGTTACAAAGGGGCTGATGGGGAAATACCCTTATTCACATAAGACAGACGACGGGTTGGCATAAATTCATGGTGCCGATATAAGTTCAAGCATCACCGGGGGTAAGGGGGTAAGCCATGAGAATTTCCAGGCTCTTGATATTATCAATATTTCTGTATCTTATCGTACTGTGGGGCCTTTTTGCCTATAACGGGGGCAACTGGCTGGTGAACTTTTCCTCCGTCGTTATGATGACAATCGTATCCATAATTTTTATATTGATCCTTATTATCTATCCCGATAAGCACCCTATGCTTTTGCTGTTTATCATTATAACCTTTATGTATTTTAATTTAAGGATTTTAGCCCTGATAATGGAGCCCGAAAGATTGTACGACCAGTTTACCCCCGCCAGTGCTGATGATATGAACATGGCTCTTATATACCTGTGCTTGGGGATTATCTTTTCCGTTGCTGGGCTGTTTGTTGGCAACAGGATATTCCCGCTGAGGAGGACTACCCTGATCGATAATGATTCCGAAAGAAATTATCTTTTTAGCCAACCCCTTGTATTTATATCCGGTGTGCTGCTTCTGGCAGAGATTAATGTAATATACACCTACATGGTAATGGGTCTGTCAAGGCATGGAATAGATGTCATGAACATGCCAACCATGATGAAAGTGATTTATACACTGACTGATACTGATATATTTTTGATGTTTTTTTTAGTTGTTGTTTTGGAGCGGTGGTCCCATCTCAGTCCCAAAATTAAAATGCTTTCTATGTTTGCGATTATAGGTTATGTTTTAATGAGGGTTATTATTTCCAGTAAGGCTGGAATTTATTACCCTGTGTTATTCTGGCTTTTTTATAAACTCAGCAGGGAAAGGGATTTTAAGGTTAACGTAAAAAAAATAACAATGATAATGCTGCCACTGTTTATTTTGGCTGTCCTGTCATTTAATGTAGCCAAACAGCTGCGGCAGAACTGGATGGATACCATTGACCAGGAGATAACATTTGAATCTATTTATGAAAACCTGGGGGAAAAGGACCGGTTTTCTTATCTAGACGTGCTGACACCCCTCCACAGACTGCAGGGTATTGACCCGCTTATTAACATAATTAATGAAAAAGGTATTAATGTTGATAAATATATCAATTTGACTAACGAAATTAAATCCTTCATGAACTTGGTGCTGCCGGGGAAACCATTCAGGGTTCCGCTTACATCCCAATCATATGTCATTGTATACGGCTCAATGGATGAAAGCCTTTATTTGGATTATGGGGTATACACAACCTACATATTCACAATGTGGGGGCTGTATTATGCGTTATTTGGTGCATTTGGTGGGCTGCTGGGGATGTTCTTTTTTATGCTAACAGTGACAGCCATGTATAATGTATTTGCCAACTGGAATTCCAAATACAGGATATTTTTAATGTTTTTATGTATATACGCAGCATACTGGAACTTTATAAGTTTTGGCTTTGATTTTTTCATGGATGTTGTTTGCAGGACATTACTGCAGGGTTCATTATTTATCATGTTATTACATATCGTTAGTGCAGTAAAGAGAAGGAGAAGTGTATTACTTTTAAAGAAGGTTGTCAGATAGTAAAATGCCAAAATAAAGGCTTGGTTATGTCGGGTGTTGATTTTTTTTCTGTCAGTTCAAAATAATCGTTTGGCTGGTGATGCGATTTCAATAAGGCAGAATATCCGGGATTATTTCAGACTGGGGGCACAAGGTCATTTTTTAGCCAGTTTGACAACCATTTGGGAGGATTGGATGCGACAATATGATGAAACATTTGTTTGATATTGTATTTTCTCTTCTGGGTCTGGTTATTTTTAGTCCTCTTTTTTTGGTTCTTGCTCTGGCAATAAAGCTGGAGTCCAAGGGCCCGGTTTTTTACCGGGGCGTCAGAGTGGGCCGACACGGGAAGCCATTTAAAATCTTCAAGTTCCGCAGCATGGTGCAGGATGCCGAACGGCTGGGGGCGTCGTCAACAGGCGCATCGGACATGCGCGTTACCAGGTGCGGGCGTTTTATCCGCAAATTTAAGCTGGATGAATTTTCCCAGTTAATTAATGTGCTTATGGGAGACATGAGCATTGTGGGTCCCCGGCCGGAAGTGCAGAAATTCGTGGACATGTACACCGAGGAGGAAAAGGCAATACTTACTCTGCGCCCCGGCATCACGGACTGGGCTTCCATAAAGTTTCACAATGAGGGGGAAATAATTGAGGCCTCCGGGATTGATGACGCCGACGAGGCCTACGCCAGGCTGATCCGGCCCGAGAAGTTGCGGCTCCAGCTTAAATATGTCCGTGAACATAACTTGTGGATTGATGTTAAAATCATTTGCGCCACCCTGCTGACAATTGTTTCCACCCGCCTGGGCGGGGGGCCGGTGGGTGTTCCCGGGACACCGGGATTCGGCGCTGACGAAAAATATGGAATGTAATTAATCATAAAGGGGAAGTGACAATGAGTTACAAGGTGCGCTTTGTCAATCCGGCTAAAAATTATCAGATGATCAAGGATGAGATTGACCGGGCCTACTTCGAGGTGATGTCTAAGGGCGATCTGATTGACCGCGGCCAGCTCAGATCCTTTGAGGAGAATCTGGCTGAATTTGTGGGAACCAAATATGCGGTGGGCCTGAACAGCGGCTACGACGCGCTCCACATGTCACTGAGGGCCGCCGGGATCGGGCCCGGGGATGAGGTTATTGTTCCCGCCCACACCTTCGTGGCCACCTGCTCGGCGGTGGTGAACGTGGGGGCCGCGCCGGTGCTGGTGGACGTGACAAAGGACTTCAACATAGACGTGGACAAGATTGAAGAAGCCCTTTCGGAGAAAACCAGGGCCATTATTCCGGTACACCTTAGCGGATACATGGCCGACATGCCCCGGGTTATGAAGATTGCGGAAGAGTACAGCCTGGTGGTCATCGAGGACGCCTGCCAGAGCCTGGGATCCGGCATTAACGGCAAGATGGCGGGATCGTGGGGGCTGACGGGATGCTGGAGTTTTTATCCGTTTAAGATTCTCGGCGGGTACGGCGACGGGGGGGCGATAACCACCAATGACCCTGATGTGGCGCTTTTTGCAACACGCATGAGATATAACGGCGAGGACCGTGAAACCGGGGAATACCACGGTCACGGGTTCACCTGCCTGCTGGACAACCTCCAGGCCGCTTTTCTGGATGTGAAGCTCCGCCACCTCCCGGCCTGGATTGTCAGGAGGAAACAGATCGCTGATCGCTACCGGGCGGCTCTGTCCGATATTCCCGGTCTGCTGCTGCCCCATTACGACAAGCCGGGGTTTGACCATATTTACCAAAACTATACGGTGAGGTCGAAACAGGGAAACGATTTTTCAGAGTACCTGAAAAAGAACGGCGTGGAGATACTTACCCAGTTCCGCAAGCCATATTACAAACACGAGGCGCTGAAGCTGGTTGACCGGGGCTTTCCGGAGACCGAGGCCATCAGCCGGGAGGTCTGCTCACTGCCCATGAATGTTGAGATTACCGACGAGGAGATAGACTATGTGATTAAGACCGTGAGGTCTTTTTACGGACTTTGATTGTATGCCGGAGGTAAGTTATGAAAGAATTATCCAGAATAACAGAAACTTTTACGGAATCCGTTATCCGGGAGATGACCAGGATATGCGACGCTGCGGGGGGGCACAACCTCTCCCAGGGCTTCCCGGATTTCGAAAGCCCCAAGGCCATTAAGGAGGCCGCCATTAAAGCAATTCAGGATGAATGGAATCAGTACCCGGTTACTTATGGAGAGCCGGAACTGCGTGAGGCCATAAGTAAAAAGGTTTGGAGCTATAACGGCGTCAAGTGCGACCCCGGGACAGATATTACTGTCACATGCGGGGCCACCGAGGCGATGATGGCCACCCTCAAGGCAATCATCAACCCGGGAGATGAAATTATCATATTTGAGCCGTTCTACGAAAATTACGGGCCGGACTGCATTCTTTCAGGGGCCGCTCCGCGCTACATAACTTTATACCCTCCGGACTGGTCGTATTCCTCTGAAGAACTGGCCGGCGCCTTCAATGAAAAGACAAAGGCAATAGTTATAAATACGCCCAACAACCCCACCGGGAAGGTTTTTTCGCGGGAGGAACTGGAGGAGATCGCTGCCCTGTGCCTCAAGTGGGACTGCTACGCGGTTACCGATGAGATTTATGAACACATTCTGTATGACGGTGCGCGGCATGTCTCCATTGCCGTGATACCGGGAATGGAAGACAGGACCATAACGATCAACTCAATTTCCAAGACCTATTCTGTAACCGGCTGGCGGGTGGGGTGGGCTATAGCAAGCGAGCCCGTTACCCGGCGTATTAGAAAGGTGCACGATTTTCTCACCGTGGGGGCGCCCACTCCCTTACAGCACGCGGCGGCGGCGGCCCTGGCCTTCCCGGACGAGTATTATGCCGGCCTGCAGTCCCATTACGAAAAGGCAAGAGGGTTTCTTTCCGGTCTGCTGCAAAGAACCGGATTTAAGCCCGGCCTGCCCCGGGGTGCGTACTATATCATCGCGGACGTGGAAAATTTAATGGACAGGCTGGGTGTGGCCGACGATTTTTCTTTCAGCCGCAAGTTAATTGAATTGACCGGCGTGGCGACGGTGCCGGGGTCGTCTTTTTACTCGGACCCCGTTAAGGGAAGGACCCAGGTCAGATTTTGTTTCTGCAAAAAGTGGGAAACATTATATGCGGTAGAGCAGGCATTGTTAAGTAAACTGACCTAAGATGTTTAAATTAGTAATATTGAGGTGGACTGATGAATAATTGTCTTTGCCCTCCGCCGCCCGAGTTCCGTATTAATAGGATAGATGACAGTAAATTGAAATGGCTTTTGCTGACCATGATGCGAATCCGGGAATTTGAAGAGCGGGTTGCCGAACTGGTCATAGAAAAGAAAATTATTACACCGTGTCATCTCTATACCGGCCAGGAGGCGGTAGCCTCCGGTGTGTGTCATGCGCTGAGAAAGGATGACTATCTCTTCGGAACACACCGTTCCCATGGTCATTACATCGCCAAGGGCGGGGATTTGAAGGCTGCCATGGCGGAGATGTTTGGGAGGGCAACGGGATGTTCCAAAGGGCGGGGAGGTTCAATGCACCTGGTGGCGCCGGAGGTGGGTATCCTGGGAACATCTTCCATCGTGGCTGGCAGTCTGCCGATAGCCGTCGGCACGGCGCTGGCCGAGTCCATCCGGGGAACCGGGCGGGTGACGGCGGTGTTCCACGGCGACGGCGTTCCGGAAGAGGGAATATGGCATGAATCCGCCAATCTCGCTGCGCTGAAGAGGCTCCCGGTCATTTTTATCTGTGAAAACAATCTCTACTGCACACACATGGCTTTGGACAAGAGAAGGGTACATGACAACCTTCACCGTGTTGCAAAAGAGCACGGGTTGGAGTCTGTTGTTGTGGACGGCAATAATGTGCCGGATGTCTATTATGCTGCCAGGGACGCCGTCAACAGGGCGCGGGAGGGATACGGCCCCAGTTTTATTGAGTGCCGTACCTACCGGTGGCGTGGACACGTGGGTCCCAATTATGATGTGGATTTGGGCTTGCGCAACCAGGACGAGCTGGATGCCTGGGTGGCTCGTTGCCCCATTAAGCATTTTGCCGGTTTCCTGGTCTCCATTGGAATTTTGTCTAAAAATGATGTGGAGGAAATGCAGAGAGGGGTTTCCTTTGAAATAGAAGAGGCGGTTTCATTTGCAGTGTCCAGCCCCTTTCCGGATCCGGCGGATTTAACCAGGTATGTCTTTAAGGGAGGGGCATCTAATGACGATTAAGAGTTACGCGAAAGCCGTCAATGAGGCCCACGAGCAGTTATTGGCCTCAGATGAGAGGGTCTTTGTAATCGGCCAGGGGGTGGAAAGCCCCTGGTGTGTTGGTACTACTACTCTGGGGTTGGTGGCCAGGTTTGGCTCCGAGAGAGTGATTGATACGCCAATCTCCGAGGCCGGGGTGACCGGCGCCGCCATCGGCGCCGCCATGGCAGGCATGCGTCCCATTGTTTTCCACCCGCGGATGGACTTTATGTACCTGGCCATGGACCAGATTATCAACCACTGCGCCCACTGGTACTACATGTTTGGAGGCCGGGTTAATGTCCCCGTGACCATCCGGGGAATCATAAACCGGGGCAATGAGCAGGCCGCCCAGCATTCCCAGAGTCCCTTTGCGATGTACGTCCATGTTCCGGGCCTGAAGGTAGTATGTCCGGCCTCCCCATACGACGCCAAGGGGTTGCTGGTGGCCGCCGTCCGTGATGATAACCCGGTCTTGTATATTGACGACCGCTGGCTGTATACACTCGAAGAAGAAGTGCCGGATGAGATATACGAGGTGCCCCTGGGCAAGGGGCGGGTATGCAGGGAAGGTTCCGATGTAACCGTAGTGGCGGTGTCCTACCTGGTCAGGGAGGCTATGAAAGCTGCAGATATACTGGCATCTGAGAGAATCAGCGTTGAGGTTATCGACCCGCGGACACTTAAACCGCTGGATATTGACCTTATTGTGAATTCAGTAAAGAAAACCGGCAGGCTGGTGGTTGCTGATCCGGACTGGCCCTGTTGCGGTTTTTCCGAGCACGTGGCGGCGGCAGTTTATTCAAGAACGTTCAATATCCTGAAAAACCCCGTTCAGTTTGTCACCCTGCCAGACGCCCCGGTGCCGGCCGGCACGTCCTTGGAGAAGGCGTACTTTCCTGACAAAAGTGATATTTTTCAGGCAGTAAAGCATTTTTTTGCGGAGTAGCAAAAGTAAATGAACGATTTTAGAAGGAAATGGAAGGAGATAAGAGGATTAGGGATCGATTATCGGTGCTAGAACGGAATATGTCCAAAGTCAAGGGCTGACCCCATATTTTTCCTTTTCCCCAATACATTGCCGATAACTTTTTCTAAATCCTCTTCAATTAAGCGGCATCGTCCCGGAGCTTGCCGCACATTATTAGCCATTCCGGCATCCCTGACGTATTGTATCCCGCTTCTGTATGATATAATATAACAAAGCTGGGGAGTTGAGCGCATGCCTGGCCCGGAGCAAAACCAGCCGCACCAACAACATCATCCACATGACAAAGGATACAAACAACTTTTAGCTAACAAGCGCACATTTTTAGAATTGCTCAAAACTTTTGTCCGGGAAAAGTGGGTAGACAACATAGACGAAAACAGCCTGATCCGGCTGGATAAATCTTACGTACTGCAGGATTTCAACGAAAAAGAAGCCGATATAGTATATCGCCTGCGGTCAAAAGACCGGGACGTGATATTCTACGTACTGCTGGAACTGCAATCCACCGTAGACTTTTCGATGCCTTTACGGCTGCTTATGTACATGGTGGAAATCTGGCGGGAGATATACAACAACACGCCGGAGAACGAGAGGGAGCGCAAGGACTTTCTGTTGCCGGTCATCATCCCGGCGGTGCTGTACAACGGAGCAAACAACTGGACCGCAGCCGTGAATTTCAAAGAAATGCTGGCCGGGTACAGACAGTTTGAGAAACACGTACTGGATTTTCGGTACATACTATTTGATGTAAACCGCTACCATAAAGAAGAACTCTACCGGGCGGCCAACCTTATAGCAAGCGTATTCGCGCTGGATCAGAGGATGGATGCCGGGGAACTGATAAAACGCCTGCAAAAGTTGGCTGACGGGTTGAAAAACTTAAGCCGGGATGAATTCAGGCAGTTTATCATCTGGCTGGCAAACGTGCTGAAGGCAAAACTGCCTGAAACATTACGGGAAGAAGTAAGCAGGATTATCAATGAAACAAATCCCTGGGAGGTGGAAACAATGATCATGAATCTGGAAATAACCCTGGATGAAATGGAGCAGCAGGCCATGATTAAGGGCAAGCTGGAAGGCAAGCTGGAAGTGGCAAAAAATTTAATTGGCCTTGGTGTAGATATTGATACCATTTCCAAGGCCACCGGGCTGGTGGCGGACGAGGTAGAAAAATTGA
>LADN01000064.1 GCA_000961585.1 Peptococcaceae bacterium BRH_c4a | reverse complement strand
CGGCAACGCCCGTTAGGGCGTTTTTTTATCGTTAAGGAAAGTATATGCCCCATTAAAACATTAAAGCACTGAAGCACCAAAGCATTTTTATGCAAGCCCAGAGTTTTTCCGGGGTCGCTCCGGGGTCACTTGAGGGTCGCTGCATTGTCGCTAATGGGTAGGCGGAGCGATTTAAGTCCGGCCTGCATAACCTCCTGCTGCAACTGTCTCTAAACTCGGTCGCCAACGGAATGCCGACCATTTTGGAGGTTGGAGGCCAGAGGTTAGAGGTTAGAAAACTTGTAGGAAACGACCTCGAAGCCATTCCCATCTTAATCCAATTTCCAACTTCCAACATCTAACCTCCAAATTAGCCGGCTCGGCATTCCGTAGGCTCGGTCGTTAAGAGACAGTAGCAGCCTCCGGTACATTCCGCACGGACTTAAATCACTCCCCCTCACTGCATGTCGCTGTGGGGTCGCTTGAGGGTCGCTTTTAAGGCAGCCTGTCACAATTCTGGCTTCTGGCTTCTGGCTCCTGGCTTCCGCCGTCTGCAAGACGGCACCGCCGGCAAGGCGGTTATTTTTATTGACGAATAGTGGACATGATGATAAAATATGTTAGCTAATTTAATAAGAAAGAACAAGTGTTTCTGCTCTATGGGCAGATCTGAAAAGGGAAGTCGGTTAAAATCCGGCGCGGTCCCGCCACTGTAAGAGGGAGTCACCCCGTATAATGTCACCGGCAGTATTAAAAACCGGGAAGGCGCGGGGAGGGCAATGATCTTGAGCCAGGAGACCTGCTTGTTCTGGAAGTGCAGTGAAAGTGTATGCCCACGACGGATGGGAGGTTTGCACGGCCTTTAATAAAGCCAGTGTTGTAAACCCCTGCGTTAGGTGCGGGGGTTTTTATTTTAATAATCAGGTGCCTTGTCCCGAGGGATAAGTCTTAAACGGAATTTGGCTCACGGGCATCCGTAAGCATATGGGATTGGATCCAAAATGGGAATTATACTTGGCTCCATTTAATCCGCAAGCCATTTAAGCCGGCCTTTTCTAACACACCGCTGGGTAATCGGGAGGTGGTTGATTAGGCTTTTTTTTATGTTTAACGGTTCTCTGGTTCGGATTGTGAGATTTACAGTATCCTTATATTTTTTTGGAAGGAGATGTAGGTGCGTTCATGAAAAAAAACAGTATTTTATTATCAGCGTATTTTTTATTAATTTTACTTGTTTTTCCGCAGAGCGCCTATGCCATGCACATTGCGGAGGGCTTTCTGCCGGTTAAGTGGGCAGGGCTGTGGGTGATTGTCACGGCACCCTTTTTGGTTGTAGGACTGCGTTCGATCCGCGGATCGATAAAGGAAAAGCCGGATTTGAAAATGCTTTTGGGGCTGGTCGGGGCCTTCGCCTTCATCCTCTCGGCGCTTAAAATCCCCTCTCTGACGGGGAGCTGCTCCCACCCCACCGGCGTGGGCCTGGGAGCCGTCCTTTTCGGGCCGGCGGCCATGAGCGTCCTGGGGTGTATTGTGCTCATCTTCCAGGCACTGTTTCTGGCTCACGGGGGAATAACCACCCTGGGGGCAAACACCTTTTCCATGGCAGTGGTAGGCCCTTTTGTAGCTTACGGGGTATATAAGGCCCTGCAGAAAATGAGTGCGCCGCACTGGCTGAGTGTATTCCTGGCCGCGGCGCTGGGAGACCTGCTGACCTATGTAACCACCTCGCTGCAGTTGGCCCTGGCCTTTCCGGACGCCGTCGGCGGCGTGGCGGCTTCCTTTGTGAAGTTTGCGGGCGTTTTCGCAATCACCCAGATACCCCTGGCGATCAGCGAGGGTCTGCTGACGGTGCTGGTTTTCAATTTACTGGTTTCCTACAGCAGGCAGGAGCTTTACGACCTTTCGGTTTTAAAGAAGGAGGTTTGATTTCATGGATGAATCAGTAAAAAACCTTGCGCAAAAAAACCTGGTGCTGGCATTGCTGGTAGTAATACTGGCAGTTGCCCCCATGGTGATGCACCGCAGTGCGGAATTCGGGGGTGCGGACGGAGAGGCCGAGAAGGTGATCACGGAAGTGAGTCCCGACTATGCGTCCTGGTTTGGTTCATTCTGGGAGCCGCCCAGCGGTGAAATCGAGACACTTCTTTTCGCCCTGCAGGCGGCTCTCGGCAGCGGTTTTATCGGCTATTATTTTGGCTTTGCGCGCGGCAGAAAAAAACAACAGGAGAAAGCTTGAGGCATGTTTCAAATAGACAGCTACGCTTACTCAAACCGTTTGTATTCCACCCATCCGGGCGAGAAGTTCGCCTTCTCTGCAGCAACCATGACCATATGTCTGGCGTCTTCCTCGATGATCACAGCCTTGGCCGTCACTTTGCTGATGGCCGGCGCTGTGGTTTTGCAAGCCGGTATACCGTGGCGGCAGTATCTGAAGCTGATGACCCTGCCGGCTTCGTTTTTATTGGTGGGCGTGGCCACAGTGGCTGTTTCGGTTTCGGTTTCCGGCCAGCCTGAGATGTATCTCTTCTGGTTCAGAGCCGGCAGCTTCTCAATAGGGGTGCGTGATCAGGATCTGGCTGTGGCCGCCGGGATTTTTTTAAAGTCCCTGGGGGCCACCTCGTGCCTTTACTTTCTTTCCCTGACCACACCCCTGGTGGAGATCATCTCCATACTCAGGAAGCTAAAGGCGCCGACCCTGTTTATCGAACTGATGAGCCTGGTTTATCGCTTTATTTTTGTCCTGGCCGAAACGGCGGAAAAGATTTATACTTCGCAGTCGTCCCGGCTGGGGTACAGAACATTGAAGAATGGATACTTTTCTCTGAGTCAGTTGATTTCCAGCCTCTTTGTCAGGACGCTCTACCGTTCCAGGGAGCTTTCCAAGACCCTGTCCGCCAGGTGCTACACCGGAGAGATCAGGGTGCTGGAGACCCGGCATGATATTTCCAGGAGGAATATAGTTGTGATCATTGTCCTTGAGCTTTTGCTGGCGGCGCTGGCGTTGTATGACGGAGGTGGACTTATTGGACGAATCAATTCTTGAAGCCAGTCATGTTGAGTTTAAGTATCAGGATGGCACGAAGGCCATCAGAGATCTCTCCCTGTCCGTGAAAAAGGGCGGAAAAGCGGCCTTTCTCGGTCCGAACGGGGCTGGGAAGACCACTCTGTTTCTCCACTTCAACGGCATTTTACGACCGTCGCAGGGGCGGGTGCGTTTCGCCGGCAGGGATGTCCGCTACGACCACGCTTCCCTCGTGGATTTGCGCAAGAATGTGGGTATTGTATTCCAGGATCCCGATACCCAGCTCTTTTCAGCCAGCGTCCTGCAGGAGGTCTCCTTCGGGCCCTTCAATATGGGGCTGCCGGAGGATCAGGTGCGGCAGTGTGTTGACGAGGCCATGGCGGCCACCGAAATAGCTGATCTGAGAGGCAGACCCACCCATTTATTAAGCTACGGCCAGAAAAAAAGGGTCTCCATCGCCGATATACTTGCCATGGATCCGCAGGTGATAATCTTTGACGAGCCCACGGCCTGCCTTGATCCGCGGCTTGCGCTGCGTGTCATGGACCTGCTGGACAGGCTCAGCCGGGGCGGGAAAACGGTGATCCTGTCCACCCACGATGTGGACCTGGCCTATTCCTGGGCGGACTATGTGTTTGTGATGAAAAACGGGGAAGTGGCGGGAGAAGGTTTGCCGGAAAGTATTTTTCAGAATGAGAAAATTTTGGCGCAGGCTGATTTGAAAAAGCCCTGGTTGCTTGAGGTGTACGGCGAACTTAAGAAAAAGGGCTGGCTGTTAAATGGTGCGACGGTTCCCAGAACCAAGGAGCAGCTTTTCGAGCATGTATCAGAAAATAAATCCTTTGGACACGCGCGCATGCTGAAAGCAGAGTCCCGTCGTTAAAAGGATGCGGAAGGCAGAGAGTACAGATGATTATGTCCAATTCTTTGCACGGCGGAGATACCAGCCGGGCGGCAAGGGAATACGGTCTTTCGGAAAGGGATATTATTGATTTCAGCGCCAGCATAAACCCGCTGGGTCCTGCGTCCGGGGTGTACCGGGCCATAGAGGAGGAACTCTGGAGGATCAGACACTATCCCGATCCCGACTGCGGGGAACTCCCCTTATTGCTGTCGGAACATCTGGGTGTGAAAAGGGAAAATCTGCTGCTGGGGAACGGCGGCGCAGAGTTAATCTACATTCTGCCCAGGGCGCTGAAGATTCAAAGGGCGTTGGTGCTGGCGCCCACTTTCAGTGAATATGCCCAGGCTGTGCAGGCCGCGGGGGGCCGGGTGCAGTACCTGGTTGTGGATGGGTCCGACCCGGCGCTCCTGGCAGAGAAGGCCGCAAATCATTTACTCGGCTGTGACGCCGTATTCCTGTGCAACCCCAACAACCCCACCGGGCATTTGCTTGACCTTCCAGCCCTGTTTCCCCTGCTGGAGGCCGCCAAGGCAGCCGGGTCGGTTGTCGTGGTGGATGAAGCCTTTATGGATTTTGTGCCGGGCAGGGAAAAATTCAGCCTGATGTCCCTGGCCTGTACGCGCCCCGGCCTGGTGGCGCTGTACTCCATGACCAAATTTTTCGGCATTCCGGGATTAAGGCTGGGGGCCGCTGTGGCCGGGCCGGAAACAATTGATCGCCTGAAGAGGCTGAAGGACCCCTGGAGTGTGAATACACTGGCCAGGGTGGCCGGGGAAGCCGCCCTCAAAGACAAAAAGCATATGGAGGATACTCTGAGGACTGTACTGGAGGAGAGATCATATCTTTTTTCGGAACTTCTCTCAATTCCCGGTATTAAGCCACTACCTTCGGCGGCAAATTTTTTGCTGGTGGATATATCAGGCACAGGTCTTGCCCCCGGCAGCCTGGTTGAAAAAATGGGCAGACGGGGAATACTGGCAAGAAATTGCTCCAACTTTCACGGCCTGGAGATACCCTGCATAAGGCTTGCCGTCAGAAACAGGGCCGAAAACCAAACCTTGCTGAGGGTACTGGAAAGCGTCATCCGCTGAGATAAAACTGCCTGTACAAAATACAGGGCCAGATTGAAATCCAAAAGGTTACCGGAGGCAGAAAATCACTAAAAGAAATAGTCTGCCTGCTACATTGGAGTTTCTTCGGTGACTGTATTCAAGTACATTAACAAGACGATCAATAAGCAATAAGTTAACAAGTTAAGGGACAGGCCCCGATATTCCACTGTGGGCCGGACTGTTAGCTATGCCTACGATGGAAACAACAATTTAATCCAAGTTAACGGGCTGGATGGAGCGGTTGAATACCACTCCTATGACAGCTCCCACCGGCTCACCGGCTATACCGACGCCCTTGGCCAGACCATCACCTACACCTACGACGGAGAGGGAAAAGTCACCCAGACCGTCCGTACAGGAGGAGATGACCAACGCACCTACACCTACCACCCCGACCAAAACAAAACAACAGTCAGCGACATAAACGGCGACACAACAACCTACACCTACGACCAAAACAAAAACATCACCAGCATAGAAGACCCCCTTCACAACATAACCGGCTACACCTGGGACAGCGCCGGCAACCTGACCGGCATAACAGAGCCAGACGGGAGCAAGACCGAACACCAGTACGATACCAGCAACAACCTCACCAAAATCACCGCCAACGGACTGACCGCCAGTTATGAATACCAACCAGAATACAACCAACTGACCAGA
>LADN01000068.1 GCA_000961585.1 Peptococcaceae bacterium BRH_c4a | reverse complement strand
TTAAAGAAAATGACCTTGTTGAGTTTAATATGAAGGATAAAGAAGGAAACACACTGGGAAATCTGGCCGTGCAGGTGGATACCTTCATAAAAAACGACAGCAATGTGCCCATCAGTATTCCGCCGCTTACCCGGTGGAACAGCACTGACCTCAATAAGCTTAAGATGCAGGAAGAGGATAAAACCGAAGAAATCAGTGTGGTATTTGACGGGAAACCCATGACCTTTGATGTGCCTCCCTACATAAAAGGCGGCAGGAGGGTTATGGTGCCGGTGAGAAACCTGGCCGAGTCCCTGGGTTGTGAGGTGGCCTGGCAGGACCCCAATGAGGTGAGAATAAACCGTGACAATGTGTCCATAGTGATGTATGTTGATAAGCGCCTCTATTCAGTAAATGGTGTCAAAAAGATATTAGACATGCCGCCGGTTCAGGCTAAAGGCAGGATCTTGGTGCCGCTGAGGTTTATGGTTCAGGAACTGGGCTGCCGGGTTATATACGATGACAGCTCAAAAACGGTTTATATATATTCCACGGGTAATCTTAGTTCTGGTTCAACAAATATTCCCAGAAGAACAATAAGTTTTTTGCCAAAATCCGACACTCGTCACAATACTTTTTATGTGATGTATACATGGACTTTTGAAGGCCGTGAATTTACTTTGGGCCCTTTTCATACACCAATTGAAAATCTAAACTACTACAGGAAAAAGCCCCACCCTTTCTTAAATCCAAGGACACATGATATTGTTAACCAAGTCTATACATATACATCAGACCCTGACGGAGATAAAATAATATCTGCCATTGTTAGTGCTCTAATGAATTCTGCAGCAAAGGAAGGCTACGATGAAGCCAAAACAATTGAATTTGTTGTGTCTTTTGTACAGGGCTTGCCATATGTAAGTGATAAAGCTTCAGCTTTCCAAAAGGAATATCCCAAGTATCCGGTTGAAACGCTGCTGGATAGAGGGGGGGATTGCGAGGATACCGCTCTTTTAACTGCTGTCTTATTAAGGAAATTGGGCCATGGTTCAGCTTTGCTCTTTCTTCCCGGGGAATATCATGCTGCCGTGGGCGTTCTCGCCCCGGCAGATGCTAAGGGCGCCTATTATCAGCATGATGGAAAAAAATATTTATACCTGGAAACAACAAATTCCGGCTGGAAGATAGGACAGATACCTAAGGTCTTAGGAGATGCAAAAGCTTATGTAATCCCTTTGCAATAAGTATTCCTTATAAGAACCCCCAGGACTTTCAGTTCCGGGGTTCTATTTTAATAGTGAGAGGCGATAGGTGGGAGGTGGGATTCTCGTGGGTAATGTATCTCGCCCCTCACTTTTCAATCAACAGCTCTAAGCATCGGGGACATTCCTTTGACCCCCGGAGGCAGTCATACTGGAGAGGTGTGTCCCCTTTCTAGCATCGGGGACATTCCTCCGACCCCCAGAGGCAGTCACACTAGAGAGGTGTGTCCCCTTTCCTTACACCCTTCGGCCATATCCAGAATCCTGGCCATTGTCTTCTCCCGCCTGGCGTTTATTTCGTCAAATCTCATATAGGGGACGTAGAATGTTTCCATGCGGTCGTGTTCGGCCTTGGCCTTGGAAATGAACTCTATGGCCAGTTCCATGCTGCGGCGGTACATTTCCCGGGCGGTGGTTTTTTCGGCTAGGTACTGGGTATTTAGCAACGGGTTGACAAACTGCATGGTGTCTATGACCATGTCTCCTTCCCGGGGCGCGTAGAAGTGGGGTTCCACCGAGTTGATGACGGCTATGTCCAGGGCCGGGATGACCAGGTGGTCTATATTTTCCGGGGTCAGGGCGCAGTGGTAGGCCTCCACGTTGAATCCCCGCATCATGGCGGCGTCTGCCAGCCTCTTCACCATGGTGCTCTTTCCTGTGCCGTCATCGCCGCTGATGATATATCTTTTGGCCAGATGCCCCACCACGGTCTCCAGGTGGCTTACCGATCCGTCCGGGGTGATGGCGGTGATAAAAAGGTGTCTGGCTCTGGGCTTGTCGGTCTGCCGGCTTTTAGCCTCGAATATCTCGTGGGTCAGATCCAGGCACATGTTATCCAGTGCGCCCACATCCAGTGCCCTGGTATCCTGGTAGTAAGACTCCACCTGATCCAGGAAAATCTTGGCGCTGGACAGGAAGCCGTAGGCCCGGCGGAAAAGCCTCCCCACTTCCCGGTTGGATTCCAGAATTTCCGCTTTATTGCCCACCAGACCCTTGGCGTTCCAGTGATCTCCCAGGTGAATTATTTCATCCACTGCCCCCGGGTTCTTGGGATCGACAACATGGGGGGCGGTGCCGTCCAGTAGGGCAACCCGAATGGACGGAATGACCAGTCCGTCCAGGGAGCCGTTATCCGAGGAGCAGCAGTGGAACTCTACGTCATACCCCTTCTCCAGCATGGCCTCTCCTATTTTTCTCATGAAACTGGATTTGCCTACTCCGGGGCCTCCCTTGATCACAAATATCCTGGTGGCGTCAGGTTCAATGATGTAGTCGTAAAAGGAATGAAACCCCTTACTGGTATTGCCCCCGGGAAAAACCTTTTTGAGCCTGCCTTTGCTCATACGTTCTTAACCTCCTTGTTTTAAATAATACGCCTGCTAACACCGATCCTGCCTTTTGGTTTCTTCTGCGTCGGTATTTAATATATGCACACCTGCCCCGATGTGACATTGGTGGATAATATTGTTTTTTCTTGACAATGCCACATGGATTAAGTTAACATACCCTTAGACCCCTTGGCGTTTCGTCCGGGGGTTAATTCTATTGTGAAGAGGGTCAAGAGATATGAAAATACTTATTGTTGATGATGAGGATCAAATACGTAATATAGTCAGAATGTATCTGGCCAGGGAAGGTTTTACCGTAAAGGAGGCGGCTGACGGGAAACAGGCCCTTGAAATTATAGACGGGGAGCAATTTGATCTGATTATACTGGACATCATGATGCCAGAGGTGGACGGATGGACCGTTTGCCGGGAAGTGAGATCCAGGTGGGGGGTCCCCATAATAATGCTCACCGCCAGGGAAGATGAAGTTGACTGCGTGGTGGGACTGGAGATGGGGGCTGATGACTATATGGTTAAACCTTTCAGCCCCAGGGAGCTTCTGGCCCGGATTAAGGCGGTGCTCCGCCGAACCGCCGGGGCTTCCGGACACAATACCGGCCTTGTGGGGAAGCCGGATGGGATTGTCAATAAACTTATTGAAATTAATGCTGAGACCCGCAGCGTGACCATATCCGGGCATCCGGTGACCCTTACGGTGAAGGAATTTGACTTGCTGCAGCTTATGGTTAAACACCCGGGAAGGGTATTCACCAGGGATGATCTGCTCCAGGGTGTGTGGGGCTTTGACTATTTTGGGGACACCAGGACGGTGGATACCCATGTGAACAGGCTTAGAGACAAACTGGGCAAGGTCCCGGGCTGCCCCGAGATAATACGGACTGTATGGGGTGTTGGCTATAAATACGAGGTGGCGGAATGAACTTTTTCAAAAAGAGCATAGTGGTCAAGCTGTGGCTGGCCATGGTAATGCTGGTGCTGATAATCACCTGGGTTACCGGCATGGTGCAGAGCAATTTTATCAAAAAAATATATTACAGGCAGCAAATGGACCATATTTATCGTCAGGGCTACGATATTGCCGGGACCGTCAGCTCCGGCAAGGATATCCGTGAAAAAATATCCCTGCTTTCGGATATGACCAATACGAATATAATGCTGGTGGACAGTAAGGGATTTATTGAAGAGTGCCAGGGTATGGGCATGGACATGTCCTCGGCGGATCCTGCCACCCGTGGCACCAGTATTATTGGCCACCACGGGGATCTTATCGGCCCTGAGGATTTAAATAAGGTTCTGTCAGGGGAATCCCTGGTTTTCAGGGGCATGAACCAGATTATCAGCACCGAGGTGCTGTCTGTGGCCGTTCCGGTGAAGACCGGGGGGATTATCAGCGGGGCGGTGATTGTCAGTCATTCCATGGCGGCCATTGAAGGCCAGGTGTTGGACTTTCAAAGGGTTATTGTCAACGTGGGCCTGGGAGGTATTACGCTGGCCACCTTTCTGAGCCTGCTTTTCTCCAGATCACTTTCCAGACCTTTGATACAGATGAAAAGTGTCGCCCTTGGACTGTCCGGCGGAGATTTCTCGAAAAAAATTGAGGTGAGGTCGGGGGATGAGATTGGTGATCTGGCCGCTTCATTGAACAAGCTTTCCGACGAGCTTCAGGAAAAAATAGCCGCTCTGGAAAGGCTGGACAAGACTAGGAAGGATTTTGTGGCCGGGGTGTCCCATGAACTGAGAACACCGCTAACCATCATCCAGGGTTATGCCGAAGCATTGCAGGACAATGTTGCCGGGTCTGAGGAAGAGCGTAGGGATTGTTTAGCCGGTATTGTCAATGAATCGGGCAGGATTAAAAGGCTTATTTCCGACCTGCTTGATTTGAGAAGGATTGAGTCAGGCCAGGAGCACATTGAGCTGAGGGATTTTGACGTCATACCGGTAATGGCTGATGCGGTTGATAAAATGCGGGTTCTGGCTGAAGCAAAAGGTGTTGAACTTTCCCTGGACGTTACCGGCAGCCTGCTGCTTGTGAGGGCTAATCCCGACCGCCTGGAGCAGGTGGTCGCCAACCTTGTTGAAAACGCCCTGAGGCACACCCCTTGCGGGGGAAGGATAGGTGTTTATGTTTATCGGGAAGATCCTTTCGCCTGCGTGAAAGTAACCGATAGCGGGCCGGGATTACCACCGGACCAGCAGGATTTGATCTGGGAAAAGTTTTATAAGGTTGACAAATCCAGGGCCAGGAATGATGTGGGGGGTACCGGGCTGGGGCTGGCAACGGTAAAAAGGCTGGTTGAAAACATGGGTGGCAGTGTAGGTGTGGAAAGTGTTCCCGGGCAGGGGGCAGTCTTCAATTTTTGCTTGAGGTTAAAACCTGAATAAAGATGGTGACAGTCCGGGTATTAATTCCGCCCCGGAAACAGCTATCAGCCGTCAGCTATCAGAACTCAGAAATATCAGCAGTAATATCAGCTTTCATTCTCCCCGGGGGTCGCTTGTTTGCGGCCCGGATGTCTGAATAGCCGGTATGCCAGGGGTGAAATTACAAAGGAAGAATTTTTCAGATCAAAAGAGGAATTGACCAGGGTCTGAGAATATAAGTATAATTATTAGTGATTTATATCGGGAGGTGATGAATTATGATGCGGAAGCAATGGATGATTCGCCAGGTAGCCCACTGCAAGGGAGGGTGCACCGGATGGTCCAGGGTATGACCTTAAACTGCCTGTATAGTTAAACATTAAAGGCCTTAGTAAGGCGCAGGCTGTTGACCGTTTTTCCGGTCAACAGCCTTTTGTTTTTGTATATGAGAACTCAGAAAAATCAGCGGTAATTGCAGTCACACTAGAGAGTTGTGTCCCCTTTCCTTAGCCGGCAACGCCCGTCAGGGCGTTTTTTTACCGCTTAGGAAAGTATATGACGCATTAAAGCATTAAAGTGCTAAATCGCCAAAGCATTTCTACGTAGCCCAGAGTTTTTCCGGGGTCGCTCCGGGGTCACTTGAGGGTCGCTGCATTGTCGCTAATGGGTAGGCGGAGCGATTTAAGTCCGGCCTGCATTACCTCCTGCTGCAACTGTCTCTAAACTCGGTCGCCAACGGAATGCCGACCATTTTGGAGGTGGGAGGCCAGAGGTTAGAGGTTAGAGGTTAGAAAACTTGTAGGAAATGACCTCAGAGCCATTTCTAGCTTAATCCGACTTCCGACTTCCAACATCTAACCTCCAAATTCGTAGGCTCGGTCGTTAAGAGACAGTAGCAGCCTCCGGTACATTCCGCACGGACCCCCCTCACTGCATGTCGCTGTGGGGTCGCTTGAGGGTCGCTTTTAAGGCAGGCTGTCACTATTCTGGCTCCTGGCTCCTGACTCCTGTATTCCGCCGTTTGCAAGACGGCAACGCCCTACAGGGCGTTTTTTATCGCTTAGGAAAGTATATGACGCATTAAAGCATTAAAGCACCAAAGCATTTTTATGCAAGCCCGGAGTTTTTCCGGGGTCGCTCCGGGGTCGCTTTTAAAGCATGCTGTCACCATTCTGGCTTCTGGCTTCTGGCTCCTGGATTCCGCCGTCTGCAAGACGGCACCGCCGACAAGGCGGTTATTTATTAGGGGTATTCTAATGCGGGATGCCGTGTTAAAATTAGTCTTATTTACGAACCATAGGGGTGCGGCAGGATGTTTGGAACCCGGATAGTGATTGCTGATACCGATGCAGTGTATCGCCGAAGTTTAAGAGAAGCCTTTCGCCATGCCGATTACCTTGTGGTGGGGGAGGCCACCGATGCAAGAATACTGCTTCAGATGATCTTTCAGGCCGATCCCCACGTGGTGGTGATGGACCCGCACATCCCCGGCAGTGAAGGTATCGACATTACAGGGATCATAGACGAGCACAGGGTGGCCCCGGTGGTGGCCATTGTTTCCCAGGTCCGGAGGGAGATTGAGGATTTGGCCCGCCTGCCGGGAGTATATGGTGTTTTATTAAAGCCCCTTCATGACGGCACTGTGCGGCCGGTGATAGAAACGGCCCTGGCAAATTTTGACCGGGCCATGAAGCTGGAAAAGGAATTGAAGGAAGTCCGTCAGGAGCTGGAGAACAGGAAGATAGTGGAGAGGGCCAAGGGGATCCTCATGGAGAGAAAAAAGATGACTGAAAGGGAAGCATATAAACATATTCAAAAAATGAGTATGGATAAGTGTGTTACCTTGGTGAAGGTGGCCAGGGAGTTAATAAGGTATTATCAGCAGGGTGGTTAAGTGAATGTATGCCGAGAATGTGTATACAGTATATTTTTACTCAAACTGTTGATTTGAAAATGGTTTTTATTATATACTAACTGATGTATAGTTCACTCAGGGCAATGAGGTCCTGCGCAGGTTTCACTGGAAGCCTGTGCAGGGCTTTTTATTTTTTTATTGGAGGTGTCTGCGGTTTGTGAGGGCCTTCAGCAAGGAAGACATACTGGACAAAGTAAGGGAACAGAATGTAAAGTTTGTCAGGCTTCAGTTCACCAGCATACCGGGCTTTTTGAAAAATATTGCGGTGACGGTGGAGGAACTGGGGACGGCCCTGGAAGGCAGGGTAATGTTTGACAGCTCTGTGATAGAGGGCTTTGTGGGAAACAGGGAGTCGGATATATATCTGGTGCCGGATCCGTCAACATTTGTGGTTTTTCCCTGGAGGCCCAGGGAGGGAGCTGTGGCCAGGCTTATCTGCGATATAAGCCAGCCTGACGGCAGCACCTTCGACGGATGCCCCCGGATGGCCCTCAGGAAGGTGTTGGGGGAGTATTCGGATTTGGGCCTTTCGGCAATGGTGGCCGCCGAAATAGAATTTTATCTTTTTCATGTGGATGATCAGGGACGTCCCACAGGGCACACCCACGACCTTGCCGGCTACTGCGATCTTACACCGGTGGACAAGGGGGAGAACGCCAGGCGGGATATGGTGCTAACCCTTCAGGAAATGGGATTTGATGTGGCCACATCTTTTCATGAGATAGGTCCGGGACAGCATGAAATTTTTTTAAAGGAAGAATCAGCCCTGGCCATGGCTGATAATATAGCCACCTTTAAGTTTGTTGTCAGAACCATTGCCCAGAGGCACGGGCTTCACGCATCCTTTATGCCCCGGCCCCTGGGTGGTTGTAATGGTTCAGGGATGAACCTGCACCTCTCCCTGAAAAAACAGGGTAATAATATTTTTCATGGTGAAGGGAAATATCATCTCAGTCCCGAGGCCCACGGCTGCATCGGTGGTATTCTGGATCACGCCGGGGCCATCACAGCGGTGGCCAATCCCACCATCAACAGCTACAAGCGCCTGATTGCCGGTGACCTGGCACCCGTTCTGGCGGCCTGGTCCCGCCAGAACAGAAGCACCATGATCAGGGTTCCCGCCGAAAGGGGAGAGGGTGCCAGGATTGTTCTGAGGAGCCCCGACCCGTCCTGCAATCCCTATCTAACCCTGGCAGTCTGCCTGAAGGCTGGACTGGACGGAATGAACCGCCAGGTTTCCCTGCCGGAACCCCAGGATCAGGTCTCCCTGGAAAGCCGGACACTGAGGGTGCTTGTAAGGAAGGAGGGTCTGCCCCGGAATCTGGAAGGGGCCTTAATGGCTCTGGCCGGTGACCCGGTGATTCGGGAGGCTCTGGGTGAAAGGATTTTCAGCCGCTTTAGCCATTCAAAGGAAGAAGAATGGGAAAGGTACCAGTCCACTGTGCATAAATGGGAGACCGATGAGTATCTGACCAATTATTAAATAGGAGGATGGAACGCAAATGAGTTTTAGTAAAGGTATCAACGCCACTGCAGCAACCCTTACCCGCACCCGCACCGGGGAAAGCAAATGTCCTTACAGCGGAATGTGTGTCACTTGCCTGGACGGTTGTCCCGGACTGTGTGAAGTGGGAAAATCGGCCATACGGGCCAAAGAGGTGCTGTATCCCCAGCCCTTTGGAAAGATTACTGCCGCCTCGGAAAAAGACTATCCTGTGGACTACTCCCATTTTAATATAATGGGGACCGCCGTTGGCGCCATCGGCATTGAGCCAGACCCCGAGAAAGCCATTTTCCCGGCTGTGGATCTTACCACTGCGCTGGGTTCAAGCGGCCAGATAAAACTGGACCTGCCCATAGTCGTTGCCGCCATGGGCTCCACCAATGTTGCCGCTGATAATTGGGACCACCTGGCTGCTGGAACAGCTATATCAGGCTGTGGTATTGCCATTGGTGAGAATGTTTGCGCTATGGACCCCAACGTGGAAATAAAGAACGGAAAAGTAGTGCATTCCCCTAATCTGGCCCGCCGGGTCAAGGACTTCCAGAATTGGTACAACGGCAAGGGCTTCATAGCAGTTCAGGCCAACGTGGAGGATACCACACTGGGTGTGCAGGAGTATGCCCTGGAGAAATTAGGCGTTGATGCCGTGGAACTGAAGTGGGGCCAGGGAGCAAAGGATATCGGCGGAGAAGTTAAGCTGAACACCCTGGAGCGGGCGTTGCAACTGAAGTCCAGGGGCTATATCGTATTGCCCAACCCCGAGGACCCGAAGGTGCAGGAAGCATACAAAGCCGGCGCATTCAGTGAGTTTGAGCGCCACTCCCGCATTGGTATGGTGGAGTACGAGTCCTTTATGTCCAGGGTTGAAGTGCTGCGCAACTGCGGGGCCAAGTATGTTTTCCTTAAGACCGGAGCCTATCGTCCGGCCGACCTGGCCAGGGCAGTAAAATATGCCTCTGATGCAAAATTGGATCTTCTGACCGTTGACGGCGCCGGTGGCGGTACCGGAATGAGCCCCTGGAGAATGATGAACGAGTGGGGAGTTCCCACTGTATATATTCAGGCCCTGCTGGTCAAGTACCTGGATAAACTGGCTGCCAGGGGCGCCTATGTGCCCCCTGTGGCCATCGCCGGCGGCTTCGCCCTGGAAGACCATATGTTCAAAGGAATTGCCATGGGCGCACCCTACGTTAAGTGCGTTGGCATGGCCCGCTCGGCTCTGTCCGCCGCCATGGTTGGCAAAACCGTGGGCGAGGCCATCAGATCCGGTAAGGTTCCCAACGAGTACAAAAAATATGGCGAAACACTGGAACAGATTTTCGTTTCGGCCAGCGAGCTGAAGGAAAAGCTGGGAGCTGATGATTATAACAGGCTACCCGTTGGAGCCATCGGCGTATACTCATATTACGAGCGTCTGGCCCAGGGGTTGCGCCAGTTCATGTGCGGCGCCCGCAAGTTCGGTTTACAGCACATCACCAGGGACGACCTTGTTTCACTTACCAGGGAGGCTGCCGAAATTACCGGAATCAAGTATGTGATGGAGGCCGATGCCGACGAAGTGGAACAAATTTTAGGTTAGCAAAAAAAACTGTTGTCATGTTTCCTATGTGAGGTTATAATTAACTCATCCAAAAGGATAATGTAGATACAAGGGTGTATCTAATTTAACTGGCAGAGTTGCCCTCTCAGGGATCGTTATCGGTTCCTGAAAGGGCATTTTTTAATTGTGTTTCCAGAAAGAATGATCACACAATGGTGATGGCATAATACCATATCTTGAATTACGGGGGCAGACTCCATGGCTGAGCAGAGAATTGTACTGGTGGACAGTGATGCCGTCTCGAGAAAAAATCTAAAATCTATGCTCACCAAACTTGGTTATTGGGTGGTGGGGGAGACCGGCGATGGTCTCAATGCTTTGAAAATGGTAAGGACACGGCAGCCCGAGCTGGTGATTTTGGACTCTGCCATTGTGGGGATGGATGGCTTTGAGGTAGCAAAAATAATACACGAGGACAAACTGGCCCCGGTGGTGGTTTTAACTGCGGCTTATACCCAGGCAATGGTGGAGAGGGCAAAGGAAGCCCGGATCTCCGCACTTTTGACCAAGCCGGTGGATGAGGCCGGCATATTGCCGGCCATTGAGCTGGCCCTTGCCACTTACGGCGAGGTAGTCCAACTGGAGGGCAAGTTAAAGGAATTGAAAGAACTTCTGGAGACTAGAAAGCTTTTGGAGAAAGCCAAGGGTATTATGATGGAAACCATGGGTTTATCAGAGGCCGAGGCCTTCCGCAGAATGCAGAAGCAGAGCATGAATAAACGAATATCCATGCGGCAGGTGGCCGAAGCTGTGATACTGGCCCAGAACCTCAAAGAATAAGCGGTAATATAAAAGTTAATAAAAGCTGGCGCGATGATGTGCCGGCAGGCGGGCAAAGGTGCCCTCTACAGAGTGTGATTGTTTTTTCACGCCCTGCAGAGGGCGCTTTAATTTAATAAAGCAAAAAACATGGAAGGTGGTATTTTCAGTGGAGACCGCAATTAAAAATGAAATACTGGCCAAGGCCAGGGAGGCGCAAGTCAAATTCATACGCCTGCAGTTCACTGACATTCTGGGCGTGCTGAAGAACGTGGCTATTACAGTGGAGCAACTGGAAAAGGCGCTGGACGGCGAGCTCATGTTTGACGGATCATCCATCGAAGGCTTTGTCCGCATTGAGGAATCAGATATGTACCTGAGGCCGGATCCAGACACCTTTGTGGTATTTCCCTGGAGGCCCAGAGAAGGCGCAGTGGCCCGCCTGATGTGCGATGTATACAATCCGGACGGGACTCCCTTTGACGGATGCCCCCGTAATGCTCTGAAGAAGGCTCTGGCTGAGGCCGCCGATCTGGGATATACAATGAAAGTAGGGCCGGAGGCCGAATTCTTCCTGTTCCAGGTTGATGAAAACGGACAACCCACCACTAAAACCCATGACAATGCCGGATATTTTGATCTTACCCCGGTGGACATGGGTGAAAACGCCCGGCGTTCAATGGTGTTAACCCTGGAGGAAATGGGCTTTGAGATTGAGGCCTCCCACCACGAGGTGGCCCCCGGGCAGCACGAGATCGATTTCAAATATGACGATGCACTGGACGTGGCCGATAAGATCGTTACCTTCAAGTTTGTGGTAAGGACGATAGCTCAGCGGCACGGACTGCACGCCACCTTTATGCCCAAGCCCATTTTCGGCATCAACGGCAGCGGCATGCACTGCCACCAGTCACTGTTTGAAGGCAGCAAGAATGCATTCTATGATGCGGACAGCTCCGACGGTCTCAGTGAAATCGCCAGGTATTACATCGGTGGGCTGATGAAGCACGCCAGGGCCTTTGCCGCCATTACCAACCCCACGGTGAACTCATACAAGCGGCTGGTTCCCGGCTACGAGGCCCCGGTTTACATTGCTTGGTCCGGCCGCAACCGCAGCCCGTTAATCCGTGTGCCGGCTAAAAGAGGTTTGTCCACCAGACTGGAGCTGAGGAACCCGGATCCTTCCTGCAACCCGTACCTGGCCATTGCAGCCACCCTGAAAGCTGGACTGGACGGAATCAAGAACAAGATACAGCCCCCGGCGCCCTGCGACCGTAACATCTATCACATGACCGAAAGTGATCGCCGCGAGCTTGGAATTGACAGTCTCCCGGCCAGTCTGCTGGAAGCCGTGCAGGAACTGTCCTCGGATGAGGTAATCAAGTCAGCCCTTGGCGGTCATATATTTGATAAATTCATAGAGGCTAAAATGAAGGAATGGGATTCCTTCCGGGTTCAGGTCCATGCCTGGGAAGTGGATGAATACCTGTCGAAATTTTAGTCGTCAGTTAAATACCGACGTCAGACGACCGACGACTGACGACTTGAAATCTCCGGCAGATTGCCGGAGATTTTTTTGTCAGAAAGGGCTGAAAAAACCCCTTTCTTTTTTGTCGAGTTGTGCTATACTTATTCAAGACAAGTTAATAATACTGTGGTACAGCGTGGTGCCACGAGCTTGAAGGGCAACGAGGCCATGAGCAGGACTGTGATACAGTTTTTATTTCCCTGCCGTTCCGGCCTTTTTTTATTTAGAGACCCTTAATAAAATTGAAGAGGTGTTAATGCAGGTGGCTCAATTGACGAACGACGATGTGCGCAGTTTAGCCAAGGAAATGGGCGTCAAGTTTGTAAGGCTTCAGTTTACCGATATATTCGGAGTGCTGAAGAATGTTTCCATTACGGTGGAGCAGCTTGATAAGGCCCTGGATGGGGAATTGATGTTTGACGGCTCATCCATTGAAGGTTTTGTCCGTATTGAAGAATCGGATATGTACCTGAGGCCGGACCCATCCACCTTTGTGGTGTTTCCATGGAGGCCCAAGGAGGGCGCGGTAGCCAGGTTGATCTGTGATATATATAACCCTGACGGGACCCCCTTTACCGGCGACCCCCGGTATGTGCTGAAAAGGGCTGCCGTCGAAGCTAAAGAACTGGGATATTCCATGAATGTGGGACCCGAAGCCGAGTTTTTCCTCTTTCACGTAGACAATGAAGGCAGACCCACCACCATCACCCATGACAGGGCCGGATATTTCGATCTTACCCCGGTGGATCTGGGTGAGAACGCCCGCAGGGACATGGTTATGACCCTGGAACAGATGGGTTTTGAAATCGAGGCCTCCCACCACGAGGTGGCTCCGGGCCAGCATGAGATAGATTTTAAATACTCGGACGCAGTGGATATTGCAGACAAGGTTGTAACCTTTAAATTTGTGGTGCGTACCATTGCCCAAAGACATGGACTGCACGCCACCTTCATGCCCAAGCCCATATTCGGCATAGCCGGGTCAGGCATGCATCTCAACCAATCTCTTATGCAAAACGGGAAAAATGCCTTTTATGATCCGGGAACTGCCCATCAGCTCAGTGATACGGCGTTGCATTATGTGGGCGGGATCATGGAACATATAAAGGCCATAACCGCCATAACCAACCCCAATATAAACTCGTACAAAAGGTTGGTGTCCGGCTACGAGGCACCTGTTTACGTGGCTTGGTCCTATAAAAACAGGAGTCCTTTAATCCGGGTTCCGGCCAAAAGAGGGTTGTCCACCCGTATCGAACTGCGCAGCCCGGATCCCTCTTGCAACCCGTACCTGGCCCTGGCTGTATGCCTTAAGGCCGGGCTGGACGGAATTAAGAAGAAGATTATGCCCCCACCACCCTGCGACAGGAATATTTACGAAATGACTGATGGTGAGCGCAGGGAACTGGGGATTGGCAGCCTTCCCGGCAGCATGGAGGAGTCCCTGAAGGAACTGGGCAGGGACAGTGTCATAATGGAAGCCCTTGGATCTCATGTGCTGGAAAGGTTTGCAGAAGCCAAAAAGATAGAGTGGGACAGGTATCGTGTACAGGTTCACCCCTGGGAGATTGAAGAATACCTGACCAAATTTTAAGAGAGATACCCCATAGCTTAATAATTCCGGCCCGATGAAGTGCCGGGGAATATTGAAAGGGCAATGAAGCTCGCCGTAAAGACATGGTTATAGACACCATGTTTGTGCGGTGGGTTTTTTTTATCCCGGAAGGGATAAATCACATTTTAACGGCTAATCCGTCTCCGCCTGAGGTGGGAAAGCGGCACAGGAGGTTGCATAACAATGAAAATTAATGGTTTACCCCCTAAGCAGGGTCTTTATGACCCCAGATTTGAACATGATGCCTGCGGCATTGGGTTTGTGGCCAATATCAAAGGAAAGAAATCAAACGAGATTGTGCGCCAGGCGCTTACCACTCTTGTAAATCTTGACCACCGCGGAGCCAGGGGGTCGGAGACAAATACCGGTGACGGAGCAGGTATTTTGATGCAGATTCCGCATACTTTTTTTGAAAAGAAATGCGCAATAACAGGCATACACCTTCCTCTCGCCGGCAGTTACGGCGTTGGTATGCTTTTCCTGCCCCGGGCCGCTGCCCTTCAAAAGGCATGTGAAGAAATCCTGGAAAGGGTTATCCGGGAGGAAGGCCTGACCCTTCTGGGGTGGCGAACCGTTCCCGTTAATGATTACGCTCTTGGCGAGACAGCCAGGTTGTCTCAGCCCGTTATAAGGCAGGTATTTATTGCCCGGAATCCGCAAATAGAGGATGAGATGGCCTTTGAACGCAAGCTGTACGTCATTCGAAAGCGCGCTAAAAAAGAGGTTCACGGCTCCTGCCTCCGGGAAGGGGAAACCTTCTATTTTGCCAGTTTATCATCGCGCACCATTGTTTACAAGGGGATGCTTACCCCGGAACAGTTGAGCGCTTTTTTCCTTGATTTAAATGACCTGGATATGGAAACAGCCATTGCCCTGGTTCACTCCAGGTTCAGCACCAATACCTTCCCCAGTTGGGAAAGGGCTCACCCATACCGTTATGCAATCCATAACGGGGAGATCAACACCCTGCGGGGGAACATAAACTGGATGCATGCCCGCCAGGCCATGTGCCGGTCGGAACTGTTCGGCGAAGATTTGGCCAAGCTACTTCCGGTAATTGATCAGGATGGCAGTGATTCAGGTATGTTTGATAACTGTATGGAATTCCTGCATCTGGCCGGTCGGTCCCTGCCTCACGTGGCCATGATGATGATTCCGGAACCGTGGTCAAACCATGAAAGTATGAGTGATGAAAAGAAAGCCTTTTATCAATATCACAGTTGTTTGATGGAGCCATGGGACGGCCCTGCCGCCATTGCCTTTACAGACGGGAAAATTGTTGGCGCAGTGCTGGACCGGAACGGCTTGCGGCCTTCACGCTACTATGTCACCAAGGACGATTTGATAGTTCTGGCCTCGGAGGTGGGCGTGCTGGATATTCCTCCGGAAAATGTGCTGATTAAAGATCGGCTTCGTCCGGGGCGTATGCTGCTGGTTGATACCGAAGAGGGCAGGATTGTTTCTGATCAAGAGTTAAAACATCGTATTGCCACAGACCAGCCTTACCGCCAGTGGCTGGATGAGCATCTGGCGGGACTGGAAGATCTGCCGCCGGCCCCCGGGGCTGTGCCGCCTGATCATGAAACTGTAATCCGGCGCCAGCAAGCCTTCGGCTACACCTTTGAAGAGCTTACCAAACTGTTGGAGCCAATGGCCAAAAATGGAGTTGAATCGGTGGGCTCCATGGGCATCGACTCCTCGCTGGCCGTGTTATCGGAACAGCCCCAGCTTTTATACAATTATTTTAAACAGTTGTTTGCCCAGGTAACCAACCCTCCCATTGACGCCAACCGGGAAGAAATTATTGTTTCCTGGGAAAGAACCATCGGCCCCGAGAAGAACCTGATCAAGCCGGAGCCGGACAGCTGCCGCCAGATTACGCTGAAAACACCAATTCTGAGCAATGAAGAGCTGGCAAAAATACGGCATATAGAGCGTGAAGGTTTTAAAACGGAAACCCTGCCCATCCTGTTCAATGTGGCTGAAGGCAGCCTGGGAATGGAAAATGCCCTGGAGGATCTGTGCAAAGAGGCCGACCGGGCCATTGCACTGGGCGCAAACATACTTATTTTATCCGATCGCGGTGTAGACAGCGAAAAAGCGGCTATTCCCGCTGTGCTCGCCTTGTCCGGACTGAATCACCATTTGATCCGGGAGGGAACCCGGACCCGAATCAGCATTCTGCTGGAAACTGGGGAACCCCGGGAAGTACACCATTTCGCGGTATTGATTGGTTACGGGGCCAGCGCCGTCAATCCTTATCTTGCTTTTGAATCACTGGAAGACATGATTCTGAGCGGGGTGATGAACGGCATTACCTATGAAAAGGCATTGAAAAACTACATCAAGGCAGTCACCAAGGGTGTGGTCAAGGTGATGTCCAAGATCGGCATTTCAGCCATTCAGAGTTACCATGGGGCCCAGATTTTTGAGATTATCGGGATTAACCAGTCAGTTATTGACAAATACTTTACCTGGACTCCTTCCCGGGTTGGGGGCATCGGGCTTTCTGAAATCGCCCGGGAGGCCGAACTACGGCACCAGAGGGCTTTTTCCGCACAGGTGGGCCAGGAGAGCATACTGGATTCCGGTTCTGCTTACCAGTGGCGGCATGATGGCGTAAAACATTTATATAATCCGCAAACCATTGTAATGTTGCAGCAGTCCTGCCGCAACAATGACTACAACCTTTTTAAGCAGTATTCGGCATTACTGAATGAAACCCATAAATCAGTTACGCTTCGCGGGCTCTTTAACTTTAAATCAAATCTGTCTCCCGTTCCCGTCGAGGAAGTGGAGCCGGCGGAAGCCATCTGCCGCCGGTTTAAGAGCGGGGCCATGTCTTTTGGATCTATCAGCAAGGAAGCCCATGAGAGCATGGCCATCGCCATGAACCGTATCGGCGGTAAAAGCAACACCGGTGAAGGCGGAGAAGATCCCGCCCGCTTTATACCCGATGCCAATGGCGATTCCCGCCGCAGCGCCATCAAGCAGGTGGCTTCAGGCAGGTTTGGCGTCACCAGTGAATATCTGGTCAATTCCGATGAGATTCAGATCAAAATGGCCCAGGGAGCAAAACCCGGCGAAGGGGGTCAGCTGCCCGGACGCAAAGTTTATCCCTGGGTTGCCAAAGCCAGAGGGACCACGGCTGGAGTGGGGCTCATCTCTCCCCCTCCCCATCACGATATTTATTCCATTGAGGATCTGGCCGAATTGATTTATGACCTCAAGAATGCCAACCATAACGCCAGGATAAACGTCAAGCTGGTTTCTGAGGTGGGAGTGGGCACCATTGCGGCAGGGGTTTCCAAGGGGCGTGCCGATGTGGTACTGATCAGCGGTTACGATGGCGGCACCGGGGCCTCGCCCCGTACAAGCCTCAGCCATGCGGGGCTTCCGTGGGAACTGGGAGTGGCCGAAACCCATCAAACACTGGTGCTGAACGATTTGCGGGATAGGATTGTGGTGGAAACCGACGGCAAGCTGATGACCGGTCGTGACGTGGTTATCGCAACCCTTCTGGGCGCCGAAGAATACGGCTTTGCCACGGCTCCCCTGGTTGTTCTGGGCTGTGTTATGATGCGGGTTTGCAATCTGGATACCTGCCCCTGTGGTATAGCTACCCAAAACCCGGAATTGCGTAAGAAGTTTAAAGGAGACCCACAGCATGTGGTAAACTTCATGATGCTTATCGCCCGGGAAATGCGGGAAATTATGGCGCAATTGGGCTTTCGCACCATTAACGAGATGGTGGGAAGGACCGATGTGCTGGAGGTCAGCCAGGCCATTGACCACTGGAAGGCCAGGGGAATGGACCTCTCGGCCCTGCTCTTTAAGCCCGATGTTTCGGAAGGCATTGGCAGATATTGCAAGGTTCAGCAAAACCATGGATTGGAAAAAACTCTGGACAGACAGGTGCTCCTGGAAATATGTCAGCCGGCCCTGGAGCGCAAAGAACCGGTGGAAGCAAGGCTGCCCATTCGTAATATCAATCGCACCGTCGGCGCCATTTTAGGCCACGAGGTAACCAGGCGTTATGGCGGGGAAGGGCTGCCGGAAGATACCATACGCCTTTATTTCGAAGGTACGGCCGGGCAAAGCTTCGGTGCTTTCGTTCCCGCAGGCATTACCATGATACTGGAAGGCGATGCCAATGATTACTTTGGCAAAGGTCTTTCCGGCGGCAAACTGGTTGCTTTCCCGCCGGAAAGGTCCAGCTTTGTTCCCGAGGAGAACATCATCGTGGGCAACGTATCCTGCTATGGCGCAACATCCGGCGAAGCCTACATCCGGGGTGCGGCCGGCGAGCGGTTCTGTGTCAGAAACAGCGGTGTGAAGGCCGTTGTGGAAGCTGTGGGCGACCACGGCTGTGAGTATATGACCGGAGGCCGTGTGGTGGTGCTGGGCGCAACCGGGAGAAATTTCGCGGCCGGTATGTCCGGCGGCATTGCCTATGTACTGGACGAAAACGGAACATTCCCCCAACGCTGCAACATCGAGGCCGTGCTGCTGGAAAAACTGGAAAAAACCGATGAAATCAACGAAGTAAAAGAAATGATCGAAAAGCATTTGAAATATACCCGCAGCCAGCGCGCCCAATGGGTTCTGGACAACTGGACCCAGTTGGCGCCCAAGTTTGTCCGGGTTATTCCGAAGGACTACAAGCGTATGATGGAGGCCATAGAGCGGGCCCATGAAATGGGACTGAGCGGCGATGAGGCCATTATGGTTGCTTTTGAAGAGAATTTAAAAGATGTCTCCCGAATAAGCGGGAATTAGGGGGGAATACCATGGGTAAGCCAATGGGGTTTATGGAATATCAGAGGGAACTCCCTCAGGATCGTAATCCACTGGAGCGCATAGAGGACTGGAATGAGTTTCACCACAGCATGCCGGAGGAAGCGTTAAGGAAACAGGCGGCGCGCTGTATGGATTGCGGCGTACCCTTTTGTCACAGCGGAATTATGCTTAATGGAATGGCCTCGGGTTGTCCCAACCACAACCTTATGCCGGAGTGGAACGAACTGGTTTACCGGGGACTATGGAAAGAAGCCCTGGGACGCCTGCTGAAGACAAATAACTTTCCTGAATTTACCGGAAGGGTTTGCCCGGCTCTTTGTGAGGGCGCCTGTACCGCCGGATTGGCTACGGCGCCGGTGACCACAAAGAACATTGAGTGTGCCATCATCGACAAGGCGTACCGGGAAGGGTGGATTTTACCCAGGCCTCCTCTTCAACGCACAGGTAAAAAGGTGGCCGTTATTGGATCCGGGCCTTCCGGGCTGGCCTGTGCCGATCAGCTGAATAAAGCCGGTCATCTGGCAACTGTTTTTGAGAGAGCCGATCGAATCGGCGGCCTCCTGATGTACGGCATCCCCAACATGAAGCTTGACAAGGGGGTTGTTCAGCGGCGGGTGAGGCTGATGGCGGCCGAAGGGGTTGTTTTTGTAACCAACACTGAGGTGGGCAGGGATTATTCCGCGGAAAAGCTGTTACGGGAATTTGATGCCGCCGTTCTCTGCGGGGGAGCCACAAAGCCCCGGGACTTACGCATAGAAGGGCGGGAACTCAAGGGAATACATTTGGCCGTGGAAGTACTCGGCGCCAATACCAAAAGCCTGCTGGACTCCAACCATACCGACGGAAAATTCATTTCAGCCAGGGGTAAGGATGTCATAGTTATAGGCGGTGGCGATACCGGCACAGACTGCGTGGGCACCTCCCTGCGCCACAAATGCAACAGTGTCAACCAGCTTGAGATAATGCCCAAGCCGCCCGCGGAGCGCGGACCAGACAACCCGTGGCCGCAGTACCCCAGAATATATAAAGTGGACTACGGCCAGGATGAGGCAGCCGTCCTTTACGGGGCCGACCCCAGGCATTATTGTATAACGGCCAAAAGATTTGTGGGTGATGATCAGGGGAATGTGAAAGAAGTGCAAACAGTGAATGTAGAGTGGGTAAAAGATGACCTGGGCCGCCTTTCGCCCAGGGAAATCCCCGGCACCGAAAAAGCATGGCCCGCCCAACTGGTACTGTTGGCCATGGGTTTTTTGGGCCCGGAAGATAATCTTCTAGAACAGCTTGGTGTTCAAAGGGATGAACGCTCTAACGCAAAGGCGGAATACGGCAAATTTGCCACCAGTGTTAAAGGGGTTTTTGCCGCCGGAGACATGCGCCGCGGCCAAAGCCTGGTGATCTGGGCCATCAATGAGGGGCGGGGCGCGGCGCGGGAATGCGACCGGTATCTGATGGGATCGACCAGGCTGACGTAACTGCAGAATTCAGGGCTGGAAATAAGGGGTAACTGAGGTTGCCCCTTATCTTTTTTTGGAGAGAACGGCACCTACATTCTAAAGGCTGGGTCGTCACATTAACGGGTTGGTTGCCAGGCTAATTCCCGGAGTTTGGGGCGACTATCAAGATTAGAGCTGGAGAGGATGGCTGTGGCCACCGGGCGGCGGAATTTTTATAACACGCCCGGCGTTTTAGAGATATTATTATTTCTTTGTGGACGTTGTATTCAACGCCGCCCGCCTCCACCAAAACCGTATAATAGACAAAACCGCCGAGGGCGGTTTTGCTTTGTCTATGAAAATAACTTAATAACTTCGGTACCCGGTACCGGCAAGACCTACATAAAAAAGACACCTCCTGCCATATTCTAACAGAAAGTGGTTGCCTCATCAACAATAAGTTAATAAGTTAAGGGACAGGCCCCAGGAAAATATGAGTTTTTTTTCGTGGACTTTGGTAGTTTTGTGGTAAAATAAAGATTTAATAATAGTATTTAAAACGGGGTGTTTGTATTGTCATATAAGGTCGTTGTTATAGGAGGGGGTCCGGGCGGGTACGCGGCTGCGATACGGGCGGCCCGGATGGGGGCCAGGGTGGCTCTGGTGGAAAAGGGTAACGTGGGGGGCGCCTGTTTAAATTGGGGATGCATACCCACCAAGGCGTTGGCGGCCGGGGTTTCTGCCCTCCGCACAATTCACCGGGCAAAGGATTTTGGCATCGACACCGGAGAGGTATCGGTTGACTTCAGCCGGCTTATGGAAAGAAAGGACCAGGTGGTAAGCAGGCTGGTTCAAGGAGTAGAATTTTTGCTGAAGAAGAATAAAGTGGATTTGTTTAAGGGCGCCGCCAGATTGTCGGGCAGCGGCAGGGTGTTGGTGACAGGGACGGACGGCAGCCTGGAACTGGAGGCAGAAAACATAATTCTGGCCACCGGGACAGAGCCGGCGCTGATAAAGGACTTTGGGTATGACGGAGATATGGTTATAACCTCAAATGAGGCACTTAACCTTGCCGGAGCGCCGGGGAGACTTGTGGTGATAGGCGGAGGGGTTATCGGCAGTGAGTTTGCCTGTATTTTTTCGGCCCTTGGCTCAAAGGTCACGGTGGCGGAAATAATGCCCGCCATACTCTCTCTTATGGATAAGGACGTTTCCCGCCAGATGCAGAGCCTGATGAAGAGGCAGGGCATCAGCATAAGAACCAGGGTGAAAATACAGGAGATAAGGAAGACGGATTTGGTAACCGTGGTGCTGGAGGGCGGGGAAGAGATATTGGCCGATAAGGTGCTTATATCCATTGGCCGGGTGATCAGTCTGACGGGATTGGGGCTGGAAGCAGCCGGAGTGTTGGTGGGTGATCGGGGCCAGGTGCTGGTTAACGACAGAATGGAAACCACGGTGTCGGGAATTTACGCCATAGGTGATATAACCGGAAAAATTCAACTGGCCCATGTGGCGTCTGCCCAGGGGCTGGTGGCCGTGGATAATATAATGGGTCATTCCCGCCTGATGGATTACCGGGTGGTTCCGTCATGCATATTCACACATCCCGAAGTGGCCGGTGTAGGCTTAACCACCCAGGAGGCCGAAAGCTCCGGAATCAAAATAAAAACAGGGAAATTCTCCTTTGTGGGCAGCGGCAAGGCCCAGGCCATGGGTGAGACCGACGGCTTTGTAAAGGTTCTGGCCGACCCGGAAACAGATAGAATACTGGGTGTTCATATAGTTGGCCCCCACGCCACCGATCTCATAGCCGAGGCCGCCCTAGCCATGCAGGCAGGGGTTACTGTGAAGCAGTTGGCGGAAACCATTCACGCCCACCCCACACTGGCCGAGTCCCTGCTGGAGGCAGCCGGGGCGGTGCACGGAATGAGCATACATATGTGAGGTGTTTTTACTGTCATGGTATGTTAAAATGTTTATTATGGCAAAATTTCAACGGGGGGGATATAAGATGAAACACACCCTTGCTGTCCTGGTATTGAACAAGCCTGGGGTACTGGCCCGAATTTCGGGGCTTTTGAGCAGGAGACATTTCAACATAGAAAGCATTGCCGCCAGTCATACCGAAGAGCCGGACATAACCCGCATTACCATCGTTGCCCAGGGTGATGACCACATATTGGACCAGGTTATCAAGCAGCTTTCCAAACTGGTGGACATTCTGAAGATTCATGAACTGCAGGAGAAAGAATCTATTGAGAGGGAACTGGCCCTTATTAAGGTTAGGGCTTATCCCAACCGGCGCTCTGAAATTGTTGATATAGTCAATATTTTCAGAGCCAATATTGTTGATATAAACCGTGAAACAATGATTATAGAATTGACCGGCGACGAGCAAAAGATCAATGCGCTGTGTGCCGTTCTGGTGGACCACGGAATAGTGGAGCAGGTGCGCACCGGAAAAATTGCTCTCTCCAGGAACCCGGAAGCCACCAAGCACCTTATAGACATGTCCGAATAAGCTTTCGTTTCTTCCTGTTTTTAACTGGAGGAATTGGGATGCCTGCCGGAGAATACTTAATTCATGTAATACTGCCATAAATACAGACCTGTTGCCGGTTTGATATTGACATAAATAAAGAGTTTCAGGTTTATAATATATAGCAGAAAGACAGCGCAGGTTAATTCCAGGGGGTGTTTTACAGCGTGACTCAGGTGAAAAGGATTATGATAAGCCTTCCCGACAGCTTGCTGGCTGAGGTTGATGGAATAGTGGCGGCTGAGCAGCTTAACCGCAGCGAATTTATCCGTGAGGCCATGAAACTTTACATTAACGAGCGCAAGCGCCGCATGCTTCGTGAGCAGATGAAAACAGGCTATCTGGAAATGGCCGGAATAAACCTCTCACTGGCTGTGGAGCAGTACGATCTGGAGGCCGAGGTGACATCATCCTTTGAACCGATGGCGGAGGCAAAGTAGCAATGCTTATCCGCAGAGGAGATGTTTTTTTTGCCGAACTGAGCCCGGTGGTGGGCTCGGAGCAGGGGGGCACCAGGCCGGTGCTTATTTTGCAGAATGATATTGGCAACCAGTACAGCCCCACCACCATTGTGGCGGCAATCACCTCCCAAATCGCCAAGGCCAAGCTTCCCACCCATGTTGAAATGCTTGTCGGTGACGGGGGTCTGGAAAGAGACTCGGTGATACTTCTGGAACAGATAAGAACCATAGATAAAAGCCGCCTGATGGAGAAAGTGGCCACCCTGAGCGAGGATATGATGAAAAAGGTTAACCAGGCTGCAGAAATAAGTCTGGGGCTGGTTGAAATATAACAAGAGCCGTAGACAGGCACCTCAATGCTTTAAGGGGTGCTTTTGATTTGGAAGAAGGGAGGAACCCCCCGTGAAACCACTTATTGGTATTACGTGCTCCTGGGACGAGGAAAAGGGCCGGTATTTCCTGCCGGAGGCATACGCAGGGGCCGTGGCGGCAGGAGGAGGTATACCTTTGTCACTGGTGTATACCTGTGATGATTCTTCTTTGAAAAGAATTTCCGAAACGCTCAACGGACTGATTTTGTCCGGAGGAGTGGATGTGGATCCCATATATTTCGGGGAAGATCCTATTCCGGCAGGGGGAGAGGTCAGTCCCCTCCGCGATCAATTTGAATTAATGCTGGCCAGAGAGGCTTTGTCCTCTAATATACCGGTCCTGGGGATATGCAGGGGAATGCAGGTTTTAAACATAGCGGCCGGCGGGGATGTGTACCAGGATATAACAAGCCAGTTGGGCGGCGGAATTATAAAACATCGCCAGGAGGCTCCCCGCTGGCACCCCACCCATGAAATAGAAGTCAGGCGGGGAACTTTACTGGCCACCATAACCGGGGCCGACAGGTTAAGGGTAAATAGCTTTCATCACCAGGCATTGAGGAAGGTGGCTCCCGGATTCACCATTTCGGCAAGTTCGGCTGATGGTGTCACCGAGGCGGTGGAATCTCAGAATTATCTTTTTGCCATGGGCCTTCAGTGCCATCCTGAATGCCTTTGGAAAAGCAACCCCTTGTTTTTAGCTCTTTTTGAAAAACTGGTGGAAGCAGCCCGGTTGTATTGTGTTATTTAATTAAGTAACTTATCAGCTGAAATATTTGGGAGGTAGTAAGATGATAGCAATTACCGGGGGAAAGGTGCTGACCATGGCGGGCAGGAACTATGAGGTGGGAACGGTACTGATAAAGGATGGAAAGATAGTTGAAGTGGCGGAGGGGATAAAGAAACCCGAGGGCTGGGAGATAACAGAGGCCGTTGGAATGCTGGTGATGCCTGGATTTATAGACGCACACAGCCACCTGGGTATAGTTGAAGAGATATATCGGGTGGAAGGGGACGACTGCAACGAGATAACCGATCCCGTCACCCCTCATCTCAGGGCGGTTGATGCTATAAACCCGGAGGACCTGGGTTTCAGGGACGCCCTGGCCGGGGGGGTGACCACAGTGGTGACCGGCCCGGGAAGCGCCAATGTCATTGGGGGAGAGATGGTGGCCATGAAGACCTGGGGGCCGTCGTTGGATGCGATGATATTGCGATCTCCGGTGGGACTGAAGGCTGCCTTGGGGGAGAATCCCAAGAGAACTTATGGAAGCCGGGAAAAGGCCCCGCTTACCAGGATGGCGTCGGCCGCACTGCTGAGGGAAGCTCTGGCTAAAGGACAGGACTATTTAAGGAAACTGGAAAAGGCCGGAGCGGGGGGAGATCCTCCTGACAGGGATTTGAAAATGGAATCGCTGGTCCGGGTATTAAAAGGAGAGATTCCCCTGAGGGTTCATTGCCACCGGGCCGACGATATTCTTACGGCTATCCGGATAGCCCGGGAGTTCAATATTAAGCTTGTGGTGGAACACTGCACCGAGGGATATAAGGTTGCCGGTGATTTGGCCGGTTACGGGGTTAAGGCGGTAATCGGACCGGTCATCGGGAATCGCGCCAAGGTTGAACTGCAGGGTATTTCTCTGAAAACGGCCTCTGTTCTGGCCGGGGCGGGGGTGGATTTTGCCATTATGACCGACCACCCGGTGGTTCCCATTCAGTACCTGGGTATATCGGCGGGACTGACTGTCAGGGGGGGCCTTGACGAAGAAAAGGCGTTGCAGGCCATTACCTCCGGCGCTGCTGGTATTCTTGGTCTGGAACACCGCATCGGAAGCCTGGAGCCTGGTAAGGACGCAGATGTTATTATTGTTGACGGACATCCTTTTGATGTTAGAAGCCGTGTGCTGAAGGTTATGGTTTCTGGTCACATTGTGTATCAATTTGGAGATAATCGGGGTTTTAAGCAGTGAAATAAACCACCAATTATTTAAAAAATAAAGTCGAAATATCGCATGTTGTGGCATAAGTTATATCTAATTGTACTTTTGGGTTTTAATAAATTTTTTTTTTATAATCTTAGCTTTTAGCAGGAGTTTATGGCATAATGTAGAAATTTTATGGCAAAGATATACTTGCCTGTTAAGGTTTGTCTAATATTGTCGGAGGTGTGGAGATGGATAGAAAGAATTTGGATGTGCTGATAGTTGATGATCAGCCCGGAGTCCGTTATCTGCTGGATGTGATCATAACCGAGGAGGGCCACATGGTAAGGATGGCCAGAAACGGTCTGGAAGCTGTGGAGTCGGTGAAGTCCGCAAGGCCGGATCTGGTCATTATGGATGTACGCATGCCCCAGATGTGTGGGATAGAGGCTCTGGGTAAAATAAAAATAATCTCTCCGGAAACCGAAGTGGTTCTGATGACGGCGTACGTTTCCGATGAGACCGTGCAGATGGCGCTGAAAAAAGGAGCGCTGTGCTGCTTCACAAAACCCTTTGATGTGGATGGCATAAAAGCATTTATAGCCGACTTTAGCTGGAGGACTTGCGTGTTTCATGACAAATTACCAGCGGTGGTGGGATAATAAATAATAAGCCATTTTTGAAGATAGAGGGCTTTATTATTTGCCAGTGATAATATTGTTGTTGTATTGGTCTATCTTGTACCTTTACTGCAAATATTGATGATAAGGGCCTCCATGCCCGGCAGAAATTCCTGCTTTCCCGACTTTACCGTAACATCCAGTTCATGAAGACTCAGCAGCCACCGTATAAGCTGATCCCGGTTGAAATTCTTTTGCTGAGCAGCCATTTTTTTTGCCACAAAGGGATGAATCCCCAGGGTTTGTGACAGTTCCCTGATCTGGCTTCCCAACCGGAGGGCCTCTCCTGCCCGCAGTATCAGCCGTATCTGCCGGGCCACCATGACCAGTATGGCTGGCGGAGGATGCTTTTGCATTATCAGACGGTTGATTCCGGCAATTGCTCTGAAGGCGTTTTTTTCACCTATCGCATCCACAACTGCGAATACATCTTCCTCGGGGTGCGGGGGGGTGGCGCAAGCCACGTCATCCGCCGTGATAACCGTATTTATCCCTGCATATGTTATTAGTTTGTTTATTTCCGCCCACAGACACTGCAGGTTATTGCCGGCTCTGGCTAATATTTCGGAGGCGGCTCCGGGAGCCAGAGTTTTTCCCGCTACCCTGGCCTGTTTTTCCAGCCACCTGGTAAGTTCTTCTGTCTTAAGCAGGGTAAATTCAATTGCTTTACCATTTTTAGCTATTTCTTTGTAAACCTTTTTACGTTTATCGATTTCTTCACCGGCGTCAAAAATCAGGCAGGTTCCCGGGTTTGGGCCGGCAATATAACTAAGCAGGGGGGCCTCGTCCTTCCGTACCGATGCGGTATCCCCATCCTCCGCCAGATCCCCTGAATTTTTTTTGCGATTAAACAGGTTCGAGTTTTTTACCAGAACCAGTCGCTTGTCGGCAAAAAGCGGGGTCATTGAGGCCATAGACAGTATGTCAGGCATGGAAACCTCCTGGGCGTCCAGTGAGATGAAATTCAGATCATTCTGTGCTCCGGGAATGATCACATCCCGGATTCTTTTGACGGCCTCACGGCGAAGGTAGCCTTCAGCTCCGAAAAACAGGTAGACCGGGGCAATTCGCCCTTGTTTCAAATCCTCTAGAAGATCCAGATAATATTTCACTTTTATTGCTCCCGGCCCAGTTTTTTCTCCACCGGCAAAACCTTTCCGGACATTGTTGCTTCCTTGTCTATACGATCATCGTTATAAAAAAATTATATTCCATCCTCAAAAAGAAAACCACCCTCTCTTTCGATGGGTGGTTTTTTTTCAGCTTTTCTCTAGCTTGTTAAAACTGCGGGTCAGGCGAGATTTTTTCCGGGCAGCCGTGTTTTTATGCAGTATTCCTTTTGTTACGGCTTTATCGATAGTAACCAGCGCCTTTTGCAGCTTTGCCTGGGCATCTTCCCTGGAGCCGCCGTCCAACGTCTCGTCAAATTTTCTGATGGTGGTTCTCAGGTTTGATTTAAGGCTGGCATTACGCAGGGTTCTGGTACGGATAACATCAACTCTTTTTATCGCTGACTTGATATTTGGCACTTTCTCACCTCCCAACAGGCACAATTTTACCATGGCAAAAACAAAAATGCAAGCAAAGCCTGTATATGTTTGATCATTTCAGTTAATGATAATAATGATTTAACAAGAATGGAGGTGAGTGCAGTGAACTGGATGAGCACCATAATAAGATTTGTTGTTTCAGCCTTGGTGCTGGTGGTGGTAAGCTGGTTATCCCCTGGGTTTGCGGTTAAAGGTGGCTTTTTGGGCGCACTTATTGCCGCTGCTGTTATTGCCATACTTGGTTACATAGCCGAGGCCCTGCTGGGTGAAAGGGTATCGCCCCAGAGCAGGGGCCTGGTTGGGTTTATTACCGCAGCAGTTGTTATATATCTTGCCCAGTTTATAATTCCGGGCTTACTTTCTGTGAGCCTTATCGGCGCCCTTATATCCGCTTTTGTTATCGGTCTGATAGATGCGGTTGTTCCCACAGTTTTAAGGTAAAAATAAAAGGGTCAAACGTAAGCAAAGCCCCGCCGAAGGCGGGGCTTTGCTTACGTTTGACATAAACCCTGCCGGGCCGGAATATAATTCTTCATGAAAATATTGGGAGAAAATTGCCGGGGTGGGGCAAAAGTGGAAATAAAGCATTATGTTCGTTATCTGGCGTACAGACATCGGTACAGTATTTCCTGCGTATATAGGGCTGCGGGTCTGTATGGCATGGTTATACTGCTGTTTTTCCTGCTTTATCATATACCTCTGGGGGGGGTTTTTGCCAAAAATCTGGAGGGAAGGAACTTCTCTCTTTTTGATATAGCCATCAGTTGGAGTGAGAGGGATCCCCGGGGGCTTGTGAGGTCAGCGGCCCCGGTCATGGCCTGGGTGGGGAACCAGGAGGATTACCCGGAAGAAATATCTCCAAGATCACTGGTTACCGCAATGCTGGCCCCCTTCCGGGTGAATCTGGCCAGCCCGCCGGATCTGCTGGCCTGTGAGATGCCGGCCCTGGCGGAGTATAAAAAGGGAACCGGGGTTTCAGCAGCGTCGGGTCCGGGGGCAGTTCCGCCGGGCAAACCGGGATGGACCTCAAAGGAGATTTCGGAATACGCCCTGGTGGGTATCTATTATACACATACCGGGGAAACCTATGCCCTCACTGACGGTACCCAGAGGCTTTCGGGACAGAGGGGGGGGGTGGTGGAGGCCGGCAGGGCCATCCAGAAAAAGCTTGAATCTGAGTACGGTATCCGTGTTGCCCATTATGACAGGGTAAATGATGAAAACTACAGGCTATCCTACACCGAGTCGGAAAAAACCGCCCGTCAACTCCTGGAGGAAAACAGTGAAGTGCAAATACTGCTGGATATTCACCGGGACGCCGGAAAAACCCGCAGTGAGAGTGTAGTTAAAATAAACGGGGAGGAAATGGCGCCCATACTTTTTGTGGTTGGGTCGGATGCCCGCACACCTTTTCCCACCTGGCGTAATAACCATGATTTGGCGGTTAAGCTGGCGGCAAGGATAAATAAAGCCTATCCCGGACTGTGTGTGGGTGTAACCATAAAAGAAGGAAGATATAACCAGTTTCTTCATCCCAGAGCATTGCTGGTGGAAATGGGGACGGTGAACAACTCCACGGCGGAAGCCGTAAAATCAGCCGGACTGCTGTCCCGCATACTGGCTGAGGAGATAGCCGATTTGGCTCCCGATAAGCTTAAAAAGCAAAGTAAAAACGCCCAGCCCGGCGGCAGCGGGGTTCAGGCCGAGGTTTACGGAGAAGATCTTTAAGACATCTACCGGGAGACTGAATATGTAAAAACCATGTCTAAAAAACTCCTCTTTTTGTTATTATGTTGGTATAAGATATCTCAAAATTAACCATTTAAGAAGGGTGGATAATGCTCAGCAGGGTTTACGCCATACCGATATTGTTTGGAATATGCCTTGGCGCAATTATGGCAGGGGTTCAGGTTTCAGCCAACGCCCTGGGATCAGCCATAGGTGACCACGGAGCCGTAAGTCTAATTGTCATTGAAAGTATGGATGGGGGCAGAGCCACAATCCGGGCACTGGGCAAGAAATTAAGCATTAATGCGTCCCTTCAGGATGAGGCCGGGGTTTTTGAGCGGGCCGTACCGGAAAAGCTGACGGCAGTTTACCGCACGGCCCGTGGAAAAGGTGTGCATTACCTGGAAAAAGTAAGCCTGATAGGCGGATTGGCACTTGAAGATATTGTAAAGAGGTGCAGAGAAGAGATCTGTGAAATCAGGCAGGGACTTGCTAAATAGAATATAGGAGACAGGAGACAGGAGACAGGAGACAGGAGACAGGAGTTGGCCAAGGCATTCCTTATTTGCTTGCTTAATTGGGCCAGTTAATGGGGGCCTGAATTTTGGATTCCAACCCGCCCAAGGGCGGGTATTTTATCGTTAAAGAAAGTATGTGTTATATTAAAGTATTAAATTGCTAAATCGCCAAAGCATTTTTATGTAGCCCAGAGTTTTTCTGGGGTCGCTCCGGGGTCACTTGAGGGTCGCTGCATTGTCGCTAATGGGTAGGCGGAGCGATTTAAGTCCGGCCTGCATTACCTCCTGCTGCAACTGTCTCTAAACTCGGTCGCCAACGGAATGCCGACCGCCTCCAACGCCGCATCCTTGCGTCGATTCCGGCTTCCGGCTGCGTCCTGCAGCCGACTCGGCATTCCGTAGGCTCGGTCGTTAAGAGACAGTAGCAGCAGGAGACAGGAGACAGGAGACAGGAGACAGGAGACAGGAGTTGGCCAAGGCATTCCTTATTTGCTTGCTTAATTGGGCCAGTTAATGGGGGCCTGAATTTTGGATTCCAACCCGCCCAAGGGCGGGTATTTTATCGTTAAAGAAAGTATGTGTTATATTAAAGTATTAAATTGCTAAATCGCCAAAGCATTTTTATGTAGCCCAGAGTTTTTCTGGGGTCGCTCCGGGGTCACTTGAGGGTCGCTGCATTGTCGCTAATGGGTAGGCGGAGCGATTTAAGTCCGGCCTGCATTACCTCCTGCTGCAACTGTCTCTAAACTCGGTCGCCAACGGAATGCCGACCGCCTCCAACGCCGCATCCTTGCGTCGATTCCGGCTTCCGGCTGCGTCCTGCAGCCGACTCGGCATTCCGTAGGCTCGGTCGTTAAGAGACAGTAGCAGCAGGAGACAGGAGACAGGAGACAGGAGACAGGAGACAGGAGTTGGCCAAGGCATTCCTTATTTGCTTGCTTAATTGGGCCAGTTAATGGGGGCCTGAATTTTGGATTCCAACCCGCCCAAGGGCGGGTATTTTATCGTTAAAGAAAGTATGTGTTATATTAAAGTATTAAATTGCTAAATCGCCAAAGCATTTTTATGTAGCCCAGAGTTTTTCTGGGGTCGCTCCGGGGTCACTTGAGGGTCGCTGCATTGTCGCTAATGGGTAGGCGGAGCGATTTAAGTCCGGCCTGCATTACCTCCTGCTGCAACTGTCTCTAAACTCGGTCGCCAACGGAATGCCGACCGCCTCCAACGCCGCATCCTTGCGTCGATTCCGGCTTCCGGCTGCGTCCTGCAGCCGACTCGGCATTCCGTAGGCTCGGTCGTTAAGAGACAGTAGCAGCCTCCGGTACATTCCGCACGGACTTAAATCACTCCCCCTCGCTGCATGTCGCTGTGGGGTCGCTTGAGGGTCGCTTTTAAGGCAGCCTGTCACCATTCTGGATTCTGGATTCTGAATTCCGCCGTCTGCAAGACGGCACCGCCGGCAAGGCGGTTATTTTATCGTTAAGCATATGACACGTTAACGGTCATCAGTCTTGAAGCTATTTTACGGTATGTCGCTTGAGGGTCACGCTTACTTATTCTGTCTCCTGTCTCCTGAATTCCAACCCGCCCTAAGGGCGGGTATTAGCATGGACTTTTGGGGCCGCCTCTGATATAATTTCACATTGGATGCATCACTGGATGTCAGGGGGAAGTAGATATTGGAGAAGCAACAGGGACTGATTAGAAACTTCTGCATAATTGCGCATATAGACCACGGCAAGTCCACCCTGGCGGACAGGCTTCTGGAGTTTACCGGGGCGTTGAGCCAGAGGGAGATGACCGCCCAGGTCCTGGACCAGATGGATCTGGAGAGGGAACGGGGCATTACCATCAAGATGCAGGCCGTTCGTCTCAGCTACAAGGCAAAAGACGGTCAAACCTACCAGCTGAATCTAATTGATACGCCGGGTCACGTTGATTTCTCGTACGAGGTTTCCCGCAGCCTGGCGGCCTGCGAGGGGGCGCTTTTGGTGGTGGATGCCGCCCAGGGTATAGAGGCCCAGACCCTGGCCAATGTATATATGGCCATTGAAAATAACCTGGAGATAATTCCGGTGATAAATAAAATAGATCTGCCCAGTGCCGATCCGGATCGGGTAAAAAAGGAGATTGAGGACGTAATAGGGCTGGATACAGCAGATTCCGTACTGGTGTCAGCCAAGACCGGAACTGGCATTGAGGAGGTACTGGAACAGATTGTACGAAAGATACCGCCTCCCGGGGGTAATCCCGGCGATCCCTTGAGGGCGCTGATATTTGATTCCCACTATGATCCCTATAAAGGTGTAATAGCCTATGTCCGCATTATGGAGGGAAGGCTGGGAGAGGGAGACCAGATAAGGATGATGTTCACCGAAAAGGAACTTCAGGTGGACGAGGTAGGCATATTCCGGCCCTCAATGGCATCGGTGGGTATGCTGAACACCGGCGAGGTGGGGTTTATCGCCGCCGCCATCAAAAATGTAAAGGACAGTCAGGTGGGGGACACCATAACCAGTGCTTCCAACCCGGCGGCCACGCCTCTGCCCGGTTACAGGAAGGTTACCCCCATGGTGTACTGCGGGCTTTACCCGGTAGATAACGTGGAGTACGGTGATTTGAGGGACGCCCTGGATAAATTAAAGCTCAATGATGCCTCCCTGGTATACGAACCTGAGAACTCCGAGGCTTTGGGCTTTGGTTTCCGTTGCGGCTTTCTGGGTCTTCTGCATATGGAAATAGTCCAGGAGAGGCTGGAGAGGGAATATAACCTGGCTTTAATCACCACCGCCCCCAGCGTGGTTTACAGGATTAACACCACCGCCGGAGAGGTGCTGGAAATAGACAACCCAATGAAGCTTCCCCCGGTCGGCAAGATTGCCAGCACCGAGGAACCTTATGTTTCAGCCACCATCATGGTGCCCAAGGATTATGTGGGGGCTGTGATGGAGTTGTGCCAGGAAAAAAGGGGAGTATTCCGCAACATGGAGTATATGGGAGAGAGCAGGGTTATGCTTTCCTACCAACTACCCCTTAGCGAGATAATATATGATTTCTTTGACCATCTCAAATCCAGGACCCGGGGGTACGCCTCCCTGGACTACGAGTTGGCCGGATATATGCAAAGCAAAATGGTGAAGCTGGATATAATGATCAACGGGGAACCTCTGGACGCCCTGACCAGTATTGTGCATATGGACAAGGCTTATACCCGCGGGCGTCAGTTGGTTGAAAAACTAAGGGGATTGATTCCCCGCCAGATGTTTGAGATTCCTATTCAGGCGGCCATTGGCAACAAGATAATTGCCAGGGAAACCATTAAGGCAAGGCGCAAGGATGTTCTGGCCAAGTGTTACGGCGGAGACATCTCAAGGAAAAGAAAGCTGCTGGAAAAACAAAAGGAAGGTAAAAAGCGCATGAAGCAGGTGGGGAGCGTGGAAATTCCCCAGGAGGCCTTTATGGCAGTGCTGGGTGTGAAGGATTAGTGCTATACAATAACCGGCGCCCTTTTGTACAGGGCGCTGTATTTTTAAATTTAGAGGGGTTTTACTAAATGGGTATGGGGCTGTACATCCATGTGCCTTTTTGCCGGAAGAAATGCCGCTACTGCAGCTTTGTTTCCTCCCCGGCAAAGGAGGGTGAGGACAATGTATATGTGGCTGCCCTGACCGGGGAAATGAAGATGCGATCCGGGAGGATGACGGCTGAGGAGAAAAGGGTGGACAGCATATTCATTGGCGGGGGAACACCCACCTGCCTGTCGGAAAAGCAGCTGGCCCTAATATTTGAAAATATATTTTGCCGTTTCAGCGTGGATGCCTCAGCGGAAATAACGGTGGAATGCAATCCCGGCACTTTGGAGCGCAATAAACTTTCCACCCTGAGGGAAGCGGGGGTCAACCGCATCAGCATGGGGGTGCAGGCCTGCCAGCCGGAACTGTTGAATTGCCTGGGAAGGATTCACTCATACCGGGATGCCGAGGTCACCTATGGCTTGGTGCGGGATGCCGGCTTCCTTAATATAAGCGTGGATCTGATGTTCGGAATACCCGGCCAGACCTTAAATCATTGGGAAGAATGCCTTGAGAGGGTGGCTGATTTGGGACCCCAGCATATATCGGCCTATTGCCTGCACTTGGAGGAAGGCACCCCCCTTTACGACAGGGTGATGGCGGGGGAGGCCCAAATGTCCCCGGAGGACCTGGAGGCCGACATGTTCGGCTGGCTTATCGATTACCTGGGGTCCCGGGGGTATGCGCATTACGAGGTATCAAATTTTGCTCTGCCCGGACGGCTATGCCGCCACAATCTGAAGTACTGGCACAATGAGCGGTACCTGGGACTGGGGCCTTCGGCCCACTCCAGCCTGGGCGGAAGGCGCTTTTCCAACGAGCCGGATCTGGCCCGGTACGCCGCCAGCCTTTCGGAAGGTATTCTTCCCCAGTGTTGGGAAGAGATAATTGATTTGAAAACGGAAATGTCTGAAACGGTATTTCTGGGCCTGCGTCTGGTTGAGGGCCTGGATACCGGGAAATTCAGGGAAAGGTTCGGCCTGGACATTGAAGATGTTTACCCTGATCAAATACAGCGCCTGGCAGGACTCAAACTCATTGAAATTACAGGCCAGAAAATCCGCCTCAGCCAAAGGGGGCTGATGCTTGGAAATATGGTGTTCGGAGAGTTTGTGGGGTGATATTTTTTAAGGCAAACAGGTTATCCTAATTAAGTGTACAACATTTTTTTGTTTGCGGTTACGCTTGACAAATTATATATCGGGTGCTATTTTTTACGTATAGGATTAGCACTCGATGCAAGAGAGTGCTAACAAGGGATGGTGATCCGGCATGAAAATGGATATCCGTAAGCAGCAGGTATTGATGGCCATTATTGCGGACTATATTTCCACCGCCGAACCGGTGGGATCACGGACCATTGCCCGGAAATTCGATCTTGGAGTAAGTCCTGCCACCATTAGGAATGAGATGTCGGACCTGGAAGATCTGGGTTATATAGAGCAGCCCCATACATCGGCCGGTAGAATTCCATCCCAGAAGGGTTACCGGTATTATGTGGATTTTCTGATGAAGAAAAAGGATTTAACCAGCCAGGAAGAGGAGACCATCCGTAGGGGATACGAAAAAAAAATTAAGGACATCGGGCAGGTGGTAAACCGCACCAGTTCAATACTCTCCCAGATGACCAATTTTGCCTCCATGATCATGACACCCAGGGCCGACACCAGCGCTTTCAAGCATATAAAGCTGGTGCTGATGAGCCAGGGGCAGGCAATGATCATTGTGGTTCTCAGCACCGGGGCTTTGCAGCACAACATGATCCAGGTGCCAGGGGAGGTTACCCAGGTAGATCTGGACACCATCTCCGAGGTTTTTAACGCCAAGCTGCAGGGGCTTACCATTGACAAAATAAAGCTTACCCTGATCAGAGAGATTTATTTCGAGCTTTCCAGGCACAAGAATATTCTTGATCTGGCCATGCACCTGATACAGCAGGGGCTGACCCTGAACAGGGAAGATAAAATATACATGGGCGGAGTATTCAACATACTGAATCAGCCCGAATTTCACAATATTGAAAAGGTTAAAAGCCTTCTGGGACTCCTGGAGCACGAGGATTTGCTGCGCAATCTGCTGGAAAGGAGCACCTCGGGGGAAGGCGTTACTGTTTGCATTGGCAGTGAGATGAACGCGGAAGAGGTTAAGGAGTGCAGCGTAGTGGTGGCCACCTACCACGTGGATGGCAAGCCGGTGGGCGCCATGGGTGTGCTTGGACCCACCAGAATGGACTACGCCTGGGTGATCAGCGTTGTTGAGCACATGACCAGGAATCTGTCTGACACCCTGGAAAAAATGTTCAAGGGATGGAGATAACCAAATGAGTCTGAAACAGCAGGCCAGCACCGGGTCAGAGGTGAACGAGCGCATGGCCGCCTTGATTTCCAACGCCAGCGCCATCAGGGCCATTGCCTCTGCGGTGGAGGGAACACTGGGGCCCAAAGGACTGGACACCATGCTGGTGGATAAATTCGGGGAAGTGGTTATAACCAATGATGGTGTAACTATACTGACAATGATGGAAGCCAATCACCCGGCGGCCAGGATGCTTATTAACATTGCCAGGGCCCAGCAGGAGGAAATAGGCGACGGCACCACCACAGCCACCGTTCTGGCGGGGGCGCTGGTGGGCCTGGGTGTTGAGCAGGTATCCAGGGGTGTGCCGGTGGCCCGGGTTATCGAGGGATTAAAGGCCGGGATCCAGGCTGGAATTGGCGCTATAAAAAGCCGGGTTAGGACCATTGAAGACATCCGGGATCCCATGGTCAAACAGGTGGCGCTGATTGCCGGCAGGGGGCATCAGGATATAGCCGATCTTGTGGTGCAGGCCGCCGAAATGGTGGGCAGGGAAAAAATTATGGACCGCGCTTTCAGGCTGGCGGATACCGTGGTTTCCGAAGAAGGGGCAGAAAACCAGGTATTCAGGGGAGTAATTATCGGTAAAGAGAGGATGAACCGGCAAATGCCGGTGGAGGCGGAAGACGCCCTCATTCTTGTGGTGGATGACGCCCTGGAGCCAGAGGAGATAGAGGAAGAGGCGCTGTCCACCGAGGCTGGCTTTGCCCGCTATATGGAACTGCAAAACCAGTTCAGGGACAACATTCATAAAATAGTGGAAATGGGCGTGAAAGTGGTGCTGGCGGACCGGGGGGTGGATGAGGCAGCCGAGGAAATACTGACCGATGCCGGCATTATGGTAATACAGAGGGTATTGTCCGGTGATCTGCGCAAGGCTGCTGATCATACCGGCGCCCGCATGATTAAGAGAAACGGGCTCAGAAAGGATTCTGCGCAACTGGGGAGTTTTCTGGGGCAGGCCCGCAGGGTGTATAACGATGAGAAACTGGAGCAGGTCTGGGTGCAGGACGGTGTGGGCAAATCAATGGCCACGGTGCTGGTGGGCGCCGCCACCGCCGAGGTGGTTGGTGAGCGCCAGCGTATTGCCAGGGATGCCGCCGCCGCTGTACAGGCAGCGGTAAGGGGCGGAGTTGTTCCGGGCGGGGGATCGGTGGAACTGGCCGCTGCCCTGGATGTTGAAAAGATAAGATCCGGTACCCGCGGGATGTCGGTTTATGGTGTGGACTGTGTGGTGGAAGCCCTGAAGAGGCCTATGTCTCAGATAGTAAGTAACGCCGGGTTCAATCCCCTGGAAAAGCTGGGGGATGTTATTGCGGCCCAGACCGAAACAGGGAAGGATTCCCTGGCGGTGGACTGCGATACCGGTGAAATAGAAGACATGTATGAGATAGGGGTAACCGACCCCGCACCCGTGAAAACCTATGCCTTGAAGGCCGCCGGTGAAATTGCAGAGGCCATTTTAAGGATAGATACCATTATTAAAAAGCGTGAAGAGCGGGATCAGAGGGAAAACTGACAGTTAGCCCCGGTACAGTTGTAAATTGAAGCCAAACAGCGAGGTGGGAATTATATGCAGGAAAGGGAGATTGATGCAGTGGGGGCCGGAAAAGAAAACAGCCTTCATGAAGAGGAGCAGTATGTAAATGATCCGCCGGAGGATTCCGGAGAAGCCTGGGATTCCGGTGGAGGAGAAGGGCCGGAGGAGAGTCAGGATCAGGAAAATTTGATGGAGCTGCTGACCCGGGAAAAAGCACGGTCAGAAGATTATTTTAACCGACTGGCAAGGCTGCAGGCGGATTTTGACAACTTCAGGAAGCGGGTGGCCAGGGAGAGGGAAGATCTCCTAAAATATGCAGGTGAGCAGGTTATTGCCTCACTGTTACCCATAATGGATAATTTTGAAAGGGCGCTGGGGGCCAAAAACAATGACCTCGGAAAGCTGGCCGAAGGAGTGGAAATGATCAGCCGGCAGATACAGGATATTTTAACAAGGGAAGGGCTGGAGCCAATCCCGTCCGTGGGTGAGCAGTTTAACCCCGAGGTGCATGAGGCGGTAATGAGAGAAGAAAACAGCGATCAGCCTGAAAACACAGTTATTGAGGAATTCAGGAAGGGCTATACCCTGAAGGGGAAAGTTATCAGGCCGGCCATGGTCAAGGTGGCCGTCTGAACCGGCTTCAGGCGTCAAAAGACCTTTACTGTTCAGAATAAGCGTAGAATAAAACAATCTTAAATATAAATTCTAGTCGTGAAAGGGAGGTTCCAATGGGTAAGGTAATAGGTATTGATTTGGGCACCACCAATTCCTGCGTGGCCGTAATGGAAGGCGGGGAGGCTGTGGTTATAACCAATGCTGAAGGAGGCCGCACAACCCCTTCGGTGGTGGGGTTTTCAAAAACAGGAGAACGGTTGGTGGGTCAGGTGGCCAAAAGGCAGGCCGTGAGCAACCCCGACCGCACTATAAGTTCCATTAAACGCCATATGGGCACCAATTACAAGGTGGATATAGACGGAAAGAATTACTCTCCCCAGGAAATATCAGCCATGGTGCTGCAAAAGATGAGGGCGGACGCCGAGGCATATCTCGGTCAGAAGATCGAACAGGCGGTAATCACAGTACCTGCCTATTTTACCGACTCACAGCGCCAGGCTACCAAGGATGCGGGGAAAATTGCCGGGCTGGAAGTGCTGCGGATAATCAACGAACCTACCGCCGCTGCCCTGGCATACGGGCTGGACAAGGAAGAGGATCAGACGGTACTGGTTTTTGACCTGGGCGGGGGAACCTTTGACGTTTCCATACTGGAGTTGGGAGAGGGCGTATTCGAGGTCAAGGCCACCAGCGGCAACAACCGCCTGGGCGGGGACGACTTCGATCAGCGGGTGATGGAATGGCTGGTAACTGAATTTAAAAAGGATTCCGGTATTGACCTGCGAAATGACCGCATGGCTATGCAGAGGCTTAAGGAGGCGGCTGAAAAAGCCAAGATCGAGCTGAGCGGCGTGGCCAGCACCAATGTAAACCTGCCTTTTATAACAGCAGACGCCAACGGCCCCAAACACCTGGACATCAGTCTCACCAGGGCTAAATTTGACGAGCTGACAGCCGATTTGGTGGAAAAAACCATGGGCCCCACCAGGCAGGCGCTGTCAGATTCGGGGCTTGACCCCAAGGACATTCACAAGGTGCTGATGGTGGGAGGCTCCACCAGGATTCCGGCCGTGCAGGATGCAATCCGTAAGTTCCTGGGCAAAGAGCCCCACAAGGGTATCAACCCCGATGAGTGCGTGGCCGTTGGCGCCGCCATCCAGGCCGGGGTGCTGTCCGGAGAGGTGAAGGACGTTCTCTTGCTGGACGTGACTCCCCTTTCCCTGGGAATTGAAACACTGGGCGGGGTGTTCACCAAGCTCATTGAAAGGAATACCACCATTCCCAGCTCCAAGAGCCAGATATTCTCCACCGCCGCAGACGGGCAGACCACAGTTGAGATTAACGTGCTGCAGGGTGAGAGGGCAATGGCTGCGGACAACAGATCACTGGGGAGGTTCACCCTTGCCGGAATACCCCCGGCGCCCAGGGGCATTCCCCAGATAGAGGTCAAGTTCGATATAGACGTTAACGGAATTGTAAATGTCTCGGCCAAGGATATGGCCGTCGGAACGGCCCAGAGCATAACCATAAGCGGTGGGGGCGGGATTTCTGATCAGGAAATCGATAAGATGGTCAGGGAGGCTGAGTCCTTTGCCGAGGCCGACCTCAAGCGCAAAGAGGAAGTGGAGCTGCGCAACCAGGCCGACAGCGTAATATACCAGGCGGAAAAAACCGTCAAGGAGCTTGGTGACAAGGCCGACAAGGAAAAAGTTGATGTTGTAAATAAGGCCGTTGAAGAACTGAAAGAGGCCGTTAAGGACGGCGGCATGGAGTTAATCAAGCAGAAGTTGGAAGCGGTGACCCAGCCCCTGTACGAATTGACCACCCTTTTGTACCAGCAAAAGGTGGAACAGCAGCAGCCCGGCGCAAATCCGGCCGGTGATGCGGCCAAGGATGGAAAGAAGGACGAAAATGTTGTAGACGCTGATTATGAGGTTAAAGAGGAAAAATAGCCAGGAGACAGGAGATAGGAGACAGAATATTATTGGCGATAGGGGTTTAAATTCTGGATTCTGAATTCTGGATTCTGTCCAGATACTGTGTTATTCTGTTAGGTGAAATGTTTTGACCAGGGGGTGGTGTTTTTATGGCCAAACGTGACTATTACGAAGTGCTGGGGGTTTCCAAGCAGGCTTCCGCCGACGAACTTAAAAAAGCATTCAGGAAGATGGCCCGCCAGTACCACCCCGATGCCAACCCGGACAAGAAGGATGCCGAAGAGAAATTCAAAGAGATTGCCGAGGCCTATGAAGTACTGAACGACCCTGAGAAGCGGGCAAATTACGACCGATTCGGTCATGCGGCCAATAACGGACAGGGGTTCGGTGGGTTTGAGGGGGGCTTTGGAGGATTTGGCGATGGTTTAGGTGATATATTCGACATGTTTTTCGGAGGCGGGGGCAGGGGCAGGAGAGGTCCGGAAAAGGGCTCAGATCTGAGGCTGGACATGGAAATCAGTTTTGAAGAGGCAGCCTTCGGATTGGAAAAGGACATAAAAGTACCCCGGAACGAAGAGTGCGGTACCTGCGGCGGCGCCGGGGCCGCCCCCGGGACAAAGGCCCAGGCTTGCCCGGCCTGCAACGGGTCAGGGCAGATACAGTACGCCCAGAACACTCCCTTTGGCCGTGTGGTGCAATCAAGGACCTGTGACCGCTGCCGGGGGGCCGGAAAGATAATTGAGAAGCCATGCCCCACCTGCCACGGGGCCGGTCAGGTCAGGAAGACCAGAAGTATACACGTAAAGATACCTGCCGGGGTTGACAGCGGCACCAGGCTGAGGGTTTCCGGAGAGGGCGAGTCCGGATTGAGGGGCGGGCCCAGGGGGGATCTTTATGTTTATATATATGTAAAGGCCCACAAATTTTTCCGTAGGGAAGGCAACAATGTTATAGTAGAGATTTCCGTGAGTTTTTCCCAGGCGGCCCTGGGGGATGAAATAGAGGTGGATACCCTGGACGGCAAGGCCCGGGTCAAGGTTCCCGAGGGAACCCAGAGCGGGTCGGTGTTCAGGCTGAGAGGAAGGGGAATACTCGATCTGCACGGCCACGGCCGGGGTGACCAGCATGTGCGGGTAAAGGTGGTAACACCCACAAGGCTTACCGAAAAGCAAAAAGAGCTTTTGCAGGAATTCGCCAAACTGGGCAATGAGAACCCAGCTCCCGGCGAAAAGGGCTTCTTTGAGAAGGTCAAGGGCGCCTTCATGGGGTAATACAGGATATCGGTCGTCAGACGTCGGACGTCAGTTATAAAAAACGTTTGATAAAAGTCAAATGTCTACAAGTCTGACGTCTGACGACCGATGACTTACTACTATTATAGGTGGGTAAAATGCCTTGAAATGGATGGAAATAACGGTATGCGTCAATCGTGATGATATGGACGCAGTTAGTTGCATATTTGATTTTATTGGAACAGGCGGGGTTGTGATAGAGGACCCCGCCCTAATTTATGATCTGCTGAGTCAGGGGAACAGTGAAACGATAGCCATGGATGTGACTGTAAATCCAGAGGATCCTCCTCTTATTAAAGGGTATCTCCCGGATGACGGGAAGATCCGGGAAAGGCTGGAGGAATTGCGGGAGGCCCTGGGCAGTATCAACTCTTCCTACCCGTCGGGCCTTTGCATCGTTGAAATGGAGGACAGCAACTGGCTGGAACGGTGGAGGGATTTTTATCATCCTGTGAGAGTAGGTAAAAGCTTCCTGGTCAGGCCTACCTGGGAGGCCGCCGGGGAGGATAAGGGACTTTTAGTGATCGAAATGGACCCTGGAATGGCCTTTGGCTGCGGAACACACCCCACCACCACCATGTGCATGACCCTGCTGGAAGATGCGGTCAGGGGCGGTGAAGCCGTGCTGGACGTGGGCACCGGGTCGGGAATACTGGCCATAGCTGCGGCCAGACTGGGGGCAGCCCGGGTGCTGGCCATGGACTTCGACGGCGTGGCCGTTAGGACGGCCAGGGAGAATGTAAAACAAAACGGCCTGCAGGACCGGATTGAAGTCTGGGAAGGCAACCTCCTGGATGGTGTTGACATGCCGGCGGATATAGTTGTGGCCAATATTGTGGCCGATATAATACTGACGCTCTTACCCCGGGCCTGTACTCTGTTAAAGCCGGGCGGGAGATTTATAACCTCGGGCATAATATCCCACAGACGGGAGGAAATGGACCGGGCTCTGACGGGATCAGGACTCACCATCATTAAAACTCTCAATGAAGGGGAATGGACCGCTTTTCTGGCGAGAAAGCCGTAGTTTATAGGTTGTAGGTTATAGGTTATGTGCTGTAAGCTTTTACCAACGACCAACGACCAACGACCAACGACCAAATACCAAATACCAAATACCAAATACCTATTACCAAAATACCAATTACCAATTACCAACTACCAAGGTGGCGTGTATCATGCATCGTTTCTTTATATCCCCGGATCAGTTTAATCAGGACAACCCTGTGGTAAGGGGCCCGGATGTGCAACACATGGTCAAGGTTTTACGCCTTAAGCCCGGCGATCCGGTGGAAATACTGGACGGAGCCGGCAGGGCGGCCAGGGCCGTTATTCACAGCCTGGGCAAGGATGAGGTGACCTGCCGTAAGATTGAGGAATTTAATCCCGGTGGTGAACCTCCCCTTAAAGTTATACTGGTTCAGGGATTGGCAAAGGGCGAAAAAATGGATTTGACCATTCAAAAGTGTACCGAGCTGGGGGTGTCCGGGATAATCCCCACCATATGCCACAGGTCGGTGGTTCGCCTGGAAGGCGGAAAATCCTCCGAAAAGCAGGTACGCTGGCAGAGGGTGGCCATGGAAGCAGCCAAGCAGTGCCGCCGTCCAGCCGTTCCCGGGGTATCCGCCCCCCAGAAATTGGGCCAGGTGCTGGCTTCAATACCGGAAGGTGCTGCAGCCTATATGCCCTGGGAGGACGAAAAAAACCGCTCCCTGAGAGAAGCGCTGCCGCCGGATAGCCCGGGCACGGTCTACATATTTATAGGCCCCGAGGGTGGTTTCGAATCACATGAGGTGGAGGAAGCCCGTCAGAGGGGAGTTATTACCGTTTCTCTGGGGCCCAGGATATTAAGGACCGAGACTGCCGGGCCGGTTTGTGTGGCGTTGGTAATGCACAAATGGGGAGACTTAGGATAGACTGTAATTATTCTGAGTTCTGAGTTCTATTATAGGAGGGTGCCCCGGATGGATAAAAAATCCCGGACAACCGGATACGTTCTTGAATGCTGGCCGCCCGACGGTGGAAAGACTGTGGCTATAACCACTCTGGGGTGTAAGGTGAACCAGTATGAGTCGTCGTCCATAGCAGAGATATTCAGGGCCAGGGGCTACCGGGTGGTGGACTTTAAAGACAGGGCCGATGTTTATGTAATCAATACCTGTACCGTTACCCACATGGGAGACCGCAAATCCAGGCAGTTGATACGGAGGGCGGTGAATACCAACCCCGGGGGCCTGGTGGTGGTGGCCGGCTGCTATTCCCAGGTTTCACCCGGGGAGGTGCTGGAGATTCCCGGTGTGGACATGGTGGTGGGAACGACCGACAAGTCGGGAATAGTGGACAGGGTGGAAGGACTGAGAAAAGGCCAGAAACTTAACGCCGTACTGGAACGGTCCGGGATGAAGGAGTTTGAGGAACTTCCCGCTGTAGCCTCCACCGACAGGGTCAGAGCATTCCTGAAAATACAGGAGGGCTGCGATAATTTTTGTTCTTACTGCATAGTGCCTTATGCCCGGGGACCCTTAAGAAGCCGGGATCCGGAAAAGGTGCTGGAAGAGGCTTCCAGCATGGTGAGTGCAGGCTACAGGGAGATTGTGCTGACCGGCATACATACCGGAGCTTACGGGAAGGATAAATCGGTTGGGATAAATCTGGCAGGACTGATGAGGCGGATGGCCGGAATAAAGGGACTGGCCAGAATCAGGCTTAGTTCGGTGGAGCCCATGGACGTTACAGAGGAGCTGATTTCCCTGGTGGCACTGGGTCCCCCCTTCTGCCCGCACTTGCATATACCCCTGCAGAGCGGTGACGATAAAATACTGGCCGCCATGAGGAGGAGCTACAGCACCGGCCATTTCAGGGATCTGGTGGGCTGCATCAGGGACAGGATTGCCGATGTTTCGGTTACCACTGATGTAATTGCAGGCTTTCCGGGAGAAGATGATGAAAGTTTCCTGAATACATATAGTTTTATCGAGGAACTGAAATTCTCCGGTCTGCATATCTTTAAATACTCACCCAGAAAGGGAACACCGGCGGCGGATTTTCCAGGACAGGTGTTTCCCGGAGTGAAGGAGGACCGCAGCAAAAAATTGATTGCACTGGGAAAAGAAATGGCCGGCCGGTTTGCTTCCCGCTATCTGGGGAGGGATGTTGAGGTTTTGGTGGAGGGGGATGCTGAGGGTATGCCCCTCATGATGCAGGGCCATACCGCCAATTATCTCCGGGTGGTCTTTACTGGAAATGAGGCCATGAGGGGAAGATTTATTCCGGTGAGGGCCGAAATCCTTCACGGTGATATATTAGAAGGTCAGATTAATTTAAAATAATGAAGGATTTGAAGGTGCCTTTGTTGAATAAATTATCCAAAAGGCAGTATGTATACTTCTCCGGGGGGAGGTGTTAACTTGCAGGGCTGTATCTTCTGCAAAATAGTTAATAAAGAAATACCGGCTGAAATCGTGTATGAAAATGACAATGTACTTGTTTTCAAAGACATCAAGCCGTCAGCCCCCGTCCACCTCCTGCTTATCCCAAAGAAACATATACCTACACTTTTTGACTTGGAGGAAGCGGATTCCGGACCATTAGGGGACCTGCACCTGGCAGCGGCCCATGTGGCCCGTGAAATGGGTCTGGAAAAGGGGTTTCGCCTGGTTTCCAACTGTAATCAGGATGCCGGCCAGTTGGTTTTCCACATACACTACCATTTGATGGCTGGACGTACCCTGCATTGGCCTCCGGGCTAGTTGACTACATTTATCCGTGGATGTATAATGAAGTGGTGTTTGCAATTTGGCAACGGGGTGTATTAATTGATGTTAGAGGTTTACGGTATGGCGGAGGGAGGGATAATGAATGGCAGAAGTACGTGTCGGTAAGAATGAGACACTGGACAGCGCCCTCCGACGTTTCAAGCGCACCTGTCAAAAGGCGGGTGTAATGGCAGAGGCCAGAAAGCACGAGCATTATGAAAAGCCAAGTGTAAGACGGAAGAAGAAGTCCGAAGCCGCCAGGAAGCGCAAGTTTCACTAAAGACCGAGGTGTCCCCTGTGAGGGTAAGATCAAAAATCAGTTATCTGGCACAATAAGGGAATGCCCGGCGTAACAGCGCCGGGCATTTTTAAGCTAGCTGTCAGCAATCAGCCGTCAGCTATACTGAAAACAGGAGGTATTGAAATGACTCCCCAATTATTTGTCTGGGCTTCTGTGCTGCTTTTGTTTCTGGGGATAGCTGCGCTGATTATGGAGATTTTTATCCTGCCCGGTTTCGGGATTGCCGGAATAGCGGGGATAGTATTCCTTGTCTGGGGGATAATGCTGCTGGCCGTTGACTTTACCCAGGCCACCATGGCGCTGGCGTGGGCGCTGGCAGCCACGGTGGCATTTATATTTTTGGCGCTGAAGCTGTTCAAAAGGCTGGACATATGGCAGAGGCTGACACTGAGAACCAAGCAGCAAAACGAGGCGGGATACGTAGCCCCGCAGTCTGAACTGTCAATGCACATCGGTAAGACCGGTGTTGCCCTGACTACCCTGAGGCCTTCCGGCGTTGCGGATATTTTCGGGCAGAGGATCGATGTAATCACCGAGGGAGAATTCATACCGGCAGGAACCGCCATTGAGGTTACCAGGGTGGTGGGGGTTAGGATTGTGGTCAGGGCCATTACAAAACTCTAAAAAAGACTCACTATCTAAAAGTCGCCATTCCGGTTAAAATAGTAATGGGAAATAAAAGTAAAATTCGGAGGTGTTTTGTACAGGTGACTACTTTTCTGTCAACGTTAATATTTGGTTTGCTTATTCTGGTCGGTTTTTCCGTAATTCTAAGCTTCATTCCGGTGGGGCTGTGGATTTCCGCCATGGCCGCCGGAGTGCGCATAGGCATCATTACACTGATAGGCATGAGGCTTAGGCGCGTGCCGCCGGCCCAGATAGTAAACCCCCTGATCAAGGCGGTCAAGGCCGGCCTGGAAATAACCGTGAACCAGTTGGAGGCCCACTACCTGGCGGGAGGCAATGTGGACCGGGTGGTGAATGCCCTGGTGGCCGCAGCCAGGGCCAACATACCCCTTCCCTTTGAAAGGGCGGCGGCCATAGACCTGGCCGGCAGGGATGTGCTGGAGGCCGTTCAGATGAGCGTAAACCCCAAGGTTATACAAACTCCCTTGATCTCAGCCGTGGCCAAGGACGGCATCGAGGTCAAGGTGATGGCCAGGGTGACGGTGAGGGCCAATATCGACCGCCTGGTGGGCGGCGCAGGCACCGAAACCATACTGGCCAGGGTCGGGGAAGGAGTGGTTACTACCGTGGGAAGCTCGAACTCCCACAAGCAAGTGCTGGAGAACCCCGATTCCATATCCAAGACCGTGTTGGGAAAAGGCCTTGATGCCGGGACGGCCTTTGAGATACTCTCAATAGATATAGCCGATGTGGACGTGGGCAGGAATATAGGGGCGCAGCTTCAGACCGACCAGGCCGAGGCCGACAAGCGCATTGCCCAGGCCAAGGCCGAGGAGAGAAGGGCCATGGCGGTGGCCAGAGAGCAGGAGATGAAGGCTGCAGTGGTGGAAATGAGGGCCAAGGTGGTGGAATCCGAGGCCGAGGTGCCCAAAGCTCTGTCCGATGCCCTTAGACAGGGCAAGCTGGGGGTAATGGACTACTATAACATGCAGAACATACTGGCCGATACAAAGATGAGGGATGGTATTTCTACGGTGGGTCAGGGTTCGGACCGACCGGGTAAATCCCAGTAGATAAGGCGGAAAAATAATTCCCATCATGGTGGTGAATAGATGAACAGAATTGACGACGACCGGCCCCTGTCGGGGCCGTGGAGCCGGAGGCCGATGGAGGCCCCCCCGAAACGGAATGATTTTCCCGGCGAAGAGGTTGAAGCAGGTTACGGGAGCCGGAATGAATATGATGACGCATCCCTTCCGGGGCGTAATGATTCTCCCGGCAGAGGGGCTGAAGCTGGCAACCGAAGCCGGAGTGATTATGACGACGCGCCCAAGCCGAACCAGTGGAACCCGGAGCGGGAAGTTTCCACTCTCCGCCGGGAGGACCCGGAAAACAATCCGGTGGTTCACGGGCACAGCTTTAAAATTAAAAGCAGGGAGCCGGAGGATGCCGTCACAGAACAGAGGGCTATACCTGAATGTCCCCGGGAAGCAGTATGTGAAGAAAGGCCTAATGGCAATGACTGCCACGATTCGGGCCACCCCAGGGCACTGCTGAACCATCTTTTTTCACCGTCGGGAATATACGCGGGAATAATTATGGCCGAGGTGCTGGGGAGCAGGGGAGGCAGGAATGGACGTCAGTCGTCAGTCGTCGGGCGTCAGTATAGAAGGTATTAGAACATAACCGATGACAGGTCATTTATGACTGGCGATTCCCAACCGGGAGGCGGTAAGCTTGGTGCAAAATTTTAAGACTGCGGTATGCCAGATGGCAGTGGTGGAAGATAAGAAAAAAAACCTGGCCACCGCCCGCAGTATGATCACCGGGGCGGCGGACCAGGGGGCAAAGTTGGTGGTGCTGCCCGAAATGTTCAACTGCCCGTATGTTGCCAGGCAGTTTCCCCGGTACGCCGAAAGCTATCCCGGCGGGGAAACCTTCGCCATGCTGTCGGAGACCGCCGCCGAAGAAAAAATATACCTGGTGGGGGGGTCTGTGCCAGAGCGGGAGGGAGGCAGCACCTTCAACAGCAGCTTTATGTTCGGGCCGGATGGTAAATTGTTGGGCAGGCACAGGAAAATGCATCTTTTTGATGTTGATCTTCCCGGGGGTGTAAGGGTTATGGAATCCAGCACCCTGGGGGCGGGCGGCCAGCCTACCGTTATAAAAACCCAGATGTGTGATATAGGCGTGGCCGTTTGCTATGACGTGAGGTTTCCGGAATTAATCAGGCTGATGGCGCTGGGCGGGGCCAGGGTCATAGTCATACCCGCCGCCTTTAACATGACCACCGGCCCGGCCCACTGGGACATGGTTTACCGCTGCCGGGCGGTGGATAACCAGGTTTATGTAATAGCCGCCTCGCCGGCCCGGAACACTGACGCCTCTTACGTGTCCTACGGCCACTCCATGATCATTGATCCCTGGGGGGACGTTATATCCCGTGCCGGGGACGGAGAAGAGATAATAACCGGGGATATCTCCCAGGAAAGAATCGACAGGGTCAGGCGTGAGCTGCCCCTTTTGGAACACAGGCGCACCGATCTTTACGGAATTGCGCTGAAATATTGACGTCCTATTTCCAAGGTAATCAAGGCCAGGAAGGCCATTAAAAAGTCATTCATGTGCCAGGAAAAGGGGCTGGGTCTTTCCCTGCCGGAGATGTTGTCCTCCTGTCCCCCTCAAGCAGCCGTGAGAGTTTGGTAAATAAACCAATTTGTTCTTTATAGAGTATCGGCTGGGAGCAAAATGTATAGTAATCTATATTCCTGATATAATATATGAGCCTGCCAAGTCCAATCAGCAGCGAGAAAAAACCTGACATAAAAAAGCCCAGTCCAAAGTAAGCTTCTCCCCATTGCAAGGTCAGCATACTAAAAAGGATATTGCTGGGAAGAAAAAACGAGGTTGTAATCAGTGCGCCTTTTCTATCGTCAAAATACAGCAGTATCAGTATAATGACAAACATCAAGACAAACACGTAACAGCCCAGCACAAGGATGCTGAATATATCTATGGAAAGCCCGGTCATCCCTATTTTCGGCAGCAGTTTTCTCCCTATAAGCAGTGAAATGATCGAAAAAAACAGCTGTACTTCCATGATATAGCTTATTTCCTGAGCTAAAACCACCGACATTTCCTTCTTCGCCATTTCGATCTCCTGGTAATTTCCACCGTTATTAATATTGCCGTAGTAGTTTTTATATTTCTCTATAAAAGATGTTTCCACTGTAACAACAAAAAGCACCAGGGTCGGGACGATGGTGAAATAGGCATAAAACATAGGAACATCATAAAAAGGAGCAAAACTGTATGTATCTGCCGCCCTGACCCCATATTCGCTTAACCAGAATACAAAATTATGGGAATACATTCCCAGATTGTAAAAAAAGCATATAAATATCAATGATGGATATCGGTCAATATAGGATATAAAGTTAAAAATATTCCTGTCTGTATCTGGAAGGAACCTCTTCAGATAGTGCATATAGGATACCATAATAACAAAAAAACCTATGTCAATGGATATTAAAAGACCCAGTACTGCTCTTACCTCGGTAAAAAGCAGGGCAACGCATGACAATATAATTGCAGTGACAACCCCTGTCAAAAACCCTATCAGTATTTTAAAATAATCCCTGAACAACGATATGTAAATAGCCTGAATCCATATAACAATAAGCTCCATATAAAACAAGTAAGCTGCCAACTTAAACGGCAAATCAATGGGGGACCTCTGGTAAAAAATCCCTCCCAAAAGACCTCCGATGGGGAGGCAGACCACAATAACCCCGTAAAAAGACGCTATAATCCGATTATAGTCCTTGATAAAAACCATATCGGCGATATACCTGGAAGCAAGCATAATGAAGATGCTGGCCACCACAAGCGAAAAAACAAAGGCATAAACCATCGCTGACAAAAACAGCTCTCTTTGCGAAAAGTCCACGCCTACGTACATAAGGAGTATCTGCAGCACCGTCATAAGCGTAATACATAGAATCATGGGACCAACCGTCACCAGGGAGGATACGAAGTATGCTTTTATACTATCAAGGTATCCCTTTCCGGTAAATAATTTTCTCAGTTCAAATCCAATTCCTGCCATGTCATACCCCTCCCAGGCTGCTATATAGTTTCCTGTATGAATCTATGAAAATGTCAAGGGTGTAAATGCCCGCAACCCGATTATATGCATTCTTACCCATCATATCGCGAAGTCCCTTGTTCTTGCAGAGTTCAATAATGGCTTGGGCGATTTTTACATAATCCATGACCGGTACGACAATCCCAGCCTCACCGTAATTGTCATTGTTACCGTACAGCAGTTCCCTGCAACTTCCCACATCGGTGGCCACAGACGGTTTTTTGCACGCCATGGTCTCCAGTATTGCCAGCGGTTGCCCTTCACTGATGCTTGTCAGCGTCATTACATCTATCTTCCCAATATAATCCTTAATATTAACCTTGCCTGTAAACATTACATCCTTAACACCTAAAAGCTCTACCAATCGCATGCATTCTTCAAAGTATAAGGGATCTTCATCGGTAGGCCCCATGATATAAAAGCCGGCATTTGGGATTTCCTCTTTAACCAGTGCAAAGGCGTGAATCATGGTCTTGATATCCTTTATAGGAACGACCCTAACAATGGCGCCAATATTTATTTCGCCTTTATCCCTGGGCTCATTGGCAATTTGATTATATTCTTCCAGACTTACGCCATTGGAAATGACTTGAATTTTCTCCGCAGGACAGCCCAACTCAATCTGGATCTCCCTGTTCCTGCCAAATAACGATATGGCTCGATCCGCCTTACTATAAGCACTCCTTGACATGCTGTAAAAGAAATCAATCCACATATCCTTGAAATATCCCTTCAACCACTGGGATTTAATGATTTCTTCCTCCCTCTCCCTGGTATATATGCCATGCTCCGTCAGTATATATGGCTTTTTGGTTAAGTATGCGCAAAGGGCGCCAACCACTCCGGCATATCCTGCAGATACGCTATGATAAAGATCGGCTTCAGGTATAGGCTGTCTGACGATATTAAAGAGCGGCAGCACCATGCCGCGCACCGACCAAAAATAGTCAACGAAGGAGGTTTGAGAGAACTTTACGGCATATGCTTGGGAAAGAATGTCATAAAAGCTCTTGCTCAAAATGAAGTCCGTCATTGAATCAAATCTTGCCAAGATGCTGAATAATTCATCCCAATTAAAGTCCCTTCCATTTAGAAGATTCTGAAAAATAATCCCTTCACTGTTGCTCAATTTAAACCGTTTTCCCCATTTCCCCTTTTCGTGCAGGAAGGTGTCAAGGAACACTTCCGTGATTCCGATAACATTAGATGGCAAGCTGTAAACGAATTTCCCCCTGTTTTTATTCTCTGCGCCGATGGCATAGATTACAAACTGATGCTCCGGAAAGTTCCTGATGAGCATCTGTATCCAACTTGAAACGCCGCCGGTTATGAAAGGATAGCTGCCTTCGGCTATAATACAAATTTTCATTCCTTCACCTACTTAGTGCGATGCTAAAAGCCGATTTTTTTGCACAAACAATATAAGCGCCCTTATCAATTGACTTAACACTGCAGTTCTCTCCAGCCGAGGCTTTTTTACCCGTCCTTAGAATAAAATAGGACTCTCCCGAAAAGCCGTTGATGTAGCCTTTGATACCGTTACTCTCATATTCTATATAGGTGCGGCTTTCAATAAACTTCCTGGCCTCTCTGCTCCCACCCGTAACAGTCATACTCCTGAGCCACGGAAAACTGTCCCATACCTTTTTGAAAAAGGCTTCGAACTCCTTGGATAGATCACTCCATGGTTTGTCCTTGTTTCTTTCCATGTCAAGTACATCGTCAGGGTGGATAAAATGGGATACAATTCCCATAGAAGTAATACCGTTTATAATACGCCAGGTGTTTATATCATCATTGGTATAACCATATGTCAGCCTTGGAAACTCCACAATCCCATCTTCTGCTATTTCAAACTCCTGTACATAAGCATCCGCTTCGTTGTCTATAAAATAGATGGATGCAATTGTCTCAAGATCAGGAATTGACTTCTTCAGTAAGCTTCTCCCGGTTGGTCCGAGGACATTGGAAGGAGGTACATAGCTGGCAATAACGTAATCCTTGTATGCGGTCTCAAAGTATTGCATAGAAGAATCAAGGGATTTTTTAATATCCTCCCAGGTTTCCCATACATTATATTCCAACACTGAGGTAACGTAATGCTCCATAGGCTCGCCTTTTAATATAAGGGACTGATGGTTATATCCATGAATTCCCATCTCGCCGCCATTTTTTAGAAGCTCCCGCCCATACAGAATCAAATTTGTTGTATCCTGACCACTTTTAGGGATGAAGGGTGGTTTTACATTATTATTATAGGAGCTAATTATCATTCCACTATACTTAATATCATAAAGTGCACCAGTTCTTAGAATATCCGGCCACCACACATCCCTGAAGAATCCTTTTGTGCTTCGCCCATATTCCTTATAAATCGAATCAATATATCCTTCAGGAAAAGGTGCAGGAAAATCATCGATAAACACCACCTTAAAATTCATGATAGGGTATAAGTAATCTTCCTTCAATAGGCTGAGTGTGCCTGCAATAAGTCCCCTGCTTCCCTTTACATTCAGCATTGTGCCATTAAAAACCACTATTTTGCCCTTTCCATAGGGTACATCCCAAAGCAACGGTATTTTATCCAATGATTCTGCATGCAGCCGACACCTGTCATCCAGTACAACGGTAAGGGATGTGTTATTAATAAAGTCACTTCCCACGGATAACCCCTGGGAGCCCAACATTACGTTGTTTAGCATTGTTATGCCCTCTGTATATACATGTTCATTGGCCTCATGGATTCCTATTTTTCTATATATTTTATAAAAATTATCTCCAAGTTCCGGGGTTGTTGCAAAAAAAACAGAACCGCCCTGCTCGGCAAAGTCCATCAGGTAGTCCATATCCGGAATATCGCTTAGGCGTTTGAGACATATGATTGCCGTATCGGCCGCCAGATCCAATTTATTAACTTTGCTAATATCAGACAAGGAATAATCCTTCTTCATCAAATCAATCATCCGGATAATATTGTCTTTAAGAACCACACTGTTAGGTTCCCGTGAGTCGAACAGGACGCAGTAGCTGTCCCTTTCTTTTCTGTTGATCATATCTTCGGGAAGCGCATTAAAAATCATCCGGCCATCCAATTCAATAGCTAATGCATTGTTTCTTTGAATGGAAAATATATAATGCGACCGTGCAAGCTGGATCAATAGCGCAAGGACCATTAATAAAAAAAGAATGACCAGTATTTTTTTCCTACTGATATTCATATGTGCACTCCGACCAGTGCCTTACGATGCTCAGTCCCTTATTGGAAAACCTCGCGGAGGAGCTCTTTAAGTCAGACAGCATCTTATAAAAGCCACTATTGTCCTTCATAATGTAATAATACTTTAGAAACATGAGATAAGGCGCCTCAATAGATCGATACATAGAGAGAAAGGTTTCACAGTAATGTCTTGCCTGGTCAAACTCTTTTAGATTAATATCGCAGTTGATTTTTTCCATAAAGTACTCCTCTTTTGGATTGACTAACAGAAGATCAGCCATTACCTGTGAGTAAGCATATTTGTATTTTCTCTGACTTTTTTTATCAAGCAGCGTGCTGGAAAGATAGCCCTTCAACACTTTTGCATATGGAATCAACACATCAGTGTTACTCCGGTCCATCTCATATTTTACAGAAAAACTCTGAAGTTCCAGGGAAAATTTCCGGTATATATCTGATACAGCCGCTGCAGCATAGTGTGATGTTTCAGTATCACGGTTGTTTAGCGCCTTTTCCAAAAAATCAATATAGGATACAGCATCCTCTTTAAATATATCAATGATCAATTTTCTTTTGACATCGTCCGAATTGATAAGAAGCGCTTCTTCAATCGGTACAATATTCACTTCTCTCTCGTAATCAACCATTTTGACAAATCCAATATTTGGAATGAAGGCTGCCTCATCCGTATTGAATATTCCAAAGTCAATGTCACGTCCAGACGACTTAAGCATGTTCAGAATGAAAAGGAAAAAGAAACCGGCTATAGGCATTAAAAAGACAACAACAAAGCAGTATACTGCCTGCTGGCCTCTTTTCTTATACATGAAGATGGCATAAATAAAACACAGTAGTAAGTGCACCACAAGAAAACTATGCAATCAAATCAGCTCCTGCTGGTATAGATGTGGAAATTCCTTTGTCCGTCAACCTTTTGGTTACGGCGCCGGCTTCTTTTTCACTGGTGTTTGAAAGCAGTATGTATAATCTGTTATCTTTGCCTAAACCTATGTAATCCCGATCGCGTATCGTGTTGGAAATCCTATGTTCCAAATTATCTGCCGGGTCAGCGGCGTTTACGCACAGCAGTACATAATTTGCCATTTCCTTTTCCTTTGTTTGCATCTTGCCGTGCAGTAATTTTTCAAAGCTGTCCCTGTTAAGTATGGCAGTACCGCTTATGTATCTGCTGTCATTGGTTGCCTCCTGGTACCTGTGGGCTTTGGAAAGCGAAGAAGAAATCATGTCTGAAGCCACCTTGAAGAGGTTTTGATAATACAGGTTTATATTATCAAAGTCCAGCTCCAGGATAGAAATGATCGCAACTGTTTTACCGTTGTCTGTAATAGGGGCCATCATTATAGGGAGGGAAGGATCTAACTTCTTGTTAACGAATATTTCCTTTGATTCCATAATATATTTTAACGCAGGGCTGTCTTCCACTTTCATGGACTTGCTTATATGCCAAGAAAGGCTGCCGGAATTTGCAACAAGTCTTGCAAACAGTCCGTTTCGGCTCATGACATGTATAGCGATGCTGTTTACCTTCAGTATTTTTTCCATCACTTGAACGGCTGAACTAAAAACATCTTCAGGTTCAAACGTATCCAATTCCTTAATAATGCTGTATATTTTGCCAAAGCTGTCCTGCGATGCCATTATTTGCTTTTGCAGTTCATTCTTTACGATTCTGGTTTCATCGTACACTTTAGTTACAAATTCAAGCTTTTCCTCTGTTGCTTCTATCTTCAAATCTTGTGATTTTACTTTTCTGTTTTTCATATCAATGGTGTATCCTACAGAAAAACCGGCAAATAGATAATAGGCAATATGCAACAGGCTGTTTGGATCATAAAATAATGATATTAGATCTCTTCCATAACCTGCATTGGAAATAATGAACAAACTGGATGATAGTGCCACTGCCATGATTGAATGCTTTGTTCCATAAGCAATGCCCATAAGTATAATATACAAAAGCTTTAAGTCTATAAAGAAATGATCGCCTCTGTTAAATAATCTCTCAATAAATATGACTGCTATAAAACCTAATAAACTCTCAACAAAGGGTATTGCATAATCCGCCAACTTACTCCGGGGCTTTGTTGTCTCGCTTTTTTTGCTGGCCTCTGTCTCCTTTTCCTGTTTTTTATATATTGACGCATACCAATCGAAGGTCTTTTGGAGTCCTTCTTCAAAGTTGTATTTCGGCAACCAGTTAAGTTCCCTCTTTATCCTTGAATTGTCCATCGATGACCTGGATATGTCTCCGCTTCTTTTTTCCTTATGCAACGCTTCTTTTATATCCGCACGATGAGCCAAGGTATCTATAAGATCATTGATACTTATTTCGGTATTTGCGGATAGGTTCATTACACCGCAAAAACCACTTTCGACGCATCTGTACACAGCGTCTGCAATGTCCTCCACATAAATAAAATCCCTCGTTTGTTTTCCATCTCCGTAAACTGTTAAACTCTGCCCGTCAAGGATTTGCTTCATAAATACCGATACAACTCCGCCTTCTCCCTTTGCGGCCTGCCTCGGGCCGTACGCGTTGGACAATCTCAGGCATACTGTGCTCAATCCATATATTTCATGCCACTTATGGCAGTACATTTCACCAACCAGTTTACTGATTCCATAAGGCGCCATGGGATTTGTCTCCGTATCTTCATCAGTGGGCAGTTGATCGGGGTCCCCATATACAGCGGCCGAAGATATAAAAATAAACCTCTTTACACCATACCTTTCGGAGAGGCTAAGCATATTAATAAGACCCGTTACGTTTGACACAGTATCTTTATAGGGGTTTTCAAAGGAAGCGGGAACACTGGTCTGTGCTGCCAGATGGACAACGACGTTAAATTTGTTAATGCAGAAAATGTCCTCGCACCGCATATCTTCAACAGCCATTTCATAAAACTTATGCTTGAAATTGATATTGCTGCGCAAACCGGAAGTCAGGTTATCAATAATAAAAACATTATGGCCTTCCTTATAAAATCTTTCTGCCACATGGGATCCGATGAAGCCGCAGCCACCCGTAACAAGTATATCCATATAACTACCTCAAATCTCTGCATAAGCAGCCATGAACCCGTAGCTTTTTCACTGTTTTGTCCAGTCTGCTGGAATTCAACGGCTTAAGTATGTAGTCCAGTGCTCCATTCTGAAAAGCCTCCATGGCATACTCACCTTTGCTGGTGACAAACACGACAAGCAGGTTGGGCAGCAGCTTAGACAGCCTTTTTACCAGCGTAAAGCCATGCATTCTCTTCATATCAGTCTCTGTAAACAGCACGTCACAGCCCTGCTTTCGTATGCAACGGTAAGCCTCCGCCGGATCGCTGTAGGCATAAACCTTGTCAAATATACTTATTTTGCTTATCAGAGAAAGGGTCTCTTGCAGCGACTCTGTATTTTCGTCTACCATTACAGCGATGGCTATAGTTATCACCTACTTGTGCCGGGATTTTTTTCAGTTTGAAATGAAGCCTTGGACAGCCTAATCCTCATTTTATCCCTTCATTCTTACAAACCTCTTACATTACAATCAATAAACTATCAAATCACGACAAAGACAAAACCCTTAAAATCCTTATTTTTAAGGACTTCAAGGGTTTATAATTTATGTCGAAACAACTTTTTAAAGAAATTCTACGACCTATTTGATCAATGCAAATTTACGTTCTCAAAAGCTCTTCATAGATTCGGCGGGTGGCAGGCAGGGGCTCCACACCCAACTCCTGCCTGAACAGGGTTTCCATGGCGGTGTAATGCTGTACCAGCGAACTCCTTTCCTTCTGGCCGGAATAGGCATGGAGCAGAATTTGATGGGCATCCTCGTCATAGGGGGTCCTTTTAAGGGTCTGCTGTATGGTTTCGGCGGCCTTTAAATAATCTCCAGCCTTCATGTAGTGCCTTGCCATATTCCTTGTAAAAGCTGTATAGTATTTCATCAGCCGTTCCCTTTCCCCAGCACACCAGACATAGTCTTGACGGGCAAAGAGGTCTCCCCGGTAAAGGGAGCAGATGCGTTCAAACTCTTCTATGTTTTTTTCATTTACAATATGACGCCCCATGATGAATTCTTCAAACTGGGAGATATCAGAGGAGATATCGCCCAGACTGAAACGGTAACCGCCGCGCCCACCCTTTTCAGACTCGATTTCCACCGGAATGCCCATCTCCTGAAGAGTTTTACGCAGACGGTACAGGGTGGTGTGAAGATTGCTTGTCACCTTCTGTGCGCCCTCATCGGGCCAGAGGGCTTCTCCTACGGCCCATTTGTCTATTTTGGCATCCCTGTGGATAATGAAATAGGCAAAAAGCTCCTCTACCTTCCTTGTCAGCCATTTTACAGGTTTCTGGCTTTCGCTGAAAACCTCAAAGTCTCCGAAGCACCGGATTCGCTTTTTGTTTTCACGGTTCTTTTTTTCTGGTTTTAACTCTTTCAGCTTAATAAGCCTTGCTACAGTTTTGTTCAGTGCGTCAGCGGTCACCGGCTTCATAATGTAGTCCAGAGCGTTGACCCTGAAGGCTTCCAGCGCATATTGGTTGTAAGCGGTGGAAAAAACCACCTGCAGGTCCTCAACCTGCTGAATCAGTTTTTCTGCAAGCTCAATGCCGTTCATACCCGGCATTTCTATATCCAAAAACACTGCATCAGGCCTAAGCTTTGGGATTTGATCCAAAGCCTCCGAAGGAAGGGAAAAGGCGCCCACCATTTGGCACTGATCAACCTTATTAAAAAGCCTCTTCATTAATTCAATGGCGGGAATCTCGTCATCTACAATTACCACTCTCAACATATCTTTATTCTCCATTATTTTCATGCTCATGGTTCCGGTCCTTCATATCCAAAGGAATATGGAAAGTTACTCTTGTCCCCGTTTCCTCTGAGCTATTGACCCATAGCCCGGAGCCGTATGAATTCACCAGCCTGCGTTGAATGTTGGACAGTCCCACACCGTTACGTTGTTTTTTGTTTCCAGCCTCTTTCTTCAGCACCGCTTCCGCATCAGTAAAACCAACGCCATCATCTTCCACGCATACCTCCACAAACTCTCCCGCCTTTTGAACAGAGAGGGTGACAGTTCCCCCCGATTCCCTGGGCATTATGCCGTGCCGCACGGCGTTTTCCACCAACGGCTGGATGGTGAGAGGCAGTATTCTCAATTCCGGCAAGCTGCTATCTATTCTATAGACCATTTTCAGACGTTCCCTGAATCTTGCCTGTTCAATATCAGTGTAGGCTTTTGTCAATTCCAGCTCGCTTTCCAGGCTTGAAGAGCATGCTGTACTATCAATGTCAAAGCTTTTTTTCAGATACTCACTGAGTGAAGCGAGAAGATTTCCTGCTTTTTCACCGTCGGTATAACATAAATTCATGATGGTGCTCAGGGCGTTATATAAAAAATGAGGTTTAATTTGTGATTGCAGGAAGGCCATCTCATTGGCCACCGCTTCGCCCACCGACCTTCTGAGCATGATCAATGTACTTACCCGCGCCCGCAGTTCTCTGGCGTTGAAGGGCTTGGCGACAAAATCATTGGCGCCGGCCTTAAAACCTGTTTCTATGTCTTGCGGGGTGTTACGAACCGTCAGAAGAAGGACAGGGAGGTCGGAGAGGGAATACTCTTCCCTGATTTTCCGGCATACTTCAAATCCCGACATCCCGGGCATCATGACATCCAGAAGCACCAGCGAGATGTTCCTGTTTTGACGGATCATTTCCAGAGCTTGCCCGCCATTATAGGCGACCACCGTTTCGTAGTCTTCTTCACGGAACATATCGGTTAAAACGCGGATATTGGATACCTCATCATCAACCAGCAAAATGGTATAAAAACGGGAATGTGCAGACTTTTGCGCAGCTTCTTCAGTATCTGCGCCGTATTGTAAATATGCTGCGGCGGCCGCTGACTTATCAGCAGCTTCCTTACCGGAGTCGGATGGCAGTGTGAAGATAAACCGGGATCCCTTTCCTGGCACAGACCAATCCAGTAGGAGTTTTCCTCCCATGTGCTCGGCAAGCCGGCGTGAAATGGGGAGTCCCAATCCGGAAGATCGGTATTCTGAGGCACCGGTGTTGCCAGTATGATCGAAGGGAAGGAAAATACTTTCTTGCGATGCTTCAGGGATGCCCATTCCGGTATCTTCCACACTGACAACAATACGGTTCTCATCAGCCCAGGCCATTATCTCAACTTTGCCCCTTTCTGTGTATTTCAGGGCATTACCAACAAGGTTGTAGATAATTTGCCGCAGCCGGTTTTCATCTGCCCTTACGAAAAAAGTCCCGGGCGGGATTCTGTTTACCAGGGAGAGTTCTTTTTCTGCCCGCATATATTTAAGCACCTCAAGCACCACCTGTACAGGCGCATGGAGGTCGAATACCCTTATATCCATATGCAGGGTATGATTTTTCAGGTTTTGGAAGTCGATGATGTCATTGATGAGACTGGACAGCCTTTTGGCAATGGTAACTACAAAGTTCAGGCTCTCCTTTTGCTTTTCCGCAATAGTGCCTGAAGCGCTTTCCAAAACCGACCGGGTGATGTTAATTATTCCATGCAGGGGCGTTTTCAATTCATGGGAGGTATTCACCAGAAATTCATCCTTGAGCCTGTCCGATTCTAAGAGCTTAACGCTCATCCTTTCAATGGTATTGTAAGCATTGTTATATTGCTGTGAAAGCATGCTGGAAATCATTGCTATAAATAACAATAAAGCTGCATACCCAATGTAATTATCGTTTTTCATATTATTTATATAAATTACTCCATCAGCAAAATATATCAATACACAGGTTAACGCAATAATCAGCTGAATGAATCCGTTTCTTCCCAAATTCCCATATTGCTCCTGAACAACCGCAAATACAAGGAATGCTAAAATAAAAACATATACCGTCATTCCAAACAGTAGAAATATATCTTGAACACTTAAAGACATTTTGATAGGGAGTACTGATAATAATACAATGTATCCCCCCATAACTATGACCACAGTGCGAGTAAACCAGTCTGGCAGAAGTTTTCCCGTAATACTTTTAATAAAAAGACATATAAATATTATGCTGGCATAGAGCAATATATTCAGCACCTTAGTTATAATAACCTCTGGAATATCAGGAAACATTTGATTGAGAATTTTTTCGCCATAAGCCAGCTCAAAAAAAGAAAACGTTATGGCGTAGGCGCTGTAATACATCAGGCTCAAATCCTTACGCCTGCCAAGGTAGACAAACAGATAATAAATCCCGGTAATTAAAAGGCAGGCCGCCACAAACCCGTTAAAAAAGTTAAAACGTCCAGCCATCACAAATATGTCAGTCCGCTTTCCCAGGTATATGCTTTGCACAATGCCCCCTGCCCTGTAATCAAAGTCGGCAACCTGAACGATAACCTCCAACTCGTTGCTTTTTGGATGAAAGAATGTAACATATGGCGTATTCGCCATAATATAGCCATCCTTGTAAGACATTGCCGGATTCCCTCTTTTTCCCACCTCAAAGCCGTCAATAAATATTTTATTTGACATGCGGATACTGGTGGTTTTTATCCCATACATGGTATTCACAGACCCCAGCCTTACCTTTAGTCTGTAGGTAGCAACACCATTGTCGGACAGTTGGGCGTTTCCTATTTTGCCTTTCCAGGGAGACGGCACCTTGATATATCCATCCGGGTATATAGATGAGTTTGGTTTAGCAGTTGCAAAGTCATCTGGCGTAAGAAGGCTGCCCCAATAGAATTCCCATTCTCCGTCAAGCTTGATATTGCCATCTTTGTCAAAATTCCAATCTGATAGGTCAATAAAGCCGTTTTTTGCGACAGGCAGGTCGGCGGAAGGAGTTTTTTGTAAAAAGTAAAACACCATCATTATGGCGGTTGCGATAATCAAAAGGAGAATAATAACCTTTTTGGATTTCAGTAACAATAAAAAAACCTCAATTTCTATTTGACAATAATTGCTGCATTAACAGCGATATATGACGGACATCATTTATATTATAAGATATATTATTGATTGCCGACATTTTTCCTTTCTGATAAGGATCAAATGATTACAATACTAAAGATTTTTGCATTATATCTCTAAACCTTGAATTACTCAAATCAACCCCACCCGGATCGTCAGGGTGGGGTTGATCTTTTGGCGCACGTGGCAGGATATGGTTGTTGCCAGGCTGCGGGTATCTTAATGTAAAATGGGTAACTTATACAAAAAAAGCTTGACTTATCTGTCGAATGAATATAAATTGTAACCAGAAAATATGCATACTACAAAGGTAGTAATAAGCGGGGGACGTGTATGTCTGAAACTCTTATAATTCAGTTAATAAAGGCTTTGTCGCAGCTGGGTCTTACCGCATACGAGTCCAAGGCCTATATTTCCATTCTGCAGCAGCACCCGGCCAATGGTAATGAAATCAGCCGGGCATCCGGGGTTCCGGGGCCAAAAATCTATGAAACGCTTGACAGGCTGGCAAAAAAGGGGCTGGTGGTACCCCTGGAAACAGACCCAGTCACATACGAGCCCCTTCCTTACATTGAGTTCTTAAAGCATAAAGAAATGGAGCTAAAAAATAACAGCCAGTTTATAAAGGAAAACCTCGGCAAACTGAATACCAGTGAGAGCCCGCATCTTATCTGGCACATCCGGGGTTATGAAGCGCTAATGGCCAAGGCGGGTGAGATAATAAACAACAGTGAAAAGGAGGTGCTGATAAGCTTCTGGGAGGAACAGGCAAAGGATATTGGGCAGTTACTGGAAAGGGCGACGTTTCGCAATGTCAAGGTGATCAGTTTGCAGTTCGGACGCAGGGTTGTTGACGTGGGCACGGTTTACAGGCACATACTTTTAGACACGGCGTACGAAAGGCACGGTAATGAAATGAGTCTGGTGGCGGACGGCAAATACGGCTTTTTTATGAACTTGATACCCGGTTGCGAATGGGAAGGTTACTGGACCAGTAATCCAGGAGTAATAAAAATGGTAACCAATTACATCAGACATGACATCTACGTCAACAAAATAATCGAAAGGTTTGATACCGTTATTTTCGAGGAGTACGGCCAGAATCTTGAAAAACTTCTCAATATCTGATTGAATATGTGGGCTGTCCGCTGTTTATTTCAATATGTACGGGGGAGGGGAATGGCTGGCCAAAAACTGGCCCGGGCCGGACTACTGGACAGCAGGTATAAAGGGTGCGTCGGTACCGGTTTTGAGCCTGAAGTATCCCAGTGTTCTTACCTTTATTCTGCTCTTCGCCCCGGTGGGCAAACTGCCCACTACCGCGGCGTACGGTTTTCTGTTAAAGGCTTTGCCGGCCGCCTTGAGTTATATGTCCGAAATCACGGACGCCCTTAAGACTGATTCCCATAGTTAGTGCCCGAAGGAGGTTGACGAGGAATGGCAAAAAAGATTATCGACCTTTCAGTAGCCATCGAAGGAGGCTTGCCCTGCGATCCCGAATTTATGATACCCAGGATCGAATACTGGGATCACGACCGGGGCGCCGATAGCATGATTACTTTTTTCCCTACCGCAACCAGGCAGGATCTTCCGAAGGGTTTGGGTTGGACCATTGAGTTTTTGAGAATTTCAACCCATAGCGGGACCCATTTGGATGCTCCATGGCATTTTCACCCCACCATGGATGGTGACGGCACCAGGGCCTTCACCATTGACGAAGTCCCGCTGGAGTGGTGCTTCAGTGACGGGGTGATGCTGGATTTAAGCGATAAACCCGATGGTTATCTTGTCCGGGCAGAGGACCTGGAGGAAGCTGTCAGAAAAATAGGTTACACCATAAAACCCCTGGATATAGTCCTTGTTTACACCGGCGCCTCCAGTGCATGGGGCACGCCGCAGTACCTGGTTAAAGGATGCGGTATGGGGAGGGAGGCAACCTTGTGGTTATTAAACCAGGGAGTCAGAATTACAGGCACCGACGCATGGAGCTGGGACCGTCCGCTGGGCTTAATCGCCAGGGATTTTGAAAAATACAAAGATCCCTCAATTATCTGGGAAGGACATTTTGCCGGTATTGAAAAAGGATACTGCCACATGGAAAAACTGGCCAACCTCGATAAACTGCCCCCCACCGGGTTTAAGATTGCCTGCTTTCCGGTGAAGATCAAAGCGGCCAGCGCGGGCTGGGTCCGGGCCGTTGCAATAGTGGAATGAGACACTCCGGCATTGACATCGGGATTCTTTAAATAGTTTTGTAATCTATGAAATAAAGTTTCAGGGGGAGTTCAAATGCCCAACAAGGTTATTGTAACAGCCGCCATAACAGGCGCCATTCACACTCCGTCCATGAGCCCCTATTTGCCGATCACGCCCAGGCAAATCGCCGATGAGGCAGTCAGGGCATATGAAAAGGGTGCGGCGGTGGCCCACATTCACGTGCGCAACCCTGAAAACGGTCTGCCGGTTTCAGACATGGATCTTTTCAGAGAAGTGGTCACCGAGGTCAAGAGCCGGTGCAACATAATCCTCTGCCTTACCACCGGGGGCAGTTTGGGGGCAACAACTGCAGATCGGGTAAAGGTAGTGCCTACTTTCAAGCCCGAGCTGGCCTCATTCAACTTTGGATCAATAAATTTTGCCCTTTTTCATGTGCTGGGCAACAAAGGCATTGAATTCAAGTACCAGTGGGAAAAGCAATACCTTGGCATGACTGAGGATTTTATCTTCCCCAACACCTTTAAAACAATCCGTGAATTCTGCCGGTATTTCAATGAAAACGAAACCAAACCAGAACTGGAGGTCTATGATCTGGGCATGATCAACAACGTGGCTTTTGCGCTGGAAAGGGGCTACCTAAAGAAACCGGTATACATCCAGTTTGTGCTGGGCATTCTGGGCGCTGCCCCGGCCACCTTGGAAAATCTTATGTTTTTCTACCAAACCGCCAGGAATACCATCGGTGACTTTAAATGGTCGGTGTGCGCGGCAGGCCGGCACCAGATTAATATGTGCGCGGCGGCCCTGCTGATGGGTGGTAACGTCCGGGTTGGCCTGGAGGATAATCTCTTCCTGGAGAGGGGCGTAATGGCCAAAAGCAATTCAGAACAGGTGGCCAAAATAGTGCGCATAGCCAGGGAGCTGGGTCGTGAGCCGGCTAATCCCGACGAGGCGAGGAAAATATTGGGACTCAAGGGCCTTGATAAGGTCGGCTTCTAGTGAGTAATCCTGGCGCCTTTGGATATGACTTGTAAAAGGTTGAGATAATGCATTTTATTTGCTAGAATATAGCAGGTGGCGTCACGATAATATGCATTGCCGATTGGAGTGTTTTTGTTTGCTTTCAGCGGGACTGATAGGTCTTCCCATGGTGGGGAAGACCACCATATTTAACCTGGTGACCAACGCCGGGGCCCAGACTTCCAAGTTTCTTAGCGGGAAGGCCGATACCAATGTCAGTATGGCCGGAGTTCCTGACCGGAGGATAGATTTTCTTTCGGCCCTCTATAAGCCCCGGAAGACCATATACGCCCAGGTGAAATTCAGCGATGTGCCGGGACTGGTTAGGGGGGCCAGCCAGGGTAAGGGTGTGGGGAACGCCTTTTTGGACGGGATCAGGCAGGCCGACCTGCTGGTTCACGTGGTCCGGGCCTTTGATAACCCGGATGTGCTTCATGTGGAGGGGAGCATCAACCCCCTGAGGGACGTGGAGACCATTGATCTGGAGCTGCTCCTGGCCGATATGGATTTTGTGGAGAAGAGGATACAGCGCATAGAGGGGGGCAAAAAGGTCACCAGGGAAAATGCCTCGGAGCTGGCGCTGATGAAAAAGATTCTGGCCGGGCTGGAAAATGAAATACCGCTGAGAGGCATTGAACTTAGCGGGGAGGAGAAGGATCTGCTGGTCAATTACAGCTTTTTCACGGACAAGCCGGTGATACTGGTGGTGAACACCGATGAGGAGCAGTTCAGGGCCGGTGATTATCCCGGGAAAAAGGAGCTGGCCGGTCTGGCCGCCCGTAGGGGGATTGGTCTGATTGAGCTGTGCGGGCTGATGGAAATGGAGATAAGCCAGCTTCCCCCGGAGGACCGGGATATGTTTACGGCCGACCTGGGAATCGACTCACTGGGATCTGAACGTCTGGCTCAGGCGGTCTATGACTCATTGGGGCTGATCTCCTTTTTCACGGTGGGTGAGGATGAGGTCAGGGCCTGGACCATTGATCGGGGCACCGACGCCAGGAAGGCGGCCGGAAAAATTCACTCTGACATTGAACGGGGCTTTATCAGGGCCGAGGTGGCCGGATACAGAGACATGGCGGAGCTGAAGAGCATGGCCAGGCTGAAGGAAAAGGGTCTGGCCAGGCTGGAGGGCAAGGAGTACGTTGTGCAGGACGGGGATATCATTAACTTTAGATTCAATGTATAGGAGGAGACAGGAGACAGGATCCGGATAATAGTTTTTCTTCTGACTCCTGACTCCTGAATTCTGTATTCTGACAGGATGATTTTCTCTAATTGGCATTAAAGCTTAAACTGCAGCGACAGGCTGTTCAGACGGTCCACCAGCCGGGCCATTTTTCTGGCCGATGAGGTTATTTCCTGGAGGGCTTCCATTTGCTTTCTGGATTCCAGTTCGGTTTGGGCGGCGTCACCCGTTTCTTTGGCCGTATCCTGATTGGACTTTTGCGCCGCAATTTTGATATCCTCCGACCGGCTCAGTATTACCTGGCTGGATCTGGTCAACTCGGTGGCGCTGGTCCTCACCGACATGAACAGGTTGGCCAGGTGGCCGGTCATGGAGTTAAAGGCCGAGGCCAGCCCTCCCAATTCGTCCATCTGGCGAACCGGCACCTGGTGGGCGAAGTTTCCGGAGGCGATGTGCTCGGTGGCCTCTTTAAGGTCATCAATGGGTTTTCTCAGTATCCGCCCGGCCATTACCCTGGCCAACATGATGCCGGCCACCACACCGGCGAATGACAGCAGCAGCATGTTAAACAGAATGTCGTTTAAGAGGGCCTCATACCTGGAATTGTCCAGCCCCAGTTGGAAATAGCCTATGGTGCTTCCGCCCTTTGTAATGATGGGTGAAAGGAAGTTGTTGCCCAGGGGGTTGCCTTTATAGTCGGTGTAATGGCTGACGGTGTTCCGGGTGGGGGGACCTTCTCTGAAGACAGCCGTCTGGCCCACCTGGATCTGCAAGGTGTGGGCCACTATTTTACCGGATGCGTTTATTATTGCCGCGTAGCTTACATCTTCATTGGCCCTTATATTCTGCACGTGCTCAATGAGGAGGTCCGGGTTTCCGGCCTGCAGGTGCTCAGCCGCAAAGGCCGTGCCGCTGCGGACTATGCTCCATCCCTTTTCCAGGGACTGAATCTTCATGGTTTCCCTGGTGCTGTAGTAGTTACCGTAACCCACCGCAACCATTAAAAAGGTGATCAGCAGGGACATGTAAAGTCCCATTTTGAAAGTTATGGTTCTGGTGCTGATTTTCTTACTCATACCGCAATTCACCCCTTGGTTTTTATTTATGCATCATGATCTCAATTAAATCCCCGGGGACTGTTCCGGTGGATTTCAGGGAGCCGGCCGGAAACTCTATGGCCAGGCAGGCTTGCTTTATGTATCTTGAGAATCTGAAAGGGGACAGGTCACATACCATGGCCACAACCTTGTTCCGCCTGTCTACAAAAAGAACGTCCAGGGAAAACCTCATGAACATTGTATGTATTGACCGGCAGGGCTTTATCACCATACAACATCCTGACGGCAGACTGGATCTGCCCATAAGGCCCCTTAGTCTGGAAAAAAAATTGTCGGACATGATGGCGGTGTCCGCCAGGCAACGATCCCGGGTTACGTTGTAAATTTTCAACTTATTTTTCACCTCATAGCATAAAGGCCTGGTACAGGCTGATGGCGGCCGGTCCCAGCAGAACCACAAAAATGGTGGGAAAGATGCAGGTCACCATGGGTATCATCATTTTCACCGGGGCTTTCATGGCCCTTTCCTCGGCCCTCTGCCTCCTTTTGCGCCTCATCTGGTCGGACTGCAGCCTCATTACATTGCCTATGCCTATTCCCAGTTGATCGGCCATTATTATTGACCCGGCGAAGGTGGAGAAGTCATCAACGTCCAGACGGCCGGCCATATCCCTGAGGGCGTTCATGCGGCTTTTGCCCATCTTGCACTCCTGAAGCACCATGTAGAATTCAGCTGCCAAAACCCCCTTTCCCTTCTCAACCACCTTCAAAAGAGCCCCGTCAAATCCGGTGCCGGCCTCCACGCTGACTGTGATCAGGTCCAGTACGTCCGGAAGGCTTTTTTCCACCTCGTTTTTCCTTTCCAGTATCTTCTGTCGCAGGTAAAAGTCCGGCAGTGACCATCCGGCCAGGGCAAAGGCCCCGGTAAGCGTTAACCACCGGGTGTACTCCAGTCCCAAAAGGGGCTCGGCTAAAATCATAATTCCTGGAAAGGTCACCGCCAGTATCAGTTTTACCGCCATGAATTCTTTGGGGCCGTGCCCCCCTGGCTTGCCGGCCATGGTCAGTTTCCTGGACAGTTGGGCCTCCTTTTCCGAGGGCAGTATGCGGGCAGCCAGTTTGAATACTCTGTTTAACAGAGGTTTCAGCACCCTTTTGAAGATGGGCTCGCTTAATTCCTTTTCTCTTATGGATACATTCCTTTTTCCCATAACATCAACGGCTCTTTGGGAAATTTCCAGTTTGCTTCCGAACATTATCAGATAAAAGGCCAGGAATGCAAAAAATACGGACAGGAAGATGGAACCGGTGACAATATACATTTTCTCACCCCTGATTACACGTTAATGTTAATTATTTTGCGAATCAGCAGAATTCCCAATAATTCCAGCGCCAGGGCGGCGGCCAGCATCCCCATGCCCATGGGGGTTGTGATGAGTGGTCTCAGGTAGTCCGGGGACATGATCGACAGCACTCCGGCCAGCACCAGGGGAAGTACGCCGATGACTATGCCGGACATCTTTCCCTGGGCGGTGAGGGTCTTTATCTCACCCTTGATGCGTATTCTTTCTCTTATGGTGTTGGCTATATTGTCCAGTATTTCAGCCAGGTTGCCGCCCAACTGACGCTGTATCATTACGGCTGTGATGACCAGTTCCAGGTCTTCGCTGCCCACCCGGGCGTTCAGGTTTTCCAGGGCGTACTCGGTTTGTGTGCCCAGATTCATCTCCTGGAAGGTACGGCCAAATTCTCTGGCTATGGGGTTGGGCAGTTCCTTTCTGACCATGTCCATGGCTTGTAGAAAACTGAATCCTGATCGCAGGGAGTTGGACATGATCACCAGAGCATCGCCAATCTGGGCGTTGAATTTGGCCAGGCGCCTGGTCTTTGCGTTTTTGACCCAGATTATTGAGAAGAGTACGGCCAATAATCCAAACAGCATGCCGTGGTAGATATTCATGGCTATTAGAGCTGCCAGAAGGCCTGCCAGCAGTGAAGCCCCGGCGGTGAGTATGATGTACTCCTCGCTTTTAAGGGGTATATCGGCCCCGCTGAGGTTTTTTTCCGCCACCCGGGCCAGCCTGTTAAAAAGGCCGAACTTAATGGCAGATCGGGACACCGAGGCCAGAAGCCGCTGGGATGGGGTGAGGGTGCTGCTGCTGACGGGCTCCGGCTGGGCATTCTCCCTGTTCATGTTTTTCAATCGCCTGCTCAGTTCCCGGTTCTGTCCGCCGACAGAGTACTGAAAACCTATTACCAGCAGACTGCAGGAACCGAATATCAGGAATAACAGGCTTACTAACTCCGATGACATATAAAACACCTCTAATACTGTAATGCTCTCCCGTCAGAATCCAGAATCCAGACATCCAGAATCCAGACATCCGGGCCGCAAACATGCGGCCACCAAGGAGAATGAAAACCTGATCTAGCCACAGAGGGCACAGAGAACACAGAGAAGTTTATAGCTGAAAGCAATCTGAATTGGCTTGTGTTATAGGGCTTTTCATACTATTTGATACTTTGTATTCTTTTTAATCTCCGTGTTCTCTGCGGCAAAAAAAGCTTACAGCTTATAGCTTACAGCTATTTTCAGACCATGGAAGGGACGAAAATGGTGTGGTCTAATTTTATTCCCACTTCTTCCAGTTTGGTATAGAATTTGGGCCGTATGCCGGTGGCTATGTATCTTCCCTGTACCTTTCCGTTCTCGTCCACCCCGGTTTGTTTAAAAACAAATATATCCTGTAACACTATTACATCCCCCTCCATTCCCTGGACCTCGGTGATGTGGGTTATTTTTCTGGATCCGTCACGGAAGCGGCTCTGTTGTACGATCAGGTCGATGGCTGAGGATATCTGGTCCCTGATGGCTCTAACTGGCAGATCCATTCCGGCCATCAGCACCATTGTCTCCAGCCTGGAAAGCATATCCCTGGGGGTATTGGCATGGCCGGTGGTGAGTGAGCCGTCGTGGCCGGTATTCATGGCCTGAAGCATGTCAAGGGCTTCACCCCCACGAACTTCCCCCACTATAATGCGTTCCGGCCTCATGCGCAGGGAGTTTCTCACCAGGTCCCTGATGGTGACGGCGCCCTTGCCCTCCAGGTTGGGGGGGCGGCTTTCCAGGGTCACCAGGTGTTCCTGGCGGAGCTGCAATTCGGCTGCGTCCTCTATGGTGACGATCCTTTCATCATTGGGGATGAAGGAGGACAGCACATTCAGGGTGGTGGTTTTACCGCTTCCGGTACCTCCGGAAACCACAATATTCATCCGTCCCCTGACGCTGGCCTCCAAAAAATAGCCCATGGTTTCGGTAAGGCTGCCAAAGTTAATCATGTTGTTAATACTGAGAGGGTCGCGGAAAAACTTTCTTATTGTTATTGATGGTCCGTTTAACGCCAGGGGGGGGATGATGGCGTTAACCCTGGATCCGTCCGGCAGCCTGGCGTCCACCATGGGCATACTTTCATCGATACGCCTGCCGATGGGGGCCACTATCTTTTCTATAATGTGCAGAACGTGGTTGTTATCCCGAAAGCATACATCGGTTTTTTCCAGCTTTCCCTGTCTTTCGATGTATACCTGGTGGGGGCCGTTAACCATCACCTCGCTTATGGCGGGGTCTCTTAAAAGGGGGGTGATGGGGCCAAAGCCTATGGCCTCGTCCACTATTTCAGCCGCTATGCGCTGCCTTTCATGGCGGGGGAGATGCTCTCCCTCTTTGTCCAGCAGTTCATTTACCAGGGCCGCTATTTTTTGAGAGGTCTTTTCCATATCGTTGTCAGGGGCCAGCTCGGCAATAACCTTCTTGTGCAAATTGTTTTTGAGATCCTGGTAGGGGTCCTTCCTGGGGAAGATGCCGGACACCGGGGTCAGAGGCCTTTCAGGCAACTTCCGGACCACCGGAGGATCATTTTCCCCGGCCTGCTGTTTTAGTCTTTTTAATAATGACATTTTCCACACCTCCGACCACTAGAAGCTGAATATTTTCCCTATTATGGACTTTTTGGGAGCTGCCGCCTGTTCTTCTCCGGTAACATCCGACGGCGCCGATAGAGAGGATGCCAGTTCGTTCAGGGATCTGGTTATCTCAGCCGAGGGCCGGGTGAGTACAAAGGGGTGGCCCTTGTTGATGGAACCTGAAACGGTTTCGGTATCTTCAGGCAGCGTTCCGGTTATGGATGAATTGATGTTTTTTTCCAGGTCCTTGATCTTTATGCCGTCGTTCCTAAATCTGTTCAGTATCAGCTGGGTTTTTAAGGTAAGGTTCAACCTTTCCAGTATTTCCATGTTGACCCTGGCATGTCTCAGGGTGGGGAGATCCTGGTTGAGCATCACCAGAATCTGGTCGGATACCTCCAGGCAGGTGAGGGTAATTTCGTTTAAGGCGGCCGCAGTGTCCACCACGATATAGTCGTAGGATTCTTTTAAAGCCTTCAGTATGCCTTCGGCGTGGGCCGGGGTGATCAGGTCGGCCTGCTCCGGGGATCCGGGGGCCGGCATCACCCTTACCCCGGACATGTGGGGGCATAAATAGGTTTCCAGCAGGGAGGGGTCGGTGTATTCCGTTTCCTGGGCCACCTCGGCCAGCCCGCCCTTACTTGAAATATTCATAAATATGGAGACATCGCCCCCCTGGAGGTCCATATCCACCAGGGCCACTTTTTTTCTGGTTTTCTGCACCATGCTTATGGCCAGGTTGCAGGCGGCGGTAGTTTTCCCCACCCCGCCCTTGGTTGAGAAAAAGGTTATTACCTTTCCGGGATCCCTCACCGGGACCGCCGGTGTATAGCTGCCTCCGTCCACCAGATGAAGGCGCCTCCTCCTGGAAAAGTCGCTTACCTTCCTGATGGTTTCGGCCAGCTCGCCGCTGCTGAAGGGCTTCACCAGGTAGTCCCTGGCCCCGGCGGCCATGGCCTTGCGAAGGTATTCCTGCTCACCCTGAATGGAAATAATTACAATGGCAGAGTCCGGGTTTCTAACGGTTATAAGCTCAGAGGCCTTGATGCCGTCCATCCGGGGCATGTTCACGTCCATCAGAATAACATCTGGCTTTAAGGTCTCGGAGAACTTCACTGCCTCATCGCCGTCACCGGCCTCTCCCACTATGGTTATGTCATCCTCGAAATATAAGAGCCTCTTGATGTCCTCCCTGGTGCCGGGGATGTCGTCCGCAATAAGAACAGTTATGGCGCCGATCATTATTTCACCTCCAAATCACCTGACCAGGTGGTTGATATTTGTAGACGGTACCTGTACTTTTGCCTCATCGGCGGGTGTGCGGAGCAGAATGCGGATGCTGCCTTTTTCCGAGGCTATGGTAACATGCTGAGCCTCCCAGGGGTTTAATGACAGGGTGATGGTTCCGGTCTGGGGCTGCTTTTCAGCAGATAAGTTTGCCGTAGTCCTGTTCACCGCCAGTATTTTAATATCCTGAACTACAAGTGATGTGAGGGTTTCCTTGCCCACCACCACCGTTCCCAGAATGTCAACTTTGTCACCGGGTTTAAGCATTCCGGCCACCCCGGTGACATCGTTTACAGCCACCGTCATGGCCCTTCTTCCGGGTTCCACCAGAGCCGCCAGGCCCTCTCCGGGGTCGTTGGAACTGGCCACTTTATTTCTTAATATCTGCTCTCCCGGATAAATATCTGTCTTGGAAATCTTGCCGATGACATCCTCCGGCTTTCCCAGGACTGCCGGATTGATATAGTTGGAGGGCATCTCGGTGAAGTCCACCATCTGTTCGTTTATAATCGAGCGGGCGGGTATTCTTAACTTGGCCACGGCCACCGGAACGAAATTTCCGGAGGACTTATAGGTGTTTTCCATGTTCTTTAGATACTGGTATGTTCCCCATGACGCCGCCATGCCGAAAATCACGGCCGCTATGAGGATTATGTTTATTCTGCCTCTCATTGCTTCATCTCCCGGTTAGTTCTTTATATAATCGACTACTCAACCAGTTTGGCGCCATAAAGACTGGTCACGGGATTAAAAAAATCCGGATCTCCCTCGGCGGCCATGCGGACAAAATACCCCTTTATTTCATCCCCGGAGCTGCCGGTGGCCTCCCTGTCCGCAAAAAAGGCGGCAAACCCGGTAACTGTAATACTATCCCGCCCCTGGGGGTCATCCCTGTGAATTGGTATCACCAGTATTTTAGGGCAGTCAGGCTCAAAATTGTCATAGGTGCAGCCGTTGGTGCAGCGGCCCAGCCTCTCGTCAATGCCGTCGGTGGGGCCGTCCATGTTGCCGGGCTCTGTATCCAGTGTTTCTCCCAGCTTTACCACTTCTGAAAAACCGTTGATCAGATTGTGCTTGTAATTACGGCTGCCCCTGCCGGCCAGGGCCAGGGCTCCGAAGTTGCCCGGAGAGTTCGGGGAACCGTATTTCAGGGTAACAAGCTCTCCGTATATAAAAGGCTGCTCCTTGATAGTAAGGGGGGCCACTCCCCTGTAAGAAGTGATGCTTCCCACCATTGCCGCGGCGTGGGCCCGGACTGCCCTTTGGCTTACGCCAAAGGCTCTGGACATGATCAGGCTGACTGACTGCTCTGCGGTTACAGAAATTTTGTTATTGACTATGTCAACACTTATGCCGCCTATGGGCGCCCCGTTGGATACGGCCACATCCACCGCCCTCTGACGGGCGGTCATATCCCTGGTGTAGGGATCCTCAATGAACACAAAGTCCCGGGCTGCGGCAATGGCTGCGCTGTCCACGGCATTCACCAGACGCTGGCGGGATAGGGAGATGCGGCCGAAATCTGTCACCAGGGCGGTCATGCCGAAAAGGCTCATTATTCCTATGCCGACCATGAAAAATGAAAAGCCCCTCTGATCTTTAACAATCCTCTTTATAAAAACGGTCATGGCCTGATCTCCCTTCATTCAACCCGCATGGTGGTCCTGGATGTGACCGGCAGCGGGTTGGGGATGAATACGTCAAAAAGGGGGAATATCAGTGGTATTCGGTAGCGTACCTCCACGGTGGCCAGCACACCGGATTTTCTGTCGGTGGAAGCCGGGGTCACGGTGGTCTGCAGCCTGGCGGAGTCAAGGCTGGCGGTGGTCTGTTCCACTCTGCCGGAGACAGCGGTGTCGGCGCCGCCCAGTACGGCTACCCTGGCCCCCTCCCGGGAGGCGTTGGTAATGACAAGGTAGGAGTGGAATATCCTCCCGAACTCCACAGTTCCCATAAACAGCATCAGCAGCACCGGCAGCACCAGGGCCAGTTCAACCATGGCCTGGCCACGCTCATCTCTCATTAAAAGTCGTTTCATCGTATCACCTCAACAGGTTTTGCAGGTTAAATGTATATGCGGCGGCGGCGCCGGTCCCTATGGCCAGGGAATACGGGAAATACAGGGGCCTCACATCTTCCTGGCGAACTCCGGACCTTATTGTGACGCCATACCTTAACAGCACCCCGGAGACCGCCCCCAGTAAGCGGGACAACGTTGCCGGAAGCTGCCGGCTGACGGCCAGTATGACCAGGGCGAAAACCCCACCGGCTATGGCTCCGGCCAGAAAGGTGTTGACCACAAAGGCCGATCCTTTGATGCCGCCTATTACCGCCAGCAGTTTGACATCACCGGCACCGATGCCGCCCCTGGTAAAGGGAATGATCAGCATGGCCAGTCCCAGCGCAGCTCCCTGGAAACTATTCAGCAGGTATTGCCATCCCCCGGTGAGAAAGCTTGCCAACAGAGCGGTGATAAGGAAGGGGATCAAAATTTTATTGTAAATGCGCCTGCTTTTAAGGTCAGTGATTATGCAAATGATTAGAAGCAGGAGAAGGAGATAATCGGGAAAAGCCAATTCCAGTTTGTTTATGTTTTCCATAAAAGATTTACCTTTCAGTAATGAGTGGCCCTACTTAAAGAATTAAGTAGGGCCCAGGTTGTTGAAGCTGAAATGGCTGTATGTACTGGTGAAGTTATCCAATCAGGGGTTGGTATTGTAAATTTCAGTGCCTACCGCATTAATCTGCTTGGAAACGCCTGAGCCCAGAAGCCGGAATCCTGCGATGGCCACCACCGCCACCAGAGCTAAAATAAGTCCGTACTCAGCCATGCCCTGCCCGCTCTCATCATTCCATAAATCCATCATTATTTTATTCATTTTCGTGGCACCTCCCAAGTATTTTATGTCAAAATTTTACCATTTCATACAATAGATCACATCTTACAAAAGGCTTAAAAAGCAGAGTCATTTTGGACCTAACTTTGCCGGGACTTAAGTCCTCAAAAAAACACTGGGACTTTACTTAAAGTCCCAGTGTTTTTATAAAATATTTGGTTTGACAGAGAAATCATAAGTTCACAATTTTATGTTTTAGTGCGTAAAGGGTTGCCTGGGTACGATCATCCACATTTAACTTCTGGAATATTCGATAAAGATGATTTTTTACGGTTTTCTCACTTATGAACAGTTTTATGGCAATTAGCTTGTTGGAATCACCCTGGGCCACATGCTGTAATACTTCCACTTCCCTTGAAGTAAGCTGGTCCTTATTATGCTGGCGTGAAGTATGATTTACCGACATCCTGTTGATTTCCTCAAAGACATTGGACATCAATCTGGGTGGAATGTATGAATTTCCACTGGCCACACCCCGGATGGTTTCCACCAGCTGCCCGGGGCTTATGTCTTTGAGAAGGTAGGCCGAGGCTCCGGCCCGTATAAACTCAAACAGGTATTCCTGCTGATCGTGAATGGTCAGGGCGATGACCCCGATCTGGGGTTTTACCCTTTTGATCATCCTGCAGGCCTCTATGCCATCGGTTATGGGCATGTTCACGTCCAGCAGGGCTATGTCCACATCCTTTTCCAGCGCGATCCTGAAGGCCTCCTGACCGTCACCGGCTTCACCGGCAATTTCAAAGTCTTCCTCCAGGGAAAGTATTTTCATTATTCCTTCCCTTACCAGAACATGGTCATCAGCTATTAATACTCTGATGGTAGACAATGCTTTCACCTCGATATAACTTTTTGGCGGCTGGGTTTCAGTCTTCCAGCGGCACCGAAACGCTTATCACGGACCCCTGTCCGTGAGAGGAGTTGATGGTAATCTCACCTTTCAGGATCTGTGTTCTTTCCCTCATGCCCAACAAACCGAAACACTCTCTCTTGCCCGCATTCTTGATCTGATCCAGGTTAAATCCTATTCCGTCGTCTTTCACCACCACGTTTATTTTTCCGGTGAGAATCTCTACTTTAATCATTATGCGGTTTGCTCTGGCATGCTTTCTTATATTGCTGAGGCATTCCTGAAGTATCCTGAAAAGGGCTACCTCTATGGTTATGGGGAACCTCCGGGCTGTTCCGATGACCACTATTTCAACAGGCAGATCGTACTGCGCCTGAAAATCTTCCGCATACCGCCTGACTGCGGGCACCAGACCCAGGTCGTCCAGCACCATGGGTCTCAAATCGAAAATGATTTTCCTAACGTCCTGCAGGCTCTGGCGCACCAGATTCTGGAGATCGTGCAATTCCTCCCTGACCTTGTTGTGATCCACATCCATAAGCTTCAGGCAGAATTCCGCCCTCATCACTATATTGGCCATAAGCTGGGCGGGACCGTCATGGATGTCCCTGGCCACGCGGCGGCGCTCTTCTTCCTGGGCCTTGATGATGCTGATACCCAGCAGCTGTACCTGCTGCATATCGTCAATCTTCTGGGACAGATCCTTTAAATTTCCGGTCAGGTAGTTGGTTACAATGGACAGTTGCGAGGCAAGGTTTTCGGCCTTGTTTAACATGCCCTCCAACCTGCGCAGGCTTTGTTCCATGCTGTCTCTCTTATAACGGAGAAGTCTTTCGCTTCCCCTCAGGTTGGCCAGTTTCAGTTGTTTTTCCTGGGCGTCCTCATAGGCCTTTTTTATATCCTGCTCGGTGTATTTTTTGAAGTTTTTACTGACCTCGGCCAGGCGCGTCCGGGCTTTTTTCTCTTCGACGGTAATGGTGTCCACCTCATTCACCATTGAGGACACCTGTTGCCGAACCTCTTCAAATTCCTTTTTTAAGCGGCAGTATTCTAACTGCGAACTTTCGGCGATTTCAAATACCTGTCTTTTTCCTGCCTCCACGGCGGAAACGGTTTCTTTTATAATCTTGTCCAGGTTGCCCATGTCAGAAACCATTGCTTTCACCGCGTATCCATTATTTTTATATTATAACAGGGTGTCTTGCTGGGTCTGCGGTTCCTTGTTTTGTGAGCCTGTCCTAATCTTTCTGCAGAAAATTGTCATTTCCTGCAAGTGGAAATGATATTGTTTAAAGTAATTTGTGAAATTATTTAATTAAAATACTTCTTATTTGGCTTTTGCAGAAAAAACCTTATATGTATATACTTATGATGCCGGCTGTCTTAGGGGGTCCTATAAAAAAACGCCCTGACGGGCGTTGCCGTCTTGCAGACGGCGGAATTCAGAAGCCAGAAGCCAGGAGCCAGAATAGTGACAGCCTGCTTTAATAGCGACCCTCAAGCGACCCCACAGCGACATGCAGTGAGGGGGAGTGATTTAAGTCCGTGCGGAATGTACCGGAGTCTGCTACTGTCTCTTAACGACCGAGCCTACGAATTTGGAGGTTAGATGTTGGAAGTCGGAAGTCGGATTAAGCTAGAAATGGCTCTGAGGTCATTTCCTGCAAGTTTTCTAACCTCTAACCTCTGGCCTCCCACCTCCAAAATGGTCGGCATTACGTTGGCGACCGAGTTTAGAGACAGTTGCAGCAGGAGGTAATGCAGGCCGGACTTAAATCGCTCCACCTACCCATTAGCGACAACGCAGCGACCCTCAAATGACCCCGGAGCGACCCCAGAAAAACTCTGGGCTACATAAAGATGCTTTGGCGATTTAGCGCTTTATCACTTTAATATGGCATATACTTTCCTAAACGATAAAAAAACGCCCTGCGGGCGTTGCCGCCTTTCAGGCGGCGGAATCCAGAAGCCAGAAGCCAGAATGGCGAAGGCATTCCTTAAGGTTTATTGCCCAATTGCATCTATAGGTACAGAGTGTTTTTTAGATGCCAGAACTAGTTAAGACCCCGCTAACAGGTCCGGGGACAGGAGGAATTTATGCATCGGAATGACAACGGCGAGAGGATTGAAAGGGCTGTGCTGGTGGGCATAGAGTTACCCGGTGATGACTCCCGTTCGGCGGAGGAATCCATGAGAGAGCTGGAGCGTCTCACCGATACGGCGGGGGCCGAGGTGGCGGGCAGGATAATACAGAAGAAAAGCAGGCCCGACGGTTCCACCTTCCTGGGGAAGGGTAAGGCCCGGGAATTGACTGATTTGTGCGGGGAAACAGGGGCCGACCTGGTTATATGCGACCGGGAGCTGTCACCGGCCCAGACCAGAAATCTTGAAGATCTGGCGGGTGTCTCTGTCATCGACCGATCCCGCTTGATTTTGGATATTTTCGCCTGCCGGGCTAAAACCCGGGAAGGAAAGCTCCAGGTGGAACTGGCCCAGCTCAATTTTCTGCTGCCCAGGCTTACCGGGAAGGGAATCGCTCTTTCCAGGCTGGGCGGAGGCATTGGCACGCGGGGGCCGGGGGAAACCAAGCTGGAAGTGGACCGCAGGAGAATAAGGAAACGCATATCAGATCTTAAAAAGGAGATAGAAGAGGTCAGGCGCCACCGGGAGATAATGCGCAGAGGCAGGAAGGATGTTCCGTTGCCCCAGGTTTCCCTGGTGGGATACACCAATGCGGGCAAGTCAACCCTTTTAAAAAAGCTTACCGGGGCCGATGTTCTGGTGGAAGACAAACTCTTTGCCACACTGGACCCCACCACCCGGCGTGTGGATCTGCCCAATAATGAAATCGTTCTCCTTACCGATACCGTTGGCTTTATCAATAACCTTCCCCATCATCTGGTGGCTGCCTTCAGGGCAACCCTGGAAGAGGTGGCGGAGTCCGATGTGCTTGTTCACGTTATTGATATATCCCATCCCAATGCTTGCGGACAGGCCCAAACAGTTATTAAAGTACTGGACTCCCTGGGGGCCGGGGAAAAACCCATCATAACCGTTTATAACAAAATTGATCGTGTTGCCGAGGATCAGCCTCCCATTCCTGATTACGGAGATGATCCGGTTCAGGTGTCCGCCCTGTCGGGGTATGGAATGGCTGCCCTGCTGGAAAGGATAGCCCGGGTGGCGGCCATAAAAAGGGTGAGGAGGCGGTTTTTCCTGCCCTTTGACAGATCCGGCCTTTTGCCTCTGCTGCACCAAAAGGGCCTGGTTATAAAGCAGGACCACGGGCCCGGGGGCATTACAGTGGATGTTGAGCTGGAGGAGGTATGGGCGGCGAGGCTGGAGTCTATGCTGAGAGATCCCTCTGCATAAAGAAGGGTGAAATTAACAATACTATCTCCTGAGTGAAAACAGGGGAGGTGAGGGAATGTACGGAATGAACATGAGCGAAATGGAAAAGCTGCAGATACAGGCTCTTTTAAAGGCTGAGGAACTGTGCGCCCGGAAAGTGCAGAGGTACATGAGCCAGTCTGGGGACCCGGCGGTGCAGGGTGTGCTGCAGCAGGCTATGGACAGGGGAAACCGGCATATATCAGCCCTGAATGGCCTAATGCAGGAGGCCGGTTTTACAGGTGCCTCGGGGCACTAAATAACTATGAGGGGGATATTTGCAAATGAATTTCAGTGACCGGGATATTTTGATGGACCTCCTGTTGGACACCAAGTTTATTTCCACCGGTTATCATCATGCCGTGCTGGAATCGGCCAGCGACAGGGTCCGCAATGTGCTGACGCAGATACACAGCGATGAGCTGGCTTCCCACAGGGTAGTGTTTGACCTTATGAAAAACCGGGGCTATTATCAGGTGGAACCGGCGTCCGGAGGCATACCGGCCTGGCGGCAGGCCGGTATGCAGGGAATGGCGGCCAATCAGGCCATGGGCGCCACCATGAACATGGGGCCGGCGGCCGGCGGAGTTATGGGCGCAATGGGATCTGCTGCCTTGGGCGGGGGAATGGGTACCGGTCCCTCCTGGATGGGACAACAGAGTTTAAACCCCTATACAATGGGGCAGAGCATGCCCCTAATCCAACCCGGACAGCAGTAGAGCCGGGATGGGTAAAAAGTTTTACTTTGAATGAAAACATCCCCTTAACCGGGCCATTCATATGACCTGGTTAAGAGGTTTGTTTTTTTATCGTTAAGGAAAGTATATGACATATTAAAGTATTAAAGTGCTAAATCGCCAAAGCATTTTTATGTAGCCCAGAGTTTTTCTGGGGTCGCTCCTGGGTCACTCTGTGGCCGGTGGAGGGGTTTGAGTCCGATCTACTTATCCTCCGGCTGAACTGGCTGTATCAGTCGTCGGTCGTCAGTCTTCAGTCGTAGGTCTTAAAGTCTTTTGACCAGAGGTAAAATGAAACTATTCCGACGTCTGAAGTCCTACGACTGACGACTATTCCAGCATCCGCCTGGACTAAAACCCCTCCCCCTCACTGCATGTCGCTTGAGGGTCACGCTTGCTTTTTCTGACTTCTGACTTCTGGCTTCTGGATTCCGCCGTCTGCAAGACGGCACCGCCGATAAGGCGGTTATTTTATCGTCTAAGCATCGGGGACATTCCTCTGACCCCCAGAGGCAGTCACACTGGAGAGGTGTGTCCCCTTTCCTTAAACGGCACTTCATGTGAAAGAGGTTTTGCATAAAAAACGGCGAATAATCCCTGCTTAAGAACATTTTTTTTGGGGGATTTCAGCAATGCGGTTTGAGTCATTCAACGGAACCGAATTCCTCATGATGATGGTGGGTAGCGCCAATTTACTGGCAAAACGCCGTTCAGAAATAGATGCCCTAAATGTTTTCCCTGTACCCGACGGGGACACCGGGACAAATATGTACCATACCTTCCTGGCAGGGGTCAGGGAGGCCAGGGAAAGGCAGGGGGCTCCGGTGGGGGAAATAGCGGCCGCCATGGCTCAGGGATGCCTTCTGGGGGCCAGGGGAAATTCCGGGGTAATACTTTCGCAGATACTGCAGGGCTTTGCCGGTGCGTTCGAAGGCAAGGGGAGGGCATGTACGGCCGATGTTGCCCGGGCCTTCGCCGGGGGGACAAAAGCCGCCTACAGGTCAGTGATGAATCCCGTCGAGGGCACCATGCTTACGGTGTGCAAAAGGCTTTCAGTCAGCTTTTCAGAGAGTCTGGACAGGCGTTACGATATGCTCAAGGCCATGCTGCACGCATACAGGCAGGCTCAGCAGGCGCTGGCCGAGACACCGGAAATGCTGCCCGTGCTCAAAGAGGCCGGGGTTGTGGACGCCGGCGGTATGGGTTTGGTGGTTATACTGGAGGGAATTCTGCACGCCCTGAAGACGGCTGCAGCCAGGCAGCAATTGGAGCTGTTCGATATAGCCGCCAGCCAGCAAAAGGATTTCATAGCCAGGGCCAGGGATGTTTCCCAGTCTATTGAATACACCTACTGCACTGAAATGATAGTCAGGGGCGGGGGGTTGCCCCTGAACCGGATTCGGTCCGAGCTTTCTCCCTATGGTGACTGCCTGATGGTGGTGGGCAACGACCTGACCGCCAAGGTGCACATACATTCCAATCATCCTGGGCTGGTGCTGGAGTGCTGCCTTAAATACGGAGAACTGCACAGTGTTCAGATCAATAACATGGAGGAACAGCAAAAGGAATTTCGCCAGGCCCCAGGTCCTGAAAAAAACCTGGGCCTTGTCAGTGTAGGGGCAGGCAGCGGTATAATCAGCATAATGGAAAGCCTGGGGGCCGATGCCGTTATTCCCGGGGGGCAGACCATGAATCCCAGCACCGAGTCCATACTGGAAGCTGTTAACCGGTCCAGGGCGGAAAAGGTACTGCTGCTTCCCAATAACGGTAACATAATAATGGCCGCGGAACAGGCAGCCTCCTTGTCACAGAAGGAGATCCGGGTGATAAAAACCACCAATATTCCTCAGGGGCTTGCCGCCATGCTGGTCCATAACCCTTACGGGGAGCTGGAGGAGGTGTCCGGCAGGATGATCCGGGCGGCCGGGGGAATCAGGTCCGGGGAAATAACCAGAGCCGTCAGGAATACAACGTCAGAAGGCCGCCATATAAATTACGGAGAGTATATTGCTTTGTCGGAAGGCCGTATCCTGGAGTCCGGCCCGGATCTATACCCGGTGGTGAAGTCGCTGGTGGACGGCATTGTGGACAGCCATACCGAGATACTGACACTGTATTATGGCGCCGACATGTCCTGGGACGAGGTCCGGTCAGTGTCGCAAAGCCTGGGGAAGGAATACGGCGGCCTGGAGATTGAAACACATTTCGGGGGGCAGCCGCATTACCAGCTGATAGTATCTGCGGAATAAACGGGGGGGTGTGCGCTATGGGTAAGATAAGTATTGTTACTGACAGCACGGCAGAGCTGCCTGAGGATATAACCAAAAAGTATAATATAACGGTGGTGCCCCTGAAAGTTTTTTTCGGGCAGGAGGTATTTCTGGACGGGGTTGAGATTAAGCCGGACATTTTTTTCCAGCGGCAGGTTGCCGGGGAAATCTCCAGCACATCCCAGCCGTCACCGGCTGAATTTGTGGATAGCTACAGGCCCCTGGCCGATGCCGGAGATGAAATAATATCCATTCATATTTCCGGACAATTGAGCGGAACGGTGCAGTCGGCCAACCTTGCCAAAACCATGTTGAATTATCCGGACCTGGAAGTGGTGGACTCGGGGGTGACCAGCGCGGGACTGGGACTGATGGTATTAAACATCGCCAGGGCTGTGCAGGCGGGTTTGCCCAAATCCGGGATAATGGCCATGATTGAGGAAATGAAGAGGGATATAGAGGTTTATTTTATGGTGGACTCCCTGGACTATCTGCAGCGGGGAGGCCGTATAGGTAAAGCCCAGGCTTTTCTGGGAACCCTTCTCAATGTAAAGCCCATTCTAAGTCTCGATGGACAGATCCATCCCTATGAAAAGGTAAGGGGCAGATCCAGGGCACTGGCCCGCCTTACCTCCATTTTAAAGGAGAAGTTCGGCCAGGGTAGCAGAATTCAGTGCTGGGTTACCCACGGCAATTTTCCGGAAGGGATGGATGAGGTAACAAAGGGATTGGTGGAGAATTTTCAGTGTACAGAATTATTGACCGGAAGGCTGGGGCCGGTGGTGGGGACCCATACCGGGCCCGGGCTGGTGGGTATGGCCTGCCTTCCGGTGCGTAAAAATAATTCAGGAGGGGTGCCATTTGAGTGAAATGATTTGGGAGCCGTCAGAGGAGAGGGTAAAGAATTCAAACATGATGGGGTTCATCAATTTCGTGAACCAGAGCCGCGGTAAAAATTTTGAGACCTTCAGCCAACTGTATGACTGGTCGGTAACGGAAACACCTGATTTTTGGGAATGTGTCTGGAAGTATACCGGAATGGTGGCTTCAAAACCGTACGATAATGTGGCGAGCAATCTTGAGGATATGCTGGGGGCCAGGTGGTTTAACGGATCCAGGCTTAATTTTGCCGAGAATCTTCTGCGCTACAGCGATGACCGGCCAGCCATTATTTTCAGAAGTGAGTCTGAAAAAACCTCGCAGATTACATATTCACAGCTTTACGGCAATGTCCGGGGTTTGGCCGGCGCGCTGAGGGACCTGGGGGTAGCGCCGGGAGACAGGGTTGCCGGATTTATGCCAAATATGATCGAAACCGTGGTGGCAATGCTGGCCACCACCAGCATTGGGGCCATATGGTCTTCCTGTTCCCCTGATTTCGGCATCAAGGGGGTGCTGGACCGCTTCGGTCAGATACAGCCCAAGGTGCTTTTCACGGCCGATGGCTACTGCTACAATGGTAAGGCCCACGATTCCCTGGCCAAGATAGCCGGGATTATAAGTGAAATACCTTCGCTGGAGAAGGTAGTGGTGGCGCCCTATACCAGGGAAAGGGCGGATATCAGCGGAATACCCAACGCCGTTGACTTATGGGACTTTATTGCCTCCGCTCCCTCCCGGGATCTGGTTTTCGAGCAACTGCCCTTCAATCACCCGGTATACATAATGTACTCCTCGGGCACCACCGGTGTGCCCAAATGTATAGTTCACGGGGCGGGGGGAACCCTCATACAGCACCTGAAGGAACTTATGCTGCACACCGATTTAAAGCGGCAGGACACAATATTTTATTACACCACCTGCGGCTGGATGATGTGGAACTGGCTGGTCAGTTCCCTGGCGGTGGGCGCCACCCTGCTTTTATATGACGGGTCACCTTTCTATCCCCAGGCCGACAGCCTTTTCAGAATGGCCCAGGACGAAAAGGTAACTGTTTTCGGGACAAGCGCCAAATATCTGGCGGCCGCTGAGAAGGAAGGCGTCAAGCCCGCCCGAAGCTTTAACCTGGGGCCCCTCAAGGCCATACTTTCCACCGGTTCTCCTCTTTCGGCGGATAGCTTTGATTATGTATACCGGGATATAAAGAAAGACCTGTGCCTGTCGTCAATTTCAGGGGGTACCGACATAATTTCCTGCTTCGCCCTTGGCAATCCCATAGGCCCGGTGTATAAAGGAGAACTTCAGTGCCGGGGGCTGGGTATGAAGGTTGAGGCATTCGGTGAGAATGGAAAGCCGGTGACCGGAGAGAAGGGAGAACTGGTGTGCACCGCCGCCTTCCCCTCCATGCCGGTGAGCTTCTGGATGGACCCTGATATGAAAAAATACAAAGGCTCTTATTTCGACGTCTACCCAAATGTATGGCGTCACGGAGACTTTGTGGAAATAACCCCCCGCGGGGGAGTAGTCATTTACGGCCGATCCGATGCCACCCTCAATCCCGGCGGTGTGCGGATAGGGACAGCAGAAATATACAGGCAGGTGGAGTCTCTGTCTGAAATAACCGACAGCCTGGTGGTGGGCCAGGAATGGGACAATGACGTCAGGGTGGTTCTCTTTTTGAAACTGGCTCCCGGGGTGGAACTGACCGACCGGCTGGCGGCCAGGATCAAAAAACTGATCTGGGAGAACACCACTCCCCGCCACGTTCCGGCCAAAATAATCAGCATCAAAGACATTCCCTACACCATCAGCGGCAAGAAGGTGGAACTGGCGGTGAGGAACGTTATTCACAGCCAGCCGGTACTGAACAGAGACGCCCTGGCAAATCCCGAGGCCTTGGAATATTTCCGGGACATACCCGAACTGCAAAGCTAGGAGGTTATAGGTTATAGGTTATAAGACACCAGTAATTACCTAATACCAATTACCATTGTCAAACGTAACTGTGCAGACCCGACAGTAAGAGATTAACCCCGAAATAAGTGAAGAGAACGGCCAGAAAACCGATGACCGACAGCCAGGCAGCCCGGTGGCCCTTCCAGCCATAGGTAAATCTGGCATGGAGATAGACGGCATAAATGATCCAGGTAATAAGAGCCCAGGTTTCCTTGGGGTCCCAGCTCCAGTAGGTGCCCCAGGCCCGTTCGGCCCAAATGGCTCCGGTGATTAAAACCAGGGTCATAAAAGGGAAGGCAAAGGTTATGGACCCGTAGTTCAGTTCATCCAGCACCTTCAGGCCGGGCAGCAGGCTGTAAAGTCCGCCCCCAGCCTTACCGGCGGTCTCCATTTTTTCCCGCACGAGGTATAGGACTCCCAGGCCGAAGGAGATGCCAAAGGCCCCATAGGCCAGTATTGCGGTAATAACGTGTATTTGCAGCCAGTAGCTTTGCAAGGCCGGCATCAGCGGCTTTATGTCACCGGGCAGTACCGAGGCGTAGCCGATCAGTCCGAAAATCAGCGGTGTGATTATGGCGCCCAAGACCCTTATGGCAAAACGCCTTTCCACATATAAAAAGATTAGAGCTATTCCCCAGGCAAAAAGTGAAGTAAACTCGTACATATTGCTGAATGGCAAACGCCCGGCGGCTACGGTCCGGACGGCCATGGCCGCAGTGTGCAGGGCAAAGGCCCCCAGTGTTACAAAAAAGGCCAGCCTGCCGGCTTTTTCTCGGCGCAGAGCGACCGAGATAAAATAAAGTGTCATGGCCGCCAGGTAGACAATCACAGCCATGATAAAGAGGTTGTTTTCCCAGTGGCTGATCATTTTTTACACCTCACTTTCTGTAAAAGAATATTTTTTATCGTTTAGGAAAGTATATGCCACATTAAAACATTAAAGCGCTGAAGCACTGAAGCACCAAAGCATTTTTATGCAAGCCCAGAGTTTTTCCGGGGTCGCTCCTGGGTCACTCTGTGGCCGGTGGAGGGGTTTGAGTCCGATCTACTTATCCTCCGGCTGAACTGGCTCTAAGCTCGTCGCCTAACGGACTGCCGACCGCCTCCAACGCCGCGTCCATGCGTCGATTCCGGCTACCGGCTGCGTCCTGCAGCCGGTTCGGCAGTCCGTACGGCTCTGTCGCCAAGAGCCAGATAACAGCCTCCGGAACATCCGCCTGGACTAAAACCCCTCCCCCTCTCTGCATGTCGCTTGAGGGTCACGCTTGCTTATTCTGGATTCTGGATTCTGGATTCTGGATTCTGGCTTCTGGCTCCTGGATTCCGCCGTCTGCAAGACGGCACCGCCCACAAGGCGGTTATTTTATGCAGGCGGCTTGGCCGCCTCCGCCGCAAGAACACCGATCTCCTCCTCCAGCCGCGCCTGGAAACGGGGAGAGGACCCGGCCGCCAGTATCCGGCAGCCGGATGTTTCATTGTTCACCATGAACCAGATACGGCGGGGTATAACATAAAAGTTTAAGAAGAGCCCTAAAATCATCAGGGCCGATCCCAAATATACGGCAGGAATGCCGGGGTCACTGGCAAACTGCAAACCGGTATACCGGCGGTAACCGGAAAAGGTGAGAGTCATGGCGTCACCAATCTGTACAGGTTCAGCAAGACTTGCTAAATTATAAGTCATGGCCCTGGACCCCTGGTATACCACATAAAAAACCCGGGGGTTATTGGGCAGGGGACTTTTTGTGCCGGGATGCCCCGATTCGTTAATATAAAAGTCGGGGAAAAACATAATTTTGATACTGAGGCCCCCTCCCAGGGAAACAGCCTCCCGTTCCATCAAGTCAATTTTTGTCTCCTTCCCGCCGCTTATTACCACACCGTCTATCACCCAACCGAAACTGGTTTGGTAGAATGTTACCCCCTTATATGTCAAAGGATCGTTTACCGATATTACCTTTTTGATCACCTCCCGGCCCTGGTCTATAACCTTTAAGTCGCTATAATACTGCTTGGGAGTGTAATCACCATAATAGTCTATCCGGAAGCTATCCAGTTGTAACGAAAACCCGGCTTTTTGAATCTCGGAGAGGCCGCCTTCGGGGATGCTGACGTAGCCTTTAAATCCTTCCATGCGACCGTAAAGGGCCCCGGTTACAATTAATACCAGGCTTAAGTGAACCAACATGGACCCAAAGGAGCCAAACCGCCCCCGGTCGGCATAAAGGTAGAAACCCTCCTGACGGTTTTCCCTGAAAACACGGTAATGCCTCTTTCGCAGACCGGCCATCAAAATATTTGCCGCTTCCCCGGCACTCTTTGGGGAATAGGATTGATCCCTTATTGAGGAGCCGGTATAAAAATCTTCCCCGTATTGCTGCCGGAAGGACATGGTAAGACGCCAGAGGGGCAAAAGGCGGTTGGCGCTGCAGGCCAGAATGCTGGCGGTCAGAAAGAAACAAAGAACTAAGAACCACCATGAATGAAAGATATCAGACATTTGGAGATAGTTAATCACAGCGGCTCTCAGCGGGCCGTATGACTGCCGGTAAAAGGCCGGGTCCTCCCCCTGGGGGATAATGCTCCCGAACACCGAAACCCCGGCTATTATGATCAACAGAAAAAGGTTTAGCCGCATGGAGATAAGCCATTTCCAAAGCTTTTGAGCTGAAATATTATTGCTTGTGGACATTTTTATTGCGCCTGCAGCGGGGGAAGGCGACTCCTCCTTTGAAATATTTGCTTTCTAATTCAAGTTTTTTTTCGATATAATCCTCCTAATTAAGAACTATAGAGCTCCGGAGGTTTTACGGGTTAAACATAAACCATATTTTAATAGCATAATCAATTATAGTAAATAAAAACCAAACAGATTATAAATAAATTATTACATTTCTTTTATGGTTTTGTTATTTTATATTTATTTCACTGTTAGATATGTTTGATAAACTGATAATAAATACCATTCTGCTTTTTATGCAGCCGGAAATTCGGGGAAGGAGGTGGTGGCATTGCAAGAAGGCCTTCAGAATACGCCTCCGGCAAAAAAAGGCGCATTTATCCGCTGGCGCCCTCGCCCTATACACTTGTTGGGGGTGGCTTTGTCGTTATTATTTATATTTTCATTCGGAACAAAGGCCCTTTTAAGTTATACCGACCGTCCGGAATTTTGCATTAGTTGTCACGTTATGGAAAAAGAATATGAAAGCTGGTTCCATTCAGCCCATCACATGCAGGCCAAATGCGGCGACTGCCATGTGCCGCAGCAAAACCTGGCGGTTAAACTGGCCGGAAAAGGGGTCGACGGAATCTGGGACTTTTATCGCTTCCACACCAATCAAGTGCCGGAGCCCATCCGCATCAGCCAGCGCGGCAGCGAGACAGTCCGTGAAAACTGTCTGCGATGTCACAGTAATATAATGGAGAAGGTTGACCATGACGACAGGAATTGCTGGGAATGCCACCGGTCGGTGTCTCATACCTGATTTCCTTAAAAAGGGAGGTAATTATACTTGAAAAAATACTGGTGGGTAATAATAGTGGCTGCTTATCTTCTCTCGCTGGCAGGCTGTGCCCCACCCAAGGCTGAGCCCGTAAAAACAGCCTCCATACCGGCGGGGGAGATTGATCCTGCCGTCTGGGGCAAGGTCTATCCCTTGGAATACGAGAGCTTCATGAAAACCAGGGAAGGGGGCCAGGGTCTGAGCAAGTATAAAGGCTCGGACCTCAAAGATAAATTGAGTGAATACCCTTACCAGCTGGTTTTACTGGATGGCTGGGGTTTCGGTGTGGAATTTAACGAACCGCGCGGCCATTTTTACATGCTTACTGACCAACTGGATATCGATCCCTCCCGCAGAAAGCCCGGCGGGGTCTGCCTGAGCTGCAAAACACCCTATGCCCCGCAGTTAAAAGAAAAAATGGGGCTGGATTATTTCCAGAAGCCCTATGATCAGGTTCACGCCCAGATTCCCAAGAATCACGCCAATCAGGGACTGGCCTGCATAGACTGTCATGAACCGGATTCCATGGATCTTAAATTCAGCCGCTGGTTCATGAATGACGCCATTCAAGCCACGGGTAAGGACCCCCAAAGCCTGACCAGGCAGGAAAAAAGAACCCTGGTTTGCGCACAGTGCCACAATACCTACGTAATTCCCCGGGATAAGGATATGAAGCCGGTGGGTCTATTCCTGCCCTGGCAGAAATCCCAGTGGGGCAAAATATCTGTTGAGGATATTGAAGCCGTCATCAAGTCCGACCCGGCCAACCTGGAGTGGAAGAGCAAGATTACCGATGTCAAGCTTGGTCAGATCCGCCACCCGGAATTTGAGCTGTATTCCAACGGCAGCACCCACTGGAAGTCGGGTGTATCGTGCGCCGACTGCCATATGCCCTATGAGCGGGTGGGAAGCAGCAAAATATCTTCTCACCAGCCGCAGAGCCCTCTGAAAGAAGACATGAAGGCCTGCTTGCAGTGCCACAACCAGAGCCCGCAGTGGTTGCGGGACCAGGTGACCCTTATCCAGGACCGCACCAACAGTATAGCCACCCGGGCCGGCAACCAGAACGCCCAGGCGGCCAAGGCCATCGAGCTGGCCAATAAGACAGCCAGTATTGACCAAAAGCTTCTGGCCGATGCAAAGGCACTTTATGAAAAAGCATATTACCGGGTTAACTTTGTCACCGCTGAAAACAGCATGGGCTTCCATAACCCGGAAGAAGCCATGAGGGTTTTGGGCGAAGGACTATATTACGCCGACCAGTCCCTGATCAAGGCCAGGGAGGCGCTGATCAAGGCCGGGGTTAATTTGCCCGATAAATTCGACCTTGAGCTGCAGAAATACGATAAACGGGGAACCAAGGGACTGCCTTACAAGCCTGAATTGAACATGGAGCTGGTTTCTGACAAGAAGTACTGAAAAAGCAGAATACAGGAGACAGAATGGTTAGGGTATTCCTTATTTGCTTGCTTGATTGATTGTGCAGGTTAATTGGGTGCCCGGCATGGGCAACTACACAGAAAAAGACTGCTTTCGCGCCCTGAGGGAGTGTGGAGGCAGTCTTTTTTTGACTGCCCTGAAAATAGCTATAAGCTATAAGCTATAAGCTATATTAGCCAGAGGTCACAGAGAAAACAGAACAAATATTCTATTTTCATCATCTGGTGGTACCGCTGGTAGCATGAGTAACTACCAGTTCATACGTCACCCCGCGCCCGGCAGGACATTGTTGTATATCTCCCGAACTATACAAAAACAAGCGTCCGGAGAATCGGGAAGCGTGTGAATTGCAAACAAAAACGAGGTGTTTTGCTTTGCCGGTATACTTTAATCCTGAACAGGAAGGTTTTGGCGCCCGCCACATCCTTTCCCGCCTGCGGAGCTGGTCAAATTCATTATCTCTAAGTACACGCCTTCTTTTGGGAATAGGCATGGTAATCTTTACCTTTACCGCTGTCATTGTGGCCTGGGATATTTATGACATCCGCCGGGAGGCTGAAAAGGAGATGCTTCATAGGTCCCGGTTGGTCACCCAGGAACTCATCGCCTTACGTGCCGTAATTGCCCAGAACCAGGAAAAAATCAACACCGACCCGGTGACCGGGAATGTTCAGTTTAAACATTTGAACCCGGCCTCGGTGGGCCGTCAGGTGGCCACAGTTTTTAATGAAGCCACGCAGTTCTCCCTCAAGCAAACACGCCTGAACGTTCGCAACCCGGCCAACGAGCCCGATCCCACCGAAGTCATAATGCTGCAGGAGCTGGTTGATTCACCCCGGTTGTCAGAGATCTGGCGGGAGGAATTCCAAAGGGAAGGCTGGTACTTCCGGTACATGATCCCCATCTATACCGAAGAGTCATGCCTTTCATGTCATGGTGATCCGGCCGGCGCAAAGGATATTTCCGGTTACCCCATGGAAGGGCTGAAATTGGGCACAATGGCGGGGGCCATCAGCCTGGGGATGCCCATGGAGGGCTACCAAAAAGCTTTACAGTTACGCATCTGGGGAAGGATTGTCATTGCCTTTGGTTTCTTCCTGGCCACCCGCTGGATTATTGCCCGCCTGACTGGCAGGCTAATGGCCCAACCCTTGCGGAGACTGGCGGACATGGCCCGGCGACTGGGGGAAGGGGACTGGGAAGCCGTACGACCGGTTTCGGGCGCCGGGGAAATCCGGGTGCTGTCCCAGATCCTTGAGCAGGTGGCCCAACAGCTTAAAGAGTCCCATTATACACTGGAGGAAAAGGTGAAGGGGCGTACCATAGAGCTTTCGGAAGCCAATGAAGAACTGGAAAGAGTCAGCCGCTTTAAATCCGAAGTGCTGGCCAATGTATCCCACGAGCTTAGGACACCGCTAACCGCCATCATTGCCTTTACTGAAATGCTTCTGAACCCGGCCAACGGACAGCTCAACCAAAAGCAGCGGGAATACCTTGAAGACATTACCGACAGCAGCCGCCAGCTTTTGATGGAAGTATCCGATCTGCTGCTGATGGCCCGTTTTGAAGCCGGAAAACTGGAACTCGCCCTTGAACCCTTTGAGATGGTTGAACTTATTTCTGACAGTATTTCCCGTCTGCAAACTCTGGCTGAAAAGAAAAACATACAGTTGTTGTTTCCATCGGCTGGAGGGGAATGGTGGGTGCTGGCCGATCGGGCCAAGGTCAGGCACGTACTGAACAATCTGTTAAACAATGCCGTAAAATTTACCCCGGAAGGGGGAAGGATTGCTATTTCACTGGATAGGAGTCCGTGCAATGATAGTGAGCGGTCCCATGGGCCTAAGCCTGAATTCAAAGATCAGCCGGAGACCGGATATGAGGGGGGAATGGAATGCCTGGTGGTCAGTGTCACCGATAACGGAATTGGTATTGATCCAAGGGATCAGGAGGTCATTTTTGAGAAGTTTTATCAGCTGGGCAGGCCTGAACAGGGGGCTGGCCTGGGACTGGCCATAGCCAAAGAGCTTGTGCTGATCCACGGGGGGGAGATCTGGGTTGAAAGTGAACCGGGCTGCGGCAGTGCCTTTCACTTTGCCCTGCCATTGAGAGAACAAATGTTATAAACCGGGGGTAGAATCATGATATACAAAATTCTTGTAGTGGAAGATGATATCAAAATACAAAAAATAATTATTGAATCCCTACAGAAGGAAGGATATCAGGTTTCCAGCAGTTCCGACGGCCAGGATGCCTTGCTGAAAGCCCATTCGGAGTCGCCTGACTTGGTAATACTGGACCTGAGGCTGCCGGGAATAGATGGGCTTGAAGTATGCCGGCGACTGCGCAAGGTAAAATCAGTCCCTATAATCATTGTTTCGGCCCGCTGCGAGGAGGCGGACAAGGTGGCCGGATTCACCCTGGGGGCTGACGACTACATCACCAAGCCTTTTAGCCCGACAGAACTGGTTTTGCGAGTAAACGCAGTGCTGAGGCGGGTTCGGGAACATGCAGAAGTAATCCGCCAGGAACAGGTTATGCTGCGGGGCCTGTCTATTGACCGTGGCAGCCGGACGGTGAAACTGGAAGGAAGAACCATTGATTTGACAGCCCGGGAATTTGATCTCCTTTGGATTATGGTGGGCCACCCCAATCGCGTTTTCAGCCGCGACCAACTTCTGAATCTGGTCTGGAAGGATGATTTCGAGTCAGAGCCGGCCACGGTGACTGTCTTAATAGGCCGCTTGCGGCAGAAGCTGGAGAAAAAACCGGAAAATCCAGAACTGATAAAAACGGTCTGGGGAGTGGGCTATAAGTTTCAAAGCTGACAGTAATGACCGGCAATAACCCGGGCATTCGGTATTATTGTCAGTGGCAATGCAAATACTAAAAACGCAAGAAACAAACTTGCTAATAATTCAAGGGGTTGTTTTCCTTTGGACATGACAGACATAACAAACATGTTTTCCCAACCGGCGCCAAGGTTGCACTGGGGAGGCGCCATAGGGCTGTGGGATATTTGCCGTAACAAGGTGATAGGAGTGCCGGTGTTGGATCTGTTTTTTGAACAGGCCGTTGATCCCGATCTGAAGGCGTTTATAAAGACTGGTATTGAAACGGTGACATTGCCCGGTATAAAGAATTTACAGGATTTTTTGGAAAAAGAGGGTTTGACCTATCCCCCGATAGCTCCGAGGAAAAAAATTGACGACGAACAAATTGCCAGATCCTTAAGGGAAATATTAAGGTTATCGCTTTACCTGGATTTTCATAGTTTAATGGAAATTACCAGGGAAGACGTCAAAAAAATTGTTTGGGATATTGTTGTTCAAGATAAGAAGGCCTTTGATGCAGTGATTGATTTGAAAAGAAAAAAAGGCTGGCTGTTAAACCCCCCTAATGTATAAATAACCAGTCTGTAACGTCTGTAAGCAAACCGCTTTTAAAGTTGTCTGTCACCATTCCGGCTCCCGGCTCCTGTCTCCCCAAGCGCCCGTCAGGGCGATTTATTTTCGTTAAGGAAAGTATATGACACATTAAAGCATTAAAGCGCTGAAGTACTGAAGTACTGAAGCACCAAAGCATTTTTATGCAAGCCCAGAGTTTTTCCGGGGTCGCTCCGGGGTCGCTTGAGGGTCGCTGCATTGTCGCTAATGGGTAGGCGGAGCGATTTAAGTCCGGCCTGCATTACCTCCTGCTGCAACTGTCTCTAAACTCGGTCGCCAACGGAATGCCGACCATTTTGGAGGTTGGAGGCCAGAGGTTAGAGGTTAGAAAACTTGCAGGAAATGACCTCAGAGCCATTTCTAGCTTAATCCGACTTCCGACTTCCAACATCTAACCTCCAAATTCGTAGGCTCGGTCGTTAAGAGACAGTAGCAGCCTCCGGTACATTCCGCACGGACTTAAATCACTCCCCCTCACTGCATGTCGCTGTGGGGTCGCTTGAGGGTCGCTTTTAAGGCAGCCTGTCACCATTCTGACTCCTGACTCCTGACTCCTGGCTTCTGGATTCCGCCGTCTGCAAGACGGCACCGCCGGCAAGGCGGTTATTTTATCCTACTTTCTCACCGTAAGTTTCTTTTGCTTGGCGATGCGGGATGCGCAGGAAAGACATGTTTTATCGCTGGTAAGCACAGTGCCGCATACATCACAGTTTTTAAGATGTTTTTGGGCACAGTCCCGGCAGTAAAAGTCCCCCCGCATATCCACATTGGAGGCGAAAAAGTCGGCGTCGTCGTAGTCCACCCACTCCCCGCAGGAACTGCAGCAGGCCTCCTCCATATCCATCAGGAGGTACTCAACCGCAGCATCGGGCTCGTTGGTGGCGATTCCAATTTTTAATATTACATTGTCACTAAGGGTCAGGTTTTCCTTCAGATATCTGTGCAGCCTTCGGTGAGTGCTGCCGGGACTGTGGCTATTCAGCACCTCCAGCACGGACTTTTCATCAACCTTTACCGATGAGGCAAAAAAGTGTTCAAAGTCCTCCACCGTCATCTTATCAAAGGCCATGTCCCAGCACTCGTACATGTAGCCGGATATTGCCTCCACATCCCGTATTTTTATGCCGTCGAACAGGCTCTCCAGGGCGTCCATCATCTTTTCCTTCAGGTCAAGCATATCGTTTTTCATTCTCTCCCGCCGCAGTATGCTCAATACCTCGTCGGCCTGGAGAAGCAGGTTGTAGGAATGCTCCTTGAGCCTGTTCAGTATTCTGTCATTCCGGCTTTTAAACTTGTTTTTGTAAAAGGACATGTGTTCTATGTTTGACCACAGATTCTCAACTTCGCTGCGGATCTGTATTTCAAAATTAAATCTGTCTTCCTGCCAGGTGTATATCCCATCGTAGTGGTGGGTCTGCTTGCCGTTTTCATGATTGGTCAGGTAATGGGTCAGGGATGATATATGGGTGAATCTGAACAGCTCCTTTTTCTCTTTTTCCAGGAGCCTGACAACCTTATCCACGTCTTCGTCCAGCTCGACAATATTGTATATACCGATAATATCCGGCATATCGTTCAGTGAGGTGGCGTTTTTATACTGAATCTTTCTTTCCAGCTTGTCGGCTATGCTTTCCCAGGATTTTACCCTGGCCTCAAACCGGTAGAGGGGGTACTGTTTTACCTGGAGCCTGTGACCGGTCCTGAACATGGCGAAAAAGTCCTTCAGCTCGTCAACGATGGCCTCGGCAGCCAGGGTGTAGCTGGAGTAGTTCTCTAGGTAACTGGCTTTCATTTCTTCAAGGACGTTCAAAAAAATGCCCCCCTGAAAACTGGTCGTCACCTGGAGGTGCGCATTATTTAGCCCACCCCAGTCAATATTATACATTAAATAATCATTTATACATATTAATTTGCACTCTGGGTAATTATCCCTGATAAAATGTCGATTTCCGGTCTGTCATTTTTTCGAGGCCCATTGATCGGCGGGAAATTCCCCGCTGATTACCGAGTCCCACTGGGTGTAATAGGAGTCCAGCCGGGTTCTGAGCCTTTCCAGATGGGTATTTTTCTCCAGGAGCAGGTCCAGGTTCTGGTAGATTTCGGGGCTGTAGGTCTCGGCCTCCAGGGAGGTGATTAGTGATTCCGTTTCTTCTATGGATCTTTCCAGATCCGATATCTGCCTGAGCCTTTTTTCTTCCAGCCGCCGGGCCTCTTTTTCCTGCCGGTATGACAGGCGGGCCTTATCTTTCCCGGTGGGCTGACTGGATGACCGGTCCGGGGTGTCTTCAAATAATCCCTTTTTAGCCAGGAAACTGTCATAGTCACCTGAAAAGCCCCGGACGCCCGAGGGTGATATCTCAATAACCCTGGTGGCCAGCTTATTCAGGAAATAGCGGTCATGAGAGACAAACAGAACAGTCCCTTCATAATGGGACAAAGCTTCCTCCAGCACCTCCCGGCTGTATACATCCAGGTGGTTGGTGGGTTCATCCAGCAGTAGAAAGTTGGCCTTTCTCAACATCAGTCCGGCCAGCACCAGACGGGCTTTTTCTCCCCCGCTTAACTGATTCACTGTTTTCAGAACATCCTCACCGCTGAAAAGAAAGCTGCCCAGAACCCCCCGCACATCCTTTTCATCCATGTGCGGAAAACGGTTCCAAAGCTCCTCCAGAACTGTGATAGAACCCTCCAAAAGGGTTTGATCCTGGTCATAATAGCCTGTGCTTACATTGAAGCCCAGCGTAAGATGTCCTTCCCGGGGTTTCAGTATTCCGGCGGCCGTCTTCAGCAGGGTGGATTTGCCTGCGCCGTTGGGGCCTATAAGGGCAACCCTTTCTCCCCGCTCTATAAGGAGGTCAATCCTTTCACACAGCGTATTGTCCCGGTAGCCTATGGAAAGATCCCTGGCAGCCAGTACTTCCCGGCCACTGGACCGTTCTGTGGAGAACGAGAAGCGGGCGCTTTTCATTTCGGTGGGTTTATCCGCCAGTTCCATTTTTTCCAGTGCCTTTTGCCGGCTCTGGGCTCTTCCGGTGGTGGAGGCCCTGGCAATATTTCGGCGTATGAAATCCTCAGTTCGGGCTATTTCCTCCCTTTGCTTATGGTAAATCTTTTTTTCCAATTCCTTTTGCCCGGCCCTCAGGGAAATGAATTTGCTGTAGTTTCCGGTGAATTTCTTCAGCCGTCCCCTTTCCAGCTCATAAACGGTACCCACCAGGGAATCAAGAAAATACCTGTCATGGGAAACCACCAGAATAGATCCCGAATAGGCCTGGAGATACTTTTCCATCCAGGAAAGAGTTTCCATGTCCAGATGGTTTGTGGGCTCATCCAGCACCAGAACATCAGGGCCTGAAAGAAGAAGCCGGGCCATGGCCAGCCTGGTTTTCTGTCCGCCGCTCAAACTTCCGGTGACTCTCCCGTGGTACTCCTCCCCGAATTTGAGCCCATTCAGCACCGCTTTTATGTTGGCCCGGAATTCATAGCCACCCCTGTTCCTAAAATCCTCCGAAAGCACGGAATACTGTTCCGACACCTCCTCAAAGGCTGCCGGATCCCGGGTAACCCCCATGCTTAATTCCAGATCCCTGAGGGTTTTTTCCTGTTCGATGAGGGGAGTGAATACCGACAGCATTTCTTCCATAACAGTGGATTGGGAGGACAGCCCGCCGTCCTGGGCCAGGCAGCCCAGGGTAACTCCTCCGGGTCTGATTATTTCACCGCCATCGGGGGTTAAATGGCCGGACAGTATTTTAAGCAGAGTGGTCTTGCCCGCCCCGTTGGGGCCAACCAGCCCCGCCTTTTCGCCGGCATGAAGGGTCAGGCTTGCACCGTCCAAAATGGTTCTTATGCCATATGATTTTGAGACCCTGGAGGTCTGCAAAACCACCATATCCTCAACTCCAATTATTTTTTTGATAAACGCCATTTCTCGTCCGATTCAAGTTTAACCTGTAATATTCCCCGGGGCAAGAGGGATGTTCTGGCTTTCGCAGGATTTCGGCGTTAAATACTCAGGGTATTGATGGGGCACTGTTCTCATATTCATTTTTCTTTTTTATCAGTTGATTGTTGGAAAAGCTAAAATCTGAGGTATAATAAAAGATAAAACCAGATGCAATACAAATAATACTTAATCCAGTGAAAAAAGCTCCATGGGGCCGGGTGTTGTCACACAATACAGTTTATGCGCTTCAACCGGAAAAACGAAAGGGGGATTACTTCAACATGAATGAAAAGAGTTGCGCCGATCTCTGCAATGTGGTCATGGAGTTAGAAAACATGCTGGACGGGATAGCCCAGGATTTTTATCGCAACCGGGAGGAACATCTATCGGAGGTGGAAAAGTTAAGCGCCACTACGGTAAGTTCCATGAAAAAATCGGTGCTTAAGATACCCCTCATCAAGGGGACCTCGGTTAAAGAGATGGCCGGGAAATATGAAGTCATGAGGGATTTGGAATATATCAGGGTAAACCTTGAAAAAATAATGCGGGCAACCCAGGACAAGGTTAGCCATAGCGTGCTTTTCAGTAACTGGGCTGTGGAGGAACTGGACGTACTGTTCAGCGGATCCAGGAAAAGCCTGAGAAGTCTGGCTGCATACCTTAAGCAGTGCAACGAATATAACAGGTTCGACCTGGATAAAGAAGCCGGTAAATTTATGGAAGAATGCTTAAAATTCACCAGACAGCATGAGGATAGGTTCATCCAGGGTATTTGCACCCCGGAGTCCTCGGCCATTTATCAGGCAATGCTGGATGCCTTCAGAGACACGTTCAGACATATTAAATCATGTGTAGTGAAGGTATATCAGCAGTAAAAGGGTGTTTAGGAAAGTATATGCCCTATTGAGGGCACCGCCTGCCACTATTCTGGCTCCTGGCTTCTGGTTTCTCAAGCGCCCTACAGGGCGCTTTTTTATCGTTAAGGAAAGTATATGACGCATTAAAGCATTAAAGCAC
>LADN01000002.1 GCA_000961585.1 Peptococcaceae bacterium BRH_c4a | reverse complement strand
GGTCGGCATTCCGTTGGCGACCGAGTTTAGAGACAGTTGCAAAACTATATTAAGAGGTCAACAAAGTACTTATTCGACTACAACCGGAGGCTGTTCAAAAAGCTCCAGATGCAAGGCGCGGCAAGGTTTCAAGCGGAGGCGTACTCCTTGTACGTTGAGCATTGAAGCCGCCGCCGCAACGCCGCAGATGGACTTTTTCAACAGCCTCCTAGAGACAGTTGCAGCAGGAGGTTATGCAGCCCAGGTTCAAATCACTTTCCCTACCCGTTAGCGACCCCGGAGTGACCCCGGAAAAACTCTGGGCTTGCATAAAAATGCTTTGGTGCTTCAGTACTTCAGCGCTTTAATGCTTTAATAAGGCATATACTTTCCTTAACGATAAAAAAATAGCAGGGGGCGGCGCCCCCTGCTCCAAGTCTTATTCTTTATATACCGCGCAAAACTTTTTACTCAATAACCGGGCAGGCCATGCATTCACCCTGCCGCTCTTCACAGGAGGCAAAGCACTCAGAACACAAAAAAGCTCCGCAATTTGACTGAACATCAGCATCCGTGAGGCAATTGCACATCTGGCAGTTCATTTTTCAGTCCTCCTTCAGTTTTATAAATATTCTTAACCAGTCAACATGGAAATATACATTGACCTAAATGAAAAAAGCCGGGTAATCCCGGCTTTTTCCTGCTTCACTTATACAGGTTTTAATAGGTAAAGGTGAAGGCGCCCATGGTTTTGGCCTGCGGCCTGGAGTTAAGATACCCGCTTTGGACCCAGGACTCCCAGAAAAAGAGTGCCCCTCCAGTGGGATCTGTGCCGCTCAGTGCCTCTTTGGCGGCTTTTTTGGCCGATTCGCTGGCCGGCCTGTTGATCCAGCCGTTCAGCACCGGCTCAAACTGATACCTCCCCCCGGCGTCCACCTGATAAACAACCCCCCGGATGGTATCCGGGAAAAGAGTGCTTTTTACCCGGTTCAGCACCACAGCGCCTACTGCCACCTTTGTTTCATAACTCTGGTTATCGGCCTCCGCCGTGATGATACGGGCCAGCACATCAAATTCCGAACCAGATATGTTTTCCGTTCCCCCTCCCCGGCTGACGCTCCGGGGACTCATCCCCCGGGAGGCCGTTGCCGGCGCTGTTGCATTTAAAAACAGTTTTTGACCGGGATAAATTGTGTCACCTTTCAGCCGGTTATCAGCCTTCAGCCTTTTGACCGTAGTTTTGTGCCGTTCGGCTATTGTATACAGGCTGTCTCCCGGCTGGACATTATACATACCTGACCCGCCTTCCGGAACCTGAAGCTGCTGTCCCGGGAAAATGCTATCACCGCTGATATTGTTGGTTATTCTCAGCCTATCCACAGTGGTTCCATAGAGGGCGGCAATTCCCCACAGACTGTCTTTGGCCCTTACCGTATGGCTTACGGCTGCCGAAGCCTGTCCTGCAAATAGGGCGGCAAAAAATAAGCACATAACAAAGGATAGAATCCCGGTTCTGCAACCTGAAAGCATTTTCTTCAAATTTTTCCCTCCTGAGGCCTTCGGGGTTAGCTGATGGGTTCGGGTTGAGGGTACCCTACCGCGATTGAGATGTGAGAGGTGGGAGGTGAGAGGTGGGATGAACCAACCCCATCGTACTTCACACTTCTCGCAGCTCATTTCTTAAATTTCACCTCCTTGCAGATTGGCGGATTCACCCCGTGTAATTTTTTCCCCCGTACCCCGGCCCGGACCGGGGACTCGGCCATTTTATTTGCGGTCCCTTTCAGGAACCGTTTGAACTATTATACCGGCCTTCCATCTATGATACCTAGATGTAATATATGGATCAGGGCAGTTTTTTTAAAAATCCTGTCTTTTAACGGTGCCGGGAAAGGCTTTTCAGAAGCCTTTCGGTAAAGTTGGAAATTTTACCCCTGGCCCGGCTGGAGAAGCGTCCTGTTATTTTGCCGGCAAATCTTCCGGCCCTTCCCAACGCCCTGCCAAACAGCCGCACCGGAAAAATAACAGTTATAAAGACTATTCTGAAGGGGAAAGTCAACACTTTCCAGGAATAGTAAAAAAACAAGGCCAGAAGCCTCAAAACTCTTCCGGCAGAATAAAACATCCATCTGATCAGTCTGTAGAAGAACCCTCCCAGGAAGCGGTTAAATAAAAAGGCCCCCAGAAAAAGCCCAATAAATACATACAACCTCATCTCTCCATAATTAGCCTTGAGAAGCCCCGAAAAGGCAACGGCGGTCAAAAAAACCCAGAAGATAATATCCCCGGCGAATGTGCCTATTCTTTTCAGCCTGACCATATCGCTGATCACCCTGTATATAACATGGCAAAGCCCGGCCAGCATGCCGATTACCAGGGTCCACATAAAAACCGCCACCTGTTCAGCCAGGAGCACCGTTATTACCTCCTATACGTTTAAAAAAGCGCCGCAGCGCTTAATCAGTCAATTGAACAAAATGCCCGCCTATTTCATAATACGGCTCAGCATGCCTTTCCCTTTTCCCCGGACGGATTTTCCGTCCTTATATTCCATGGAGCTGATAAAACCCTGGACACTGAGGCTTCCCTCATCCAGGTTCAGCTTGGTTATATGTAACCCTTCCCCTTTTATATAAAATAAGCCCATAGTGGTTTCCAGCACTATCTCGCGCTCATCAAAGCTGCCCACGTGGCGGACCCCCTCCAGTTCAAGATCCTTCCTGTCCACCAGAGACAGCTTCTGATTTCCCTGCTGTTCCACCGGCTCTACCCCCTTTAATACGGTTACCCCTTAAGGATTCCATTAATATATATTCACCCATAGGTCTAATAAGAACAAAGCCGCCCTATCGGGCGGCGGAATACAGGCCTTCCCCAAGGCCCCCCTATTCCCACAACTTGGTGATTTCAATATCTTTGAAGTAAAATTTGACTATATCCTCAGGCGCTTTTCCGTCCCTGGCCAGCAGATGAGCCCCCCACTGACACATTCCCACTCCGTGCCCAAAGCCTCTTCCGGCTATAACCAACTGGCCGCCCTGCACCGATGGGTTTTCAATAAGCAGCGACCTGACCTGTTCACTCCCCAGAGCAAGCCTTAATGCCGGACCTCCGACTTCCGCATTGCCCAGCTTAATTTTTTCAGCCCTGCCGGATGGTCCTTTTTGGGTAATCTCAGCCGCGCTTATGGCCCCCGGATCAGTTCCGCTGACCTGTTTTACCGCCGCCCTGACCTTATCCAGAGGAATTTCCGTCCTCCAACTCTTGTTCTCCTCTGTGGTGATGGAGAGGCAATTATCCTTCACACCGGCCTTGACATAGGGTGTGGGGGTCTTTGTGTAGGCCAGGCCCTCCTTGGCCGAAGCCGAAATACCTCCGTCACAGGCTGCAAACCACCCCTTTATAAACCGCCCGTTATGCAAGGCCACCTCTCCCCGGGTCATTTCCACCGCCTTTCGGACGTTGTCGTTGATGCGGCTGGGATCATAAGCCTGAAACTCCTCCACACTGGTGGAAGCGTCGGTGCCGTGAATTTTTTTAACCCGTCCGGATTCAATATTCTCCATGGTAAAGGTACGGGCGATTATGGCTTGGGCAGCCAGAGCATTTACCGGCCAGGCCGACTCCATTTCAGCCGCCACTACCCCGGACAGATATTCTTCAAGCTTGATATTCTTTTTTTCCCCGGTTTTATTGTCAAAAAGGCTGATGGTTGGCTCCAACTCGTATTTATCAATACCCGGACTTTTTTGCGGGCCCCGGGCGCATGAAGAAATTAAAAATACAGTCAATATTATGGCTATAACCGTCAAAAACATCTTCTTGCGCAATTAAACAACCCCCCCGGCAAAAATATTAACCGGTGTTATTTTTGCCGGGCGGCACAATATTATGCGTAAGGGTTTTTCATGGGCAAAAAAGGCGGACGCAAATATTAGGCGCCATGTTAAGCCCCGGCATTATTCCGATTGCCCATGCCACTAAAAAATGTCATACCGGGATACCGGGGCGGATATCAAGGGGCCCCCTTCGGACTTTAACCGCACCACCAAGTTTGAAGTCCTTAACCATTCCCCGGTTTGTCCCTTTTGCTGGCAAACCGATGCCCTTTGGGAAACTCATGGGATTAAATTTTATTGGACAACGAGCCCGCACATCTCCCGTTTTTCCCGCCAGGCGCCGAAAATGTTATTCGCTTAAGGCCCTCTGGCCTCCGATCCCCTTCGTCGCTCCCTTACCCCAGCCTTCCCCTGGCCTCCATATATTCCGGCGGCCCGGCCAAAGACACTTTCAGGGCAGTCGGCAGCACCCCCCCTCCCGTCAATCAGAACCCTCTTCCCCGGACTAACCTCCTGTGGTTCACTGAAAAAGAAGATGCAATCTTTCCCGATGGTATTTTCAGAAAGCCCCTGGAGAAAAATCACCTTAATCACCTCACATGGTTTTTATTGTTAATGTTACCACATTGTGGCAAATCTCATTTTCGGCCCTGTCCCAACTTTTAAAAAAACCTTCCTTCCCGATCTTCTGAATCCTCCTTTTCCCAGCCTTTTACGGCCAGATAAAAAAACGCCCTGACGGGCGTTGCCGTCTTGCAGACGGCGGAATCCAGGAGCCAGAAGCCAGAATCCAGAAAAAGCAAGCATGACCCCCAAGCGACATGCAGTGAGGGGGAGGGGTTTTAGTCCAGGCGGATGTTCCGGAGGCTGTTATCTGGCTCTTGGCGACAGAGCCGTACGGACTGCCGAACCGGCTGCAGGACGCAGCCGGTAGCCGGAATCGACGCATGGACGCGGCGTTGGAGGCGGTCGGCAGTCCGTTAGGCGACGAGCTTAGAGCCAGTTCAGCCGGAGGATAAGTAGATCGGACTCAAACCCCTCCACCGGCCACAGAGTGACCCAGGAGCGACCCCGGAGGAACCAGGGCACAACAGGACTTTAGCGCTTTAATACTTTAATATGGTATATACTTTCCTAAACGATAAAAAAACGCCCTGCCGGGCGCTTGGGAATCCAGAATCCAGAAGCCAGAATCCAGAAT
>LADN01000054.1 GCA_000961585.1 Peptococcaceae bacterium BRH_c4a | reverse complement strand
CCGGCTAATTTGGAGGTTAGATGTTGGAAGTTGGAAATTGGATTAAGATGGGAATGGCTTCGAGGTCGTTTCCTACAAGTTTTCTAACCTCTAACCTCTGGCCTCCAACCTCCAAAATGGTCGGCAGTCCGTTAGGCGACGAGCTTAGAGCCAGTTCAGCCGGAGGATAAGTAGATCGGACTAAAACCCCTCCACCGGCCACAGAGTGACCTCGGAGCGACCCCAGAAAAACTCTGGGCTACATAAAAATGCTTTGACGATTTAGCGCTTTAATACTTTAATATGGCATATACTTTCCTTAACGATAAAAAAACGCCCTGACGGGCGGTGCCGTCTAAGGAAAGGGAACACACCTCTCCAGTGGGACTGCCTCCGGGGGTCAGAGGAATGTCCCCGATGCTTAGACGGCGGAAGCCAGGAGCTAGAATAGCTACAGCCCGCATTTATAGTCATCGGTTCCGCTGACAGAAATATGAACTGGCAGATTATAGTTTTTTAATCTCTGTGTTCTCTATGATCTCTGTGGCAAAAAAAGCTTACCGCTTATAGCTGTTACCGGGGGTTGAATCCTTCCATCAGTTGGGTTGTATCCCGCCAAGCTTCGGTCAAACGCCGGTAATGAGATTCCGTGAGCATAGGGTCCCTTTTGTTTTCATGGTCGGCCATGGCCTTTTCTACCGGCAGCAACCGGTATCTGTACAAGCCGTTGGTGTACCGGTGCACCCACACCGGCACATAGCTGGCCGAGTCCACTGCGGCGCCTCCATCGGGGTTTTTAATAATATCCAGGTTCAGTATTATTCCGCAGTCAGAGTACCTCCACTGCTGGTTTGAAATAAAGTTACCCAGAGAGTAGGCCGCCAGGACTCTTTTTTCCTTTCCGGCTCTGGTTATTATACTCCATTCCATGGGCTGCACAACGTGGGGGTGGGACCCCGCCACCACATCGGCCCCGAACTGGAACAGTTCCCCGGTCAGGGTGCGCTGGAATTCATTGGGCTGCCTCTGGTACTCGGTGCCAAAATGTATGTATGCTATAATCAGATCCGATCCTTTTTCTTTCAGCCTCTCAATATCTCTTTTCATTGAATCCCTTGTAATAAGGTTAACCAGGTAATCATGTCCGGAAGGCACGGTTATTCCGTTGGTGTCCTGGGCATAGTTAATAAACCCCACCCGTACTCCCCCTACATCAAAAATAGCCGTTTTGTCTTTCTCCGGGGCGGTGCGGTGCGTACCCACATGGTAGAGTCCGGCCCTGTCCAGGGCATCAAGGGTATTGATCACCCCGTCCTTACCCATGTCCATGCTGTGATTGTTGGCCGTGGCTACCAGGTCAATGCCCAAATCCTTCATGTCCCGGGCCAATTCCTCCGGGCTGTTGAAAAGGGGGTATCCGCAGTATCCTTTTTCCGCCCCGGCCAGACGGGTTTCCAGATTGGCCACGGTAAAATCCGGACTGGAAAGATATTTTTCAGTCTCTTTGAAAATACCCTTAAAGTTATAACTGCCTGTGCGGGGATCATGTACGGCTTCATATACCGGAGAGTGTATAAGAAAATCACCAACCATGGCAATACGGATCTTCCGGGGTTCCCTGTGCGCCACTGGCTGGGATGCGCTGCCGTTATCCTGTTTGGAGCATCCGGTAAAGAAAATAATGATCATGCAAAAGGGCAGTAGAATTTTTCTCATCATTGGACAACCGTTGAAATAAAAACAGTCCTTGCAGAACAACTTGTACACCTCCCCGGTGTCATTTTCCGCCACTGTTTCATTATACAGCCTGGAAATAAATATAGCATCCGGTATTTATTAAGCTGTCAAGTAATTTTTAATGGCCCTGGAAATGCCTGAAATAATTTGCAGACAGCGGAACATTTTATCAGCGGCTTCGTCTTTTATGTCAGAGAGAATTCGATGCGGGAGGTTTTACCATGTTAAAGTCAGCCGGAGTTGGGCTTGCCGCCTGTCTTCTGGCGGCGGTCCTGGCGGGATCGCCTCTGCCGTCACTGGCCGGAGAGGATCAGGCGATCAAAGAAGGAGGGGCGGCGTCGGGTGCGGACCTGAAAGGGGCTTCTGTTCCCGATAGTGTGGCGGTGTCTCTGGAGAAGGCCATAAACATAGCCAGGGATAAGGTGCCCGTACCGGCCCAACTGGAAAAATTCAGTTCCGATTACAATGAGTACAACGGAAAAGGACAGTGGAACCTGCGCTGGTACAGTTCCGAAACCCCTGAGGCCAGCATGCATATTAACATTAACGCCAGCACAGGAGAGGTGGAAAATGTAAACTATTACAAGTCTGTGACTCCATCCCATTACAAGGGGATGCCCCGATACAGCCGGGAGCAGTCCCTGAAAATTGCCCGGGAAGAGGCCGCCAGGCTGCAGCCGGATAAATTTTCCAGCACCATCCTGGCGCCTAGGGAGGAATGGCCCCCTGTGTCGGTGCTGAAAGAGCGGGATTATCCCACTGTTTATGATTTCTATTTCCGCAGGACCTCCGGAGGGATTCCGGTATCCGGACAGGGAATAAACGCCGGCATCAACGCCGAAACCGGAGAGCTGATCAGGTATAGCTGCAACTGGATCAACGATGCAAAACTCCCTTCCCCCGGTGGCAAAATAAGCATTGATCAGGCTAAAAAAATATTTCTGGAAAGATCGGGCTTTGAACTGACCTATTATATGACCGGCCAGCCAGACGCCGACACTACGGGGGAATTGAAGCCTGTGTACCGTCTGAAGCCCCCGGGCCGCTTTTTCTTAAACGCCCTTACCGGTGAAGTGGTTGACAGCAAAGTTTTGGATTTCTACTTTGACGAAATGGGATATGGAGGACGTGGTGAGCAATCCATGAATAAAGCCAAAATGGAGGCCGGGAGCTCTCTGACCCCTGCCGAAAATAAGGCGGTAAAAGAAACCGTAGATCTGATCAGTGCGGACAGGGCTCAGGAAATTGCCGCCAAAGAGCTGGAGGTGCCCAAGGGCTACACCGTGGGCGGCAGAAATTTGGAGCGCTACTATGGGGTTCCGGGCAGCAGGGTTTGGAACATACAGTTTGCCGACTCTGAAAAGAAAAAATGGATCAGGGTTTCGCTGGACGCTCGATCCGGGGGTCTGGTTTCCTTCAGCAAGGACCAGAGGTTTAATCCGGAGGATATCTATAAAGAGCCCCAGGTCAGGGTCAGCGCCGAGCAGGCCCAAAAAACGGCGGAAGATCTGATTAAAAAACTGCAGCCGGGCAAATTTGGCCAGGTGATCTTCAGGCAGTGGGAACCTGAAATGGGCCCCTGGGTGAAAACGGGCAAATACGTTCCCGGTGCGTACAATCTAGTTTACGCCCGCATGGTGAACGGGGTTGTGTACCCGGAAAATGGCTTCAGGTTAAGGGTTGACACCACCACCGGGGAGGTAACCTCTTATCAGGTAACCTGGCTGGAGGCTGGATTTCCTTCGGTTCAAGGAGTGATTGATACAGTTTCGGCCAATGAAAAATTCCTGGCCGGCCACCCCCTGGTTCTGGAATACGGCAGGGGCCACCAGCGCCTGGAGGGCCGGAGGGAGTCCGATTACTACCTTATCTACAGGCCCAGGGAGGGTATCGGGGTGATGCTGGACGCCATAAACGGTCAGGAAATCGATTACCATGGGAAACCCGTGGTCAAAAAGGATAACGGACACTTCACCGACATATCGGGGCACCCGGCTGAAGATGATATCCGCCTGCTGGCGGGAGAAGGAATAGTTTTGGGTAACGGGGGCCTGTTCCGTCCCGATGACCCTGCCACCGGGGCCGAGGTTCTGGCCATGCTGGTTAAGGCATACAGCCGGCAGGATTTCATGCCGATCACCGAGAGTGGAAAAGACCCCTGGTATAAGCCTGTTTTTGAAAAAGCCAGGGCCAGGGGTATGCTGGACGGAGGTATGACTGTCGATCCCGAGGGCAGCCTGAGCAGGCTGCAGCTGTCACGGCTGGGCATAAACGCCGGAGGTTGGGGCAAACTGGCCGGGATTCCCCGTATTTTCAAGCTTGAGATTGCCGACGCCGGCTCCATCCCGGTGGAATACAGGGGCTATGCGGCCTCGGCCCTGGCCATGGGGCTTATTGATCAGGAAAGCGGCAATTTCAATCCGGAAAGGGCGGTTACCCGGGGAGAGGCCGCCACATTCCTGGTGAGGCTTTTGAAACAATAGAATATGCGGAACGCAAAAGACCTTCCGGTGAACTGACCGGAAGGTCTTTTGCGTTTACGGCAATAAAACAATACGCATTTTCCAAAGTATTCCTAATATCCGACTGCCGTTCTGGAAGGTTTTTACCTGGCCTTCTTCAGCCGATGGATTTCTATGTCGTGATCCTGTAGTTTGTCCACCACGTAAACGATGCTGTTTTCCAGGGAGGCAACCTTGCCGGTTAACTGGCCCAGGCCGGTTTCCACGTTAACTAACCTGTTTTCAACGTTGAATTGCCTGTTTTCGATACGGGAAAGCCGGCCGGACATGTTATCCATGGTTTCCTGCATGGTGTGCAGGCTGGCCGTGTTTTCTTCCACCCGGTGCTCCAGTGCCTTTAACAGCATGGTATGTTCCTGCTGGCCGGATTTAAGGACAGCCACGTCAGTTTTCAGCCCGGCCACGTCGGTTTTAAGTTCGGCCACATCGGTTTTCAGCCCGGCCACATCGGATCTGAGGCCAGCTATGCCGGATTCCATGCCGTCAAGTTTTTCAAATATCTGCTTTAATATTTGTTCACTCAAGGTACGTCCTCCTTTACGACGGTATGTCCTGGAAATATTTTACCACTGAAGTACAGGAATAACAATAAATTGTTTGGCCGGCAAGCCTGTATTAATATGGATAATGAAGCCGGGTAATATAAGTGAAGAAGATTGGGATGATAAAAAATAGTAAGGAAAGACATTTATATCATTGACGACGAGTTGAGGCAGTGGTTCATAGAGGAAAGGGACGAAAAGATGCGTATGATTTACGAAGAAATTAATCCCGGCTTTGGGGAGTGTTACCGGCAATGTCTGTATACTTTAAATTGTAGAGGTTAATTAAAGACGGAAGGGAAATGGGTTCAGACAGGGAATAATTTCAAGGAAAGAGCCGGTATTATAAAACTATAACAGGAGATGGTTGTTAAAATGTATTGCCCTATCTGCAGGGAAGTTGAAATGCAAGAGGTTACTAAACAGGGAGTATTGATTGATGTGTGCCCCCGCTGCCGGGGTGTCTGGCTGGACCGGGGCGAGATGGAAAAGATGCTTTCGGCCGGGCGGGAGGCTCGCCGGGATTATGATGAGATGTACGGCCAGGGGGAAAAACACCCGGATGAAGCCCGCCAACAATATAAACACGATGAACACAAGCACAAAAAACATCACAAAAAGAAGTCCTTTTTCGATGTGTTTGAGGATATTTTTGATTAAAAAGTAATTATAAAAAGGAGCTTTCCAGAGTAATCCGGAAAGCTCCTCTCAATTGGCGAAGGAAAAGATGGGAGCTATGTATACGCTCTTTACAGCTCGGTCACCCAGCTGAAATCGTCCGGCAGCAGGCCGTACTGTACACCGGATATATAATCGTAAAGCTTCTGGGACACCTTGCCCACGTTTCCGTCACCGGGGATAATTACTTTATCGTTCCACCTCAATTCACTGACCGGGGAGATAACGGCGGCCGTTCCGGTGCCGAATATCTCCTGCAGGGCGCCCTTCCGGTAAGCTTCGTAAACCTCGTCAATGGTAATGGGCTGTTCCTTTACCCGGAGGCCCCAGTTCCTGGCGGCATATAGCACCGAGTCCCGGGTCATGCCGCCCAGTATGCTGCCTTCCAGGGGAGGGGTAATCACCTCATCGTTTATTACAAAGAATATATTCATGGTGCCCACTTCTTCAATATACTTGAACTGGCACCCATCCAACCAGAGAACCTGGGTATATCCCGCCTTTTTCGCCTCTTCGGCGGCCATCAGGCTGGCGGCGTAATTGGCCGGGGTCTTTACGGAGCCCAGTCCCCCTTTAACGGCCCGCACGTACCTGTCGGTAACGAATATCCTGACGGGCTTGAAGCCTTCCGGGTAATAGGCCCCCACCGGGGAAAGTATAATCATAAACTTGTATGTGTTTGAGGGCCTGACTCCCAGGTACGGGTCGGTGGCTATGATAAAGGGCCTGATGTAAAGGGATGTTTCCTTTGACTTCGGTACCCAGTCGCTTTCCAGATCAACCAGTTTGGTCAGGGCCTCAAAGAATAATTCCTCGTCGACACTGGGTATGCAAAGTCTTTCCGCCGATCGGTTAAGCCTTGATATGTAAGACCTGGGACGAAAAATGCCCACCTTGCCGTTACTTCTCCTGTAGGCCTTTATACCCTCAAAAATGGCTTGTCCGTAATGAAGGACCATGGTGGAAGGGTCCATAACCAGCGGTTGGTACGGCTCAATGCGAGGATTTTTCCAGCCCTCGGGGGCGACATAGTCCATGGTGAACATGTGGTCGGTGAATATGGTCCCGAAGGTCAGCTCACTGTCCAGAGGTCTTTTTTTCAGGGTTTCCGCTTTATGAACGGCTATATTATACATTGGCACTCCTCCTTAATAGCAACCCATTTATAATAATTCGCAATTATGTAACGGGGTTATTGTGTTTTAGAGTTACTTCGATACGCAAATATACTTTTCCTTCAATAAAGAAAATTCTTGAATCCATCCCGAGTGGGGTTAGATCTTCTTGCCGACATCATTAAAGTCTAACATATCCGGGGGAATAATCAAATAACCTGTCCGCTTTATTATGTGTATAAGCTGTATTGCTTTTTGTCCGGTCTGCTTATAGAATTAACCTGAGGTTTTGGATTATGGGTAATGAAGGCAATAAAAAGCGCAAACTGGGAATTATGGGCGGCACATTTGATCCTATTCACTACGGCCACCTGGTGGCCGCTGAGGGCGCCCGCCATCATTTCGGACTGGACTCCGTGGTTTTTGTGCCTGCCGCCAGGCCGCCCCACAAGGGGAACAGCAGTATCAGCCATCCCTCTGACCGGCTTAATATGACCGTTTTGGCCACTGGCAGTAACAGTAATTTTGAGGTTTCGGACATTGAAATAATGCGCATGGGCCCCTCCTACACCATAGATACGGTAAACCAGTTCCGCCGATCCCGGCCAGACGCCACGGTGCATTTTATTACCGGGGCCGATGCCGTTTTGGAGATACTTACCTGGCATCGGGTGCAGGAACTCCTGGAAATCTGTCATTTTATTGCCGCCACCAGGCCAGGATACCGCCTGGAGAACCTTTCGGGAATACTAAGGGATCTTCCTTCCCAATGTATTGATAAAATATCGGTCATGGAGGTTCCCGCCCTGGCCATATCCTCCACCGACATAAGGGAGAGAGTGGGAAAGGGAATGCCCATCAAATATTTACTGCCCGAGGAGGTGGAGAGTTATATATATAGCAATGAGCTTTACATATAAATGAAACAAAGTTAAAATGGAAAAATCTTTAATCTCCGATTGCTGTATCAGTCCTTTTTGTTTTGCAAATAATACATTTACATTAAGCATGAGCATCCATTGAAAGAGGTGAATTAAGTGGTGAGGACCCTGTACGTAGGTAACTTACCCTGGGCCACAAAGGCTGAGGATTTGGAAAAATTTTTTTCCCAATATGGAGAGGTGATTAGCAGCCGGATAATTACCGACCGTGAGACGGGCCGGTCCCGGGGGTTTGGTTTTGTAGAGGTGGCGGATCAGGACGCCGAACAGATTATAGCTGCACTGAACGGTACAGAAATGGAAGGGCGGGTACTAACCGTTAATGAAGCCAAGGCCAGGGAAGAACGCCCCAGTTAGACCTTCAAAAGGTGGAACCTCCTGACGGAGGTTTTCTTTTTTTAAGATTAAGGAAATTATACTCCAGAGGAATTATGTTGATAAATATCCTGAACCAGGGGTTTCAAGGGGGGTGTCCCCCCTTGCTTCAGCGGGGGTTTAGAAGGAACTTTGGCTGGGAAGTAGAATATAATATTTAGTACCACTTAATAACAAGGAGGAGTACTGATTGACGGTTGAACCACGGGAACTGGCCGACCTGGCAGTACGGGCTGCCGGAGATAAAAAGGCCTATGACTTCAAAGTTTTGGATATCAGCAATATATCGTCCATAGCCGATTTTTTCGTTATATGCAGTGGCCGCTCGTCAGTTAATGTCCAGGCAATTGCCGGAGAAATAGTGGATAAGGTCAAGGAGCAGTTTGAGGGTCTTGTACCCCGGAAAGAGGGAGTCAGGGAAGGCCGGTGGATACTGCTGGACTATGGAGATGTGGTAATTCACCTTTTTCAGGAGGAGGAACGCAGGTTCTACAACCTGGAGCGCCTGTGGGGGGATGCCCCCGTGGTGAGGATATCCGCCAGTATGTAAATAATAACTGTGGAAATAAAACTATTTAAAGTTGACACATGATGGCCCATATCGTATAATGAAATTCGTCAATCTTATAGAAAAGACTTTGAAGGGGACAAGTAAGCGGTCCTGGCCTGGCAGAGAGCCGCCGGAAGGTGTAAGGCGGCAGGGCAGTGTTGCTGAACTCGCCCCGGAGTTTACCGGGAGAAAGTAAAGAAGAGCGTTGCCAGCATAGAAAGCTTGGAAAGATTAGTAATCCGGTACGGTGGCGGCCGTTATCCGCATTGAGAGGGTAAAGCGCATGGGGCTGTGGCGCAGAGGGAGCGCGCTTCCTTGGCATGGAAGAGGCCGCGGGTTCGATTCCCGCCAGCTCCACCATTATAGTCTTTACCAATCAGGGTGGTAACGCGGGCAAATAAAACCCGTCCCTTTATGGGGCGGGTTTTTGTGTTGGCAGAGTTTGATTTACTTGGTAAAATGGGTGGCTGGACGCCCCGTCAGTAGGAGGAGATGCAGTTATGGCAGTGTTGAAGGACCGGTACTATTTTGGAGAAATTGAAGAAAAATGGCAGAAGAGGTGGGCCGAAGAGGATATTTACCGTGTTGCTGAAGACAGCCGAAAGCCCAAATACTACTGCCTGGAAATGTTTCCCTACCCCTCCGGCAAGCTCCACATGGGCCACGTAAGGAATTACTCCATAGGGGACGTGCTGGCCCGGTATTTAACCATGAAAGGATATAATGTGCTGCATCCCATGGGCTGGGACGCCTTCGGCCTTCCGGCCGAAAATGCGGCCATCAAGCACGGCAACATGCACCCGGCGGTGTGGACCTATGAAAATATAAATACCATGAGGGCCCAGTTGAAGCAACTGGGTATAAGTTATGACTGGAGCCGGGAAATTGCCACCTGCCATCCCGGGTACTATCGCTGGACCCAGTGGCTTTTTCTCCAGCTATACAAACACGGCCTGGCTTATAAGAAAAAAGCGGCCGTTAACTGGTGTCCCTCCTGCGCCACCGTTCTGGCCAACGAGCAGGTAAAGGAAGGAACCTGCGAGCGCTGTAAGACCGGCGTCGAAAAAAGAGAGCTGGACCAGTGGTTTTTCAGCATTACCAAATACGCCGACAGGCTTCTGGAAGATTTGAGTCTACTGAAGGGCTGGCCTGAAAAGGTAAAGATAATGCAGGAAAACTGGATAGGACGCAGCGAGGGCGCAGAAATAGTTTTCCCGGTGGAGGGCGGGGATGCCATCACGGTGTTCACCACCAGGCCGGATACGGTTTTCGGGGTAACCTACATGGTTCTGGCCCCTGAGCACCCTCTGGTGGAAAAGCTCATCCAGGACAGGCCCCAGGCTGTTGAGATAAGGGAATTCGTTAAAAATGTCAGGAATCTCAGTGAAATTGATCGGACCTCCACAGAGGCCGAAAAAATAGGACTTTATACCGGGGCCCATTGCATAAACCCTCTGAACGGGGAAAGAGTTCCCATTCTGGTGGCCAACTACGTCCTTCTGGAATACGGCACCGGCTGTGTAATGGGGGTTCCGGCCCACGACCAGAGGGATTTCGAGTTTGCTCGCAAGTATGACCTTTCCATAAAGGTGGTCATCCAGCCCGAAGGGCCTGACCTGAAACCGGAAAAAATGACCGAGGCCTACACCGGGGAAGGGTCAATGGTTAATTCCGGTCCCTTTAACGGGCTTCCCAACAAAGAGGGTATAAAAGCGGTAATCAGGTACTGCGAAGAAAAGGGCGCCGGCAAAGGAGTGATAAACTTCCGGCTCAGAGACTGGCTCATTTCCCGTCAGCGCTACTGGGGCGCTCCCATTCCCATCATCTACTGTGAAAAATGCGGTATCGTTCCGGTGCCTGATGCCGACCTCCCGGTGGAACTGCCCATGAGCGTGGAGTTCAAGCCCACCGGACGATCGCCCCTGGCCGACAGCCCGGAATTTGTTAATGCTGTCTGCCCCGGTTGCGGCGGGCCCGGGCGGAGGGAAACCGACACCATGGATACCTTTATGTGTTCTTCCTTTTATTATTTCAGGTACACCAGCCCCCGCAACACCGAAAGGGTGTGGGGCGAGAGCGAAATCAACTACTGGCAGCCCGTGGACCAGTATATAGGCGGAGTTGAGCATGCCATACTGCATCTGCTTTACTCCAGGTTCTTTACAAAGTTTCTGAACGATATAAACCTGGTGCCCAATACTGAGCCCTTCACCAATCTTCTGACCCAGGGAATGGTGCTAAAGGACGGGGCCAAGATGTCCAAGTCAAAGGGCAACGTGGTCAGCCCCGAAGATATTGTGAGCGCATACGGGGCGGACACCGCCCGGCTTTTCATACTTTTTGCCGCCCCGCCGGAGAGGGATCTGGAATGGAGCGACCAGGGGGTGGAGGGCTGTTACAGGTTCCTGAACAGGGTGTGGAGGCTGGTGGCCCCCATGGCCGGAAAACTGAGCGGCGGTCAGCCTGACACAGATAAACTGGTGGGGGTTGACCGGGAGATGCACCGCCTGACCCACGTTACCATTAAAAGAGTAACCGAAGATGTGGGCAACAGGTTCAACTTCAATACCGCTGTAAGCGCCATCATGGAGATGGTTAACGGCCTCAATCAGTACCGGGAGGTTCCCGAAACCGACCGGGAACCGTCAGTTCTCAAGGAGGCGGCGGAAACACTGCTGGTTCTGCTGGCTCCCTTTGCTCCTCATATGGCCGAGGAGCTTTGGCACGGAACGGGTCATAGCCAGAGCATTCACCTGCAGCCATGGCCCGCTTACAGGCCGGATGCCGTGGCCGAGGAAGAGGTAACCATTGTTATCCAGATAAACGGAAAAATAAAGGACAGGATATTGGTTCCGGTCGATATCACCCCCGACAGGATGAGTGAACTGGTGCTTTCCCAGCCCAGGGTGCGGCAATTGCTGGAGGGCCGGAATGTGGTCAAGGTCATCCCGGTTCCGGGGAAATTAATAAATATAGTGGTGAAATAACTTAATTGTGTCAATGGATTTAACTTGACAGGGGAACCTTATTTAATTAGAATCAGAGTGTCAAGTGTTTTGCCTTGGCGGATAATCGGGGGTAGCCTTTCATGGAAAAGCTGATAAGAATTAATCTGCTCTATGATTTTTACGGGCAGATGCTTACCGAAAGGCAAAAGAAATTCGTTGAGCTGTACTACTGCCACGATCTTTCCCTGGGGGAGATTTCCGAGCAGTATGGAGTCAGCAGGCAGTCCGTTTATGATACCCTCAAACGATCCGAGCAGTCCCTGTGCTTATTTGAAGATAAGCTGGGGCTTTTGGCCAAATCCCTGGAGGCGAAGGACTGTTTACGCAGGGCGCTTTCACTTTTAAAAAGCGGTAGTGACTCGGACATTCAGAAAGCAAGAGAGATTTTATCGGAACTTATTCAAGCGCAAGAAAGTTAGGAGGTGGCGCCGTGGTATTTTCCGGACTGGCGGAAAGGCTCCAGGAGACTTTCCGTAAACTGAAGGGAAAAGGCCGACTCACCGAGGCCGATGTTGACGAGGCACTGAAAGAAGTCAGGCGGGCGCTGCTTGATGCCGATGTAAATTTCAAGGTGGTCAAAGACTTCCAGGCCAAGGTTAAGGAGAGGGCTGTGGGACAGGATGTTCTGGACAGTCTTACACCGGGCCAGCAGGTTATAAAAATTGTTCACGATGAGCTTGCCGCCCTTATGGGCGGAACCCAGAGCAAAATAAATATAGCCTCAAAGCCACCCACCATTATTATGATGGTGGGGCTGCACGGGGCCGGGAAGACCACAACCTCGGGAAAACTGGCCGGCATGCTGAAGCGGCAGGGCCGCAGGCCGGTGCTGGTGGCGGCGGACGTATACCGCCCGGCTGCTATAAAGCAGCTTCAGGTGCTGGGAGGTCAGTTGGACATTCCGGTATTCACCATGGGGGACCGCAGCGATCCGGTGGACATAGCCAGGGCCGCCAGGGAATACGCCGCCTCCAACGACAGGGATGTCATCATCATTGATACGGCGGGACGCCTGCACGTTGATGACGAGCTGATGACCGAGCTGGAATCCATTAAGAAAACGGTTCACCCCCATGAAATACTGCTGGTGGTTGACGCCATGACCGGCCAGGTGGCGGTGGAGGTGGCTCAGTCCTTTAACAGCAGGCTGGGGCTGGATGGTGTGGTTCTGACCAAGCTGGATGGTGACACCAGGGGTGGGGCGGCCCTTTCGGTGAAGGCGGTCACCGGCTGTCCGGTAAAACTGGCCGGAACCGGTGAAAAGCTGGATGCCCTGGAACCCTTCCATCCGGACAGGATGTCCGACAGGATACTTGGAATGGGCGATGTGCTTTCTCTCATCGAAAAGGCCCAGGCCAATTTTGACGCCACCCAGGTGGAGAAGCTGAACAAGAAAATAAGGAGCATGGACTTCACCCTGGAGGATTTTCTTGAACAAATTCAGGAGGTCAAGAAACTGGGCCCCCTGAACCAAATATTGAGTATGCTTCCGGGCCTGGGCAATATGAAGAAATTAAAAGAGATTGGCGAGGTAGACGATAAAGATTTGGTGATGGTGGAGGCCATAGTAAAATCCATGACACCCTGGGAACGAAGCCACCCCCATGAAATAAACGGCAGCAGGCGAAAGCGTGTGGCCATGGGAAGCGGTACCAGCATACAGGAGGTAAACCGCCTGATAAAACAGTTTGAGCAGACAAGGAAAATGATGAGACAATTCAGCGATATGGAGAAAAACATTAAAAAGGGCGGAAAGGGGAAAAAGTCTTTTCTTCCCTTCGGCAAAAAGGGCATGTTTTAATAGCTATAAGCTATAAGCTATAACCTATAACAAAAAGCTTACAGCTTTTATAAGGAGGTGACAATAAAGTTGGCAGTTAAAATCAGACTTAAAAGAATGGGTGCAAAAAAGAAACCCTTCTATCGTATTGTGGTGGCTGATTCCCGTTCACCGCGGGATGGCCGGTTTATAGAGGAACTGGGCTACTATGACCCGCTGAAAAATCCTGCGGAAGTAAAGATAGACCCGGAAAAGGCCTCTGATTGGCTGAAAAAAGGAGCACAGCTCACCGATACAGCCCGTGCCTTGTTCAAAAAGGCCGGTCTGCTGGCCAAACCTACCGGAGAGAACCAGTAACAGATTGGCCCAGGTTTTTTTACCGGAAAAAATGTTCAACTGACAGACCCTTGAGGAGGTCCTATCTCATGAAGGAACTCGTGGAGATTTTGGCCAAGGCCCTGGTGGATAATCCGGACAGGGTCAGTGTCAATATGATTGAAAAAGAGAAAGCTTGTGTAATTGAATTAAGAGTGGCCCCGGAGGATATGGGAAAGGTTATTGGAAAACAAGGCCGCATTGCCAGGGCGCTTCGTACCGTGGTTAAGGCTTCTGCCACCCGGTATAAGAAAAAGGTAATTGTAGACATTATATAATTGGTGTTTTTGAAGGGGTTAAGGCGATAAGCAGGAATCCCAGCGGAGGGGGTTTTTGCCCCCTCCGGTTTTTATTACAGGAATTAATATATATCAATAGCTGAATGCTGACAGCTGACAGCTAGCCGCCTGCAGGCGGTCGTGAAAGAGGGTGCTTCCCATTATCCAATCCATTACCATAACCCGGCCGGTAATTGTAAAGGTGCGGGTAACCGAGGGCTACAGGGGGGCTGCGGCTGTTGAGCTGAGGGAAGCCTTGGCCAGGTTGGACATTCAGATAAGCCGCCTGGACTTCCAGCAAAAAAGAATAACTGAACTGGAAAAAAAGAATCCCCGGGGGATTTCCGGGGATATGCAGAAGATAGAGGCAGAAAGGCAAAAGGTGTTGGAGTCGCGCAGGCTTCTCACCGACAGGCTGAAAGAAATAAGCCGCCTGGAGGATGGGCAGGAAATTGTTCACGGGCGGGTGGAGAGCCTGGTGGACATAAAGACGGGGGACCGCTGGGATGCCGTAATGTCGGTGGAGCTGGTGGTGGAGGACAATCAGGTTGTTGAAATCAGGCGGGGAGGATCTTCCTAAAGGTATGCAAAAAACAGACTGTGATATTACCATCGGCAAAATAGTGGGTACCCATGGAAATAAAGGGCTGCTGAAGGTGCTGCCGCTCACCGATTTTCCAGACCGCTTTCTTGGGATGGACAGCATAACCCTTCTGCTGGATGGAAAAGAAAAGAAATACACTTTATTGGAGGCCTCCCACCACAAACGGAACGTACTTCTGGAATTGAAAGAGATTCCGGATATGACCGGGGCCGAGGCCCTCAAAGGTGCCCTGATCAAAATAAAGCGGGAGGAATTAACCCCCCTTCCGGATGGCAGCTATTATATATTTGATATTGTGGGGATCACGGCGTACACCCCCGGGGGCGACCATTTGGGTGTTGTGGAAGATATTATCCAGACCGGGGCAAACGATGTATACGTTATAAATACAGGCAAGCCAGCCCCGTTGCTGGTGCCGGCTCTGAAAGAAGTTGTCAGGGAAATCGATATCAAAGCCGGTAGAATGGTAGTTGAGCTTCCGGAAGAGATTTAAGTTTTTTTATGTTTAATTCGAACTTCGAACCTCGAACATCGAATCTCGAGCTGTGGGGGGATTTCGTGCAAATAGACGTTTTTACGCTTTTCCCTGAAATGTTTAGCGGTCCCTTTGACACCAGCATAATCAAAAAGGCCAGGGAAAAACGCCTGCTGTCTGTAGATTTGATCAATATACGGGATTTTTCACGAAACAAACACCATACCGTAGATGATACCCCGTACGGGGGAGGAGCGGGTATGGTAATGGGCGCCGATGCTATATTTGAGGCGGCGGACCGGCTGAGAGACAGGCGGGGGGGCATTGGCCGGTTTGTTTATATGAGTCCGGCCGGGGTTCCGCTCCATCAGGGGATGGTAAGAGACTTTTCTTCAGAAAGCCATCTGGTAATTCTTTGCGGGCATTACGAAGGGGTTGATCAGAGGGTCAGGGACCGTCTGGTCACCGACGAGGTGTCCATAGGCGACTATGTGCTTACCGGCGGTGAGCTTCCGGCCATGGTTCTGGTGGATGCGGTGGCCCGTTTGATTCCCGGGGTGCTGGGGGAAGCGGCCTCGGCCGAGGAGGACTCCTTCTCTGACGGGCTGCTGGAGTATCCCCATTACACCAGGCCCAGGGTTTACAGGGGAATGGAGGTGCCCGAGGTGTTGCTTAACGGGCACCATGAACAGATACGCCTTTGGAGAAGAAGGCAGTCGCTGCTGCAAACCCTGGCCAGCCGCCCGGAACTTCTGGCCGGGGCTCCTCTCGCCGATGAGGACAGGGTGATACTTAAGCAGGCCGTTATTGATCTGGAAAAGCTGGGACTGCCGGAAGAGATTGGGAAAAAGCAGAAGCGGAGAAAGGAAGGGAATCCAGAATCCAGAATCCAGAATCCAGAATAAAAATCCTTGGGGATGCACATTGGGTAGAATGCTGGCATCCAAACTGCTAAAAGGAATGCCTCCATCTTACTGAATTCTGACTCCTGAATTCTGGGTTCTGTATTCTCTTCGTATTGCATGGCCATAGCGTTTATGGTATAATTTTTCTTGTTGAATTAAGGGCGGTCCGCTATTTCCGGAATTTGCCGGGGTATGAACGTCTGGGCGGGAAGGGAGGTACATATTTAAAATGAGTCTTATTCAATCGCTGGAACAAGAACAGCTGAGAAACGATATTCCCGATTTCAGGCCCGGGGATACTGTAAAGGTACACGTAAAGGTTATTGAAGGAACTCGGGAAAGAATACAAGTGTTTGAGGGAGTTGTGATCAGGCGCAGGGGCGGCGGGCTGGGTGAAACCTTTACCGTTCGCAGGGTTTCCTATGGTGTAGGAGTGGAAAGAACCTTCCCGATAAACACTCCCAAAATTGAAAAGATCGAGATTACAAGGCGCGGTCAGGTACGCCGGGCCAGGCTGTATTATCTCCGCAAGCTGCGGGGCAAGGCTGCCCGGATTAAAGAAAAGGTAAGACGATAGAGAATCTTTCAGGGGACTGTTGAGCAGTCTCCTTTTAGCCTTTGGAGTTGCCCTTATGGAGGATTACCGTCATGTCTGAAGGTGAAGGAACCCTTGGCGAGGTAAAGGAACGGCGGGAAAAGTCCGTGCTGAGGGAAATTCTGGAGTCAATAATAATTGCGGTTGTTCTGGCGCTGTTGATCAGAACCTATATACTACAGCCCTTTTTTATACCCACGGGTTCGATGGAGCCAAACCTAATGGTCCAGGACCACATCATTGTCAATAAAGTAAACTACAGATTCTGGGAGCCCCAGCGTGGTGACATAGTGGTTTTCAGATACCCCGTGGATCCTAAACGGGATTTTGTCAAAAGGCTGATAGGCAAGCCCGGTGAAAGAGTGGAAATAAGGAACAGCCAGCTATATATTGATGGCAGTATAGTTAACGAAAACTACCTGCCCGAAGGCTTAAGATTCCACGATTTCGGACCTGTCAAAGTGCCGGAAAACAGTTATCTGATGCTGGGAGACAACAGGAACAACAGTGATGACAGCCGTGTTTGGGGAACTTTACCCAAAGATTTGATCATTGGCAAGGCCGTGTTGATATACTGGCCGCTGGACAGGGTGCAGATAATTTCCAATGAATAGATCGGACTTCAGGCGGGTATTAATGAAGGGCACAGCCTCCTGTTAAAAACAGCAGAAATCATGATGGGGGAACTGCAAGGTTCCCCTTTATTATGCCTTAAGGGGCGGGGGTTTTATCGTTGCCAACAGATATACAGTGGTTTCCCGGACATATGGCCAAGGCCAGGAGACTTTTGCAGGAAAACCTGAAACTGGTTGACGCAGTTATTGAAGTGGTGGATGCCCGGATACCGTCCAGCAGCCGTAATCCCATGCTGGAAAAAACGGTGGGCAACAAGCCGCTGCTGGTGGTGCTTAACAAATCCGATCTGGCGGACCCGCACCTTACGGTGCGCTGGGAGGAGTATTTCAAGGGGCGTGGAATGGATGCCCTTTCGGTAGATTCCCTGCGGGGGATTGGGGTGGGCGGTATAACGGCCAGGGTAAAACAGATGGCCGGAAACAAGACCATCTCTCTGGGATCCTCGGGCCGCTTGCCCAGGCCTCCCCGCTGCATGATTGTGGGTATTCCCAATGCGGGAAAATCCTTTCTGATCAACCGCCTGGTGGGGAAAAAGGCGGCCAGGACGGGAAACAAGCCGGGGGTTACCAGGGGCCAGCAGTGGATCAGGGTGGGGGGGCAGATTGACCTCATGGACACACCCGGGATACTATGGCCCAAATTCGATGACCCCGAGGTGGGCTTCCGGCTGGCCGTTACCGGGGCCATCAGGGAGCAGGTCTTCGACCTGGAAGCTGTAGCGGGGCGGCTCGGGCTTTGGCTGGCGGAGGTTTACCCGGAAAAGCTGAAGGCCCGCTACAGGATTGAGCTGCCCCACCACCTTGATGCCGAAGGGACACTGGGTCTGATAGGTCAAAGCAGGGGGTTGATCCAGCAGGGCGGCAGGGTTGATACATACAAGGCTGCGGTGCTTCTTCTGAAAGAATTTCGCGAGGGGGTACTGGGCAGATTCACCCTGGATCTGCCGCCATCTCCAGATTAAAGCCTCCAAATATAATTTAACTCTTCTCATTTATAATTAAGGAACGGGTGAAAGCAAATTACAGCAACGTAAAAGAAGGAATGTGTCATGCTGAACATTAAACAACTGCTTTTACTTGGAATCATTGCTGTTTGCGGCGGAGTGGCCTTTTACCTGCTGCACACACCGATCCCTTTTTTGCTGGGATCGATGATCGCAGTGCTGTTGTTCCAGGTATTAAGAGCAGAACCCCATGTTGTGCCCAGGACAACCACCATGTTTGCCCAGTCCATTATCGGTTTAAACATAGGGATGGCTTTTTCCCCGGGCATTTACCGGGAAATAGGCCATTTGATACTGCCTTTGGCCGGTTATTTGCTGACTATCCTGCTGTTGGGACTTTTGGCCGGGTACCTGCTTTATAAAATGTCCGGCCTGGATCCCCTGACAGCCCTGTTCTGCTGCGCACCCGGCGGCGCCTCCGAAATGATTGGACTGGCCGACGAGTTTAAGGTGGACGCACAGATCGTAGCAGTATACCATTCTTTTAGAATAGTCTTTATTATATCGTTTATGTCCTTTTTTATCCCCTGGCTGGACATGGTGCGGGACGGGGCCCGCCAGGTCTTTAACGTATCGCAGCGGAGCCTGGCCGGGGGGACAAATATTGAGGCGGTACTGGGGTTGTTATTGATTTCAGCAATATGCTTCACCATCTCCAAGCGGGTGAGGATTCCCGCTTCTGCCCTGTTTATTTCGCTCATTGTGGGGATCCTGCTCAATACATTTGTATTGCACATGCCCAAGGCCCCTTTGCTCTTCAACGCAGTGGGACAGTTGGTTCTGGGCATCGCCATCGGATCCAGGTTTAACCAGGTAAGCCTGAGAAAAATTAACAGATTGAAATATACTATCGCCTTTTCCATTCTATTAACAGTTTTTTCAGCCTTGGTGCTGGGAGTGGCTTTTTCCCATATTACCTCTGAGAACATGATTATCAGCTTGCTGTCCATCGTCCCCGGAGGAGCTTCGGAAATGGCGACTATCGCCTTTTCCCTGGGGTATGACGTGACCATGGTAACAACCATTCAGTTTGTCCGGCTTTTTGCGGTTTTTATTGTTGGTCCCAAGGTCATCCTTGAGGTCAATAGCCGGTTGTTGTTAAGGCACGGGAAAACCAAATCGCAAAGGGTTTAATCAACAAAAACATATATTATCACGTACTTTCTTCCATGGCCCAAAATAAGGTGGCCTTGAAGGGGCCCACAACCACTCCCTTCGGCGGGAGTTACGCGGTAAAAGTAACTTGGGAAGGCAATCCCAGATATGAAGCCGGGGCGGTCAGGTCATATCCCAGCATCAGTGTCGCCCTGCGCAAGGAACTGGGCCTCTTTGCCAATGTCAGGCCTGCCAAAAACTACCCCGGGATAGCCTCAAAATACCATGGCATTGATCTGGTGCTTTTCCGGGAAACGTACGGTTTAGGAAAGGTAAAGAAAAAAATTGACAGGGCAGTTACTGTCTGTTAAAGTAAAATATGAGAAGGCTTCTCGAATAATGAGAAGCCTGATGGCGGGGTTTGAGGTCAATGTCAAATGTTCTTGATAAGGTTATTAAGATTCTAAAATTGCTTATTCCTAAAGAAAACACTAAAGAATGGGGAGCATCTGAATTGGCCCGCCGCTCCGGGTTGCCCGTGGGTACGGTACATAGGATCCTTCTTGAATTAAAAAAGCAGGATATGGTAATACAGAATGATGTAACAAAAAAATTTAGATTAGGGTTTTTATTGATCGAATTAGGGTTTGCCGCCAGGGAAAACCTGTCGATTCTAGAATTAGCCAGGCCTGTCTTGAAGGACCTGGCGGAACAAGCCCAGGAAACGGCGCATATCACTATTCAGGACGGTTGTGACGGGGTTTTGATTGATAAAATAGAGACCGTTCATCAACTTAAAGTGGTTGAACCCGTCGGCATGAGGACGCCTTTGACTCAGGGGGCGTTAAAAAAGGCCATCTTGGCTTTTCTGCCTCCGGATGAGGTTAATAATATATGTCAAAAGATTGAAAAGATTTACATAAAAAAAGGCATTCCATGGAAATTCTCTGTGGTTATGGAGGAGTTGTGCAGCATCAGGGAAAGTGGATATGCGATTAGTTATGGCGAGGTCACTTCCGGAACGGTAGCCATTGCTTCTCCTGTCTTCGACTGCAACGGAAGAGTGGTGGCGACCATTGGAATTAATGGTCCGGAGAATCGTTTTGCCCAGAAAGAGCTGCCGCAAAAAATAGAATATGTTAAAATGGCCGGAGCGGTTTTAACCAAAAATATAGGTGGTAATGACAGGATTATAAGAAGATATGCAGAATGAGCATATTTTTCCCTTTTGTGGTCATACCTCATACCATACAAATCTGCTACCTACAACTTTTGATGCCCAAAAGAGGCAGATTTGGTGTGTTCAATAGGGTAGCTTGTAAATTCAAAATAGAAGACAACACAAGGAGGTTATGTATGGAACAGGTGGAACACAACATCAAAATTATGCAAGGAAACGAGGCCATAGTGGAGGCAGCCATAGCTGCAGGATGCAGATTTTTTGCCGGGTATCCGATCACCCCTGCGTCCGAGATAGCGGAAGCAATGGCCCAGCGGATGCCGCAGGTAAATGGTGTATTCCTTCAAATGGAGGATGAAATAGCCAGTATATGCGCAACCATAGGTGCTTCCTTTGGAGGCATGAAGGCGTGTACCGCTTCCTCGGGCCCCGGAATCAGCTTGAAACAGGAGGGTGTCGGCTACGCCGCTGTTGTTGAGGCGCCTATTGTAATAATCAATGTTATGCGCGGTGGACCGTCAACCGGGATGCCGACCGCACCGGGGCAGCAAGACATATACCAGGCTAAATACGGCTCCCACGGCGACTATGAAATCATAGCCTTAATGCCCTCTTCATGCCAGGAAGCATTTGATTTGTCATACAAGGCCTTTGCTCTGGCGGAAAAATACCGTGTGCCGGTATATATTCTTTCGGATGAAATAGTGGGTCATACCAGGGAAAGGGTAAAAATACCCACCGGTCTGAAACCAGTGGAAAGAAAAGAGCCGCCGTTAAAAGAAAATTACAAGCCATATGAAGCGGGGCCCGACGGCTTGCTTAACGGAATGCCGGCATTTAACAAGGGCTACAAGATTCTGATAGACGGGCAGCTACACGATGAAGAGGGCAACCGCGCTGCTCACTTACCGGAAGTGTGTGCCGGGCTGACCGAGAGGATATGTAAAAAGATAACCGATCATGCGAACCAGTTGGTTGATATTGAAGACAGTTTTACAGATGATGCTGATATTCTGGTCGTAAGTTTTGGCAGTCCATCCCGACCGGCATTAAGCGCCGTTAAAGAGGCAAGGAAAAAAGGTATTAAAGCCGGGTGTGTCAAGATTCGGACGATTTGGCCATTTCCGGATAATGTAATAGCGGACTTGGCTTTAAAACCCCATACCATAATTGTACCCGAGTTAAATATCGGCAGGATGGTTAACGAAGTAAAAAGGGTGGTAGCCGGTAAATGTGAAGTTGTTTCACTGCCGAAACTCGGTGGACTGCTCCATACACCATCGGAAATACTGGCTGAAATCGAAAGGAGGAGCAAAGTATGCACCCGCTAGGTGAAAAGTATATAAGGAAGGGAACACTTCCTTATTTGTGGTGTCCCGGCTGTGGAAACGGCATAGTTTTACACGCCACACTCAGTGCGCTTGACGAGCTGAATATAATGGACCGGATTGCTTTGGTGGGTGGAATAGGCTGCTCTGGCTGGATACCGACCTATATAAATGCGGATACGATGCATGTATTGCACGGACGCACAATACCGTTTGCGACCGGGCTTAAAATGAGTGACCGTGACCGAAAGGTGGTTGTTTTTTCCGGTGACGGTGATTGTTTGGGAATCGGTGGCAATCACTTTATCCACGGCGCCAGGAGAAACATTGATATAACGGTGGTTATGATCCACAACCAGATATACGGAATGACCGGTGGTCAGGTGGCGCCGACAACTCCATATAACGGAAAGACAAAAACATCTCCGTACGGGAATAATGAACCGCCCTTTGACGCATGTGAGCTGGCCAGGGTTGCGGGGGCGTCTTTCGTTGCCCGGTGGACTACGGCCCATCCGCGGCAGTTGAGTAAAACAATCCAGGAAGCCATCTCACACGAAGGTTTTTCCTTTATAGAAGTTTTGACGCAGTGTCCGACACAGGCCGGTAGGGTTTTGTACGGTACGGCCAATGCCGCCAAGCTTTTGGATATGCTGAAAGAAAGCACTATAAGCATAACTGCCGCCAAAAACAAAAGCGCGGAAGAATTGCAGGGTAAGCTGTTAGTCGGCAAACTGTACCACGACGAGTGTAAACCGGAATTTACCAGTTGTTATTACCGGAGGAACAACGCTATCAGCAGCTTGTGATAAAAAGGTGGTGAAAATAATGGTAATTATTGATAATAATTATTGTAAGGGATGCTTTTTGTGTATGCATTACTGTCCCAAAAAAATTATAGACAAGTCCACAAATATTAATGGCAAAGGATATGCAGTTCCATATATTGCCAATCCTGAAGAGTGCTCCAATTGTAAGACCTGTGAACTGATATGCCCTGAACTTGCTATAACGGTTGAGGAGGGAGACAATTGAGAAAGGAAATTAAGTTGGCTGGTTTCGGCGGGCAGGGCATTATTCTGATGGGCGTGTTTCTGGCCCATGCAGCCGGTTATTTCGAAGGGAAAGAGGTTGCCCAGACCCAGAGTTACGGCCCGGAGGCCAGAGGTGGGGCTTGCAGGGCGGAAGTGGTAATCTCGGACGAGCAGATAGATTACATTAAAACCCTGAACCCGGACATTTTTGTAGCCATGTCACAGCCTGCCTTTGATAAGTATGTCTTCGGAATAAATCCTGAAACCACGGAGGTTTTTGTGGATCAGGATCTGGTAGCGAAGGTTCCCGAAGAAATAAAGCATGTACACAGAATACCCGCCACTAAGCTGGCTGAAGAAATGTGCGGCAACAAAATGGCGGCCAACACCGTTATGCTTGGTGCCCTGGTGAAAAACACAAATATCGTTTCAGCTGACACAATAAAAGCCACTTTATCAAAACAATTGCCGGCCAAATTACAAGAATTAAACTTTAAAGCCCTGGATTATGGACTAAATTACTGTGAATAACAAGGTGGTAGTGTAAATGAAACTTTATGAATTTGAAGGCAAAACAATTTTTCGGGAGATGAACATACCTGTTCCAAAGGGTAAGGTCATTTCCAGCCTGGATGAAGCAAAAGAAGCGGCAGCAGAAGCGGTATACCCAGTGGTAGTTAAAAGCCAGGTTCTACGTGGAGGACGCGGCAAAGCGGGGGGCATTAAATTTGCGGAAAATGAAGATGAATTGGGCAGGGTAGTAAATGAACTCATGGGTATGGTGATATCGGGAGAAAAGATTGAAAAGCTTCTAATTGAAGAAAAGCTGAAAATATCCCGGGAATTCTACATGGGGATAACTTTAGACCCAAAATCCTCACTTCCGTTGCTGATAATATCGGCCCAGGGAGGGATGGATATAGAACATGTAGCCAAAGAATACCCCCATCAATTGTTTAAAATGTACCTTGACCCCCTGAAAAAGCCCAGGCAGTATGAAATGATTGACCTTTTACTGAAAACTGGGGTAAAAGGCAAGGTGCTGGTGCAGATGTCCAGGGTATTGCATAACCTGACGGAGTGCTATTTCAAATTTAACGCCATGACTACTGAAATCAATCCTTTAGTCATTTGTGAAGATGATACGGTTATAGCAGCCGATTCAAAAGTAGAAATTGATGATTTGGCGTTATTCAGGATAAAGGCGGTAAGCAATTTTGAAAGAAAAGAAGAATTGCTGGATCCCCTGGAGAGTGAAGCAAAAGTGGCAGGAGTATCCTACGTGGGGATGGGAAAAGGAAACATCGGGCTGATATCGGGAGGCGCAGGACTGGGTATGGCCTCCATGGATATGATTTCAGTCCACGGAGGAGTATCGGCGAATTTTTTGGATCTGGGCGGGGGCGCAACCACTGAAAAAACTGCCCAGGCATTAAAAATTGTATTGAAGACACCCGGTGTAAAGGGTGTTTTGTTAAATCTGTTTGGAGGCATAAACAACTGTGAGCATATGGCCAAGGGCATAACCAGTGTTCTCGACGAGGTTAAACCAAACCAAGCCATTGTGGTGAAGATGAGGGGACACTCCCAGGATGAAGGCTGGGCTATTTTAGAAAGCAGGAATATACCCCTGATCAAACATGGGACAACAGAAGAAGCCGTCGTTTTGTTGATGAGAGAAATGGAAAAAGAAGGTGGCATGTAGTGGCTGTACTGGTTCAACCGAATACACAGGTTATTATACAGGGAGCGACCGGCAAACAGGGTATGTACCATGCCCAGAAGATGCTGGAGTACAACGTTAACCTGGTGGCAGGAGTTACTCCGGGCAAGGGCGGGCAGGATGTTTGCGGTGTACCCGTCTTCGACACCGTAAGAGATGTAAAGAAACACTTTCATGTGGATGCCTCCATGATTTTGGTGCCGCCTGCGGGTGTTCTTGCCGGAGCCGTAGAGGCCATTGAAAATGAAATCCCGCTTATTGTAATCATTACCGAGTTTGTGCCTATTCACGATTCTCTAATAATCAAAAGCATGGCCGATCAAAAGCGCATACGCGTTATAGGCCCCAATACAATAGGGATTATAAGTCCGGGAAAAGGTAAAGTGGGTATAATGCCCGGAAATATTTACAGCGAAGGCAATGTGGGGATTATTTCCCGCAGCGGTACTTTAACGCACGAAGTATCCTCCAATCTGACATACAAGGGAAAAGGGCAGTCCACCTGTGTGTGCATAGGGGGCGACCCCGTCAAGGGAACGGATTTTGTTGACGTCTTAAAGCTTTTCCGTGAAGATGACCAGACGGAAACTGTGATTATGGTTGGTGAAATCGGCGGAGCCGGCGAGGAACTGGCGGCAAAATACGTTATGGAAAACGGATATCCCAAAAAAATAGTGGCATTTATAGCAGGGCAGACAGCACCGGAAGGAAAAATGATGGGACATGCCGGGGCCATAGTTACACAGGGCTTTGGCACAGCCGAATCAAAAATACGAAGCTTGAGCGAAGTGGGCATAACGGTTGTCAGAACACTGGACGAACTCTTGAAAGTGGTTTAGCAGTATTTAATAATAGCAATAAACAGTGAGGTGATCGATGCTATTAACACAATTAAATATTCCAAGGTAATAGTTTGTCGGGAAAGTTATGACTTATCAGAAATATAAAAAAGGAGGAAGCTTAAATGACCAAAAAGTTAGTTGCCGTATTTTTATGTTTGAGCATTCTACTGCTCGGGATGGTTGGTTGTTCAGCTAAACCCAGTGGAAAGGATACTGGTAAAACAGAAGCAACCGGCAAAAAAACTCAGATCAATATTTCTACCGCAACAACAGCAGGGATTTATTACGTATTGGGCAATGCATTGGCAAAAGTTTGGAAAGACAAAATTCCAAATATAAACGCATCTGTTCAGTCTACAGCAGGCTCAAATCAAAATGTCGAACTGCTTGCCAGGGGGGAAAGCCATGTTGCTTTTCTGCAGAACGGCATCGCCGCTGATGCCTGGAATGGAGAAAAGGATTTCAATGGTAAACCCAAGAGAGATTTTCTCGGAATGGTTTATCTATACCCCAATAACTGTTATTTTGTAGTGCGAAAGGATAGTGGAATTAACGAACTGAAGGATTTAAAGGGCAAAAGAATAATTCCGGGACCTGTGGGAAGCGGTACGGAAGTAAATGCGCGGGAAATTCTTTCGGTAGTTGATATAGATTATAAAAATAAAAAGGACGCCATAGCAAATTACGTTTCAAACTCTGAAGCGGCTGAAAAATTTGCGGACAATCAGACGGATATGGCTTATATAGCCGGAGGAATTCCTCACGCTTCCGTGACGGAAATGATGACCCGTGGAGATGCTAAAATACTTGAGGTAAAAGGCGAGGTCAGAGACTCTCTGATTAAAAAATACCCCGCATACTTCCCCGTTGAAATACCTGCGAACTCCTATAAAGGACAGACTGAGGCCCTTCAAACCGTTGCGCAAGGCAATATATTAGTCGTCAGAAAAGATGTGGACCCCCAGATAGTTTATGAAATGATTAAAAACATATATGCCAACAAGAATGAACTTGCCAATTCCTATAAGGGCGCCGCCAAATTTGATATAAAGGACGGCCTTAAGGGTATGACCGTGCCATTGCACCCGGGCGCCATTAAATTCTTTGAAGAAAACGGCGTAAAGATTCCTGATAATTTAAAGCCATAAATAATTAAGCAAAAATACAGTAAATTAACTTTATTGGCTAAAGATTTGACGTTTACTGAAAAAATTGGGCAGAGAATGAATTAATTGATGTGCATATTCTTTTGCCCAATTCCAATTTTCCATCACCGAATAAGACATCGCCGAGATCTATAATAACCACGGGTAAACATCAAATGAAAGAGGAGTTTTTATGGAACTTGAAATCATTGATGAGAGTAAACAGAAAGAAATAATGAAAAAATATGATAGCGAGTGTAACTTTCGCGAATTCAACGTAAAATTATGGGTCGCTGTCATAACGGTTACTGCAGTTTGTCTGTCGATTTTTCATTTGTATACTGCGGGTTTTGGCATGCTGGTTGCGATTAAGCAGCGTGCAGTTCACCTTGGTATTGTTTTATTTATGTTGTTTTTACTTTATCCGGCAAACAAGAAATGGTCACCAAAAGGACGCCCTTCAGTTATTGATATGGTATTCTCAGTATTAAGCCTGGCAACTTGCGGGTATATTATCGTATTCTTTGATGATATTGCCATGAGAGCCGGGATGGCAAACTCCACCGATATTGTGCTGGGAACAGTATTAATGCTGCTGGTGCTTGAAGGATCCAGAAGAACAATGGGAATGATCCTCCCTTCGCTGGCGGTTATATGTATTCTGTATGCAATGTTTGGTGAAGTAATCCCCGGACAGTTTTCTCATATTGATTTTAGCTATTCAAGAATTATTGAGCAGATGTATATAAGCACAGAAGGAATATTCAGTATTGCTTTGGGTGTATCCGCGCAGTATATCTTTCTGTTTGTTCTTTTTGGCTCGTTTATGTCTGCATCAGGTATGGGCCGACTTATCAATGACGGCGCACTTGCCGCTGCGGGTAAATCTCCGGGAGGTCCGGCCAAGGTGGCGGTAATTGCAAGCAGTATTATGGGTACGATTAACGGTGCGGCGGTGGCCAATGTTGTGACCACAGGCGCTTTTACAATACCTTTAATGAAAAAAACCGGTTATCGTCCCGTGTTTGCAGGCGCCGTAGAAGCTGCCGCTTCCAGCGGCGGTCAAATCATGCCCCCGGTGATGGGCGCTGCAGCCTTTGTATTGGCTGAATTATCAGGAATACCTTACGGCACGGTAATGATTGCCGCCATAATACCGGCCCTGTTGTATTTTTTAGGTGTTTGGACCATGGTGGATCGCGAAGCAAGAATAATGGGACTAAAGGGTGTAGATGCGTCAAATATTCCACGGATAATTGATGTTCTGAAAGTAAGGGGCCATATGCTTATACCCCTTGTTATAATCGTGGTTACACTGATTATGGGGTTTTCGGCCATGTTTTCCGCCTTTTATGGAATTATAGCCACGCTTGTTATATCCTCATTGCGTAAGGAAACGCGCATGACGCTGAATGATTTGATAAAGGCGATGGTTGACGGCGGCAGAACAGCGCTGAGTGTGGCTGTGGCATGCGCAGTCGTGGGATTCGTGATTGGCGCTGTATCACTGACCAGTGTGGGCGTGGTTTTTACTGATAGCATTCTTAGTCTGACTCAGGGTATGCTGTTGCCCACATTAATTTTAACAATGGTTGCGTGTGTTATTTTAGGAATGGGACTTCCCACAACTCCTGCCTATATTATGGCTGCCACCATCGCGGTTCCCGTGCTGATAGCCATGGGTGTAGATGATCTGGCCGCCAACTTGTTTGTATTCTATTACGCGACACTGTCAACAGTTACACCGCCTGTGGCCATCGCAGCATATGCCGCGGCAGGTCTTGCCGGCTCCCCGGTATTCACCACCGGGTGGTATGCGATGAGATTGGCTGCGTCTGGTTTTATAATCCCGTTCATGTTTGTTTTGGAACCGTCCTTGCTTATAGTAAGAGGAACAACATCAGGAGCCTTGCATTCAATAATACCCGCGATAGTCGGTGTCATTTTGCTGGGAGCAGCTCTTATAGGATATTTTAGAATTAAATGCACCTTGGTAGAGAGAATATTTTTGTTAACCGCCGGTATATTCTTGATTTTCCCGGAAATGCTCACGGACATAATCGGCCTGATAACTGGTATCGTTGTATATATGATACAGTTTAAGAGGGGAAAAAAGGAAACCGTGATTACCGAGAAAGCAATATAAAACACACTTATAATCTATTATAAGGAGAATTGGCATTGTGAAAAAATATTCAGAATCAGAACTAAGAAATATCTGTGTAGAGGTTCTTAAAGGGTATGGCGTAAAGCCCCAGTATGCCGAAATGACTTCATCCATAATGATATACGCCAATTTAAGGGGAATCGACTCCCATGGTGTGGCATATCTCCCGGTTTATGCTGAAAGGATAAAAAAAGGTGTGATAGATCCTAAAGCGGAGCCCGATATATTAAATGAAACCTATAGTACAGCAATTATTGATGGTAAAAACGGCCTTGGCCAAGTAAACGGCGTTAAATCAATGGATCTGTCAATAAAGAAAGCCCTTTCCCATAATGTGGGCATTGTGGGTGTGCGTAATTCCGGTCATTTCGGCATGACTTCATACTACAGCTTGGAAGCGGCCAAACAAAACTGTATTGGTTTTAGTATGACAAACGCACCGTCAAGCGTTGCCCCTTTTGGGGGTATGGAACCATTATTTGGGACAAACCCTATATCTTTTGCTTTTCCCGTAAAAAACAGGACGGCAGTTTCGGTGGATTTCGCAACCAGCGCCATAGCAAGAACTAAATTACGTAATATGGCGGCTGATAAAACGGAAATTCCCGAAGGATGGGCATTAAATAAGGAAGGCTATCCGGCCAAAACGGCGGATGAAGGATATGCAGGGGTTTTGCTGCCGGCAGCGGGCGTCAAGGGTTACGGATTGGCCATTATTGCTGAAATTTTTTCGGCTGTAATTACTGGTGCGGCTTTTACATGCAATGTAGGAGGACTTGTCGACGACTTTAAACGTTCCCAGAATGTAGGGCATATTTCGGGTGCAATTTCAATCGAATCCTTCCTGTCAATGGAACAATATTACAGCAGGATGGATGATTTTATCGGAACGATAAAGAATGTGAAGCCTGCCCCTGGAGTTCAGGAGGTGCTCTATCCGGGGGAACTGGAAGCGCGCAATGAATCTGTAAGGAAAGCTGAAGGGATACCGCTTGATGACAGCGTAATAGAAAAAATACAAAAATGCATTGACGAACTAAATATAAAACTGTCTGTTTAAAGAGTGAAAATACTACAAAGAATGCAATGTGACGATAAAATCTTATCTGGTACAGAGGAGTATGTGTTATGATTCCCATGTATTTGGTAAAGCAAAATTTTACATGTAAGTCGGTTAATAACATAGAAGAGCATATCCTTTCTGAGTTAAATAAAATGGGTATCCGTGAAAAAATATTCAGCGGAATGAAACTTTGTCTTGCATATGGATCAAGGGGATTTCCGTATGGATTTAAAGTAATAAGTACCCTGATTGAAATTTTTAAAGCCTGGGGAGCCGACCCCTTCATTATACCGGCAATGGGAAGCCATGGCGGGGGAACTGATGAGGGGCAAATGCAGGTGTTGAAAAAGATGGGAATTACCGGGGAAGATCTTGATGTGCCGGTAAAATCATGTGCGGATTCGGTTTTTATCGGTCAAACAGCCGGTGGAGTGCCGGTATACTGTGACAGATATGCACTGGAAGCTGATGGAGTGTTCCTGTTTAACCGGGTTAAACCGCATACTGCATTTAGATCTTCCATAGAAAGCGGCCTGACCAAAATGATGTCGGTGGGGATGGGAAAGGTAAAAGGGGCGGAAGCTGCTCACAAAGCCGGATTGGGTCACCACCTGGTGGAAATGTCGGATGTTATTGAAAAGAATATTAAATTCCTGGGCGGTATTGCCTCGGTGGACAACTTCAGGGGGGACGCATCGGTATTAAAGGGGGTTAGGCCGGAAGGCCGCAAAGAAACGGAAAAAGAACTGCTTGAACTGGCGTGGCAACAATTGCCGAGGGTTCCTTTCAGCCACCTTCACGTTTTATTGGTGGATTTCATGGGAAAAAATATCAGCGGTTCGGGTATGGACGTCAACGTAATAGGAATGCACAGGCGAATAGGCGGAGAGCCGGAGCTAAAATATGAAACCATAGTGGTGCTTGATTTGACCCCGGAATCAAGGGGAAACGCACTGGGTATCGGGTATGCCGATATAACCACAAAAACACTGGTGGATAAAATTGATTTTCAAACCACCTATAAAAATGGGTTTACTACCGGCTTTTTAGGAACGGTAAAAATTCCATGCACACTGCCGACAGAGCGGGAGGCAATCCTGACGGCCTTTAATTTGCATGGGTTGAAGGATTGTAAAATAGCCCGGATAAAAGATACCAAGCATCTTGAACACTTGTGGATCTCTGAACCTCTTTTAAAAGAGGCGGCTAATTTTGAAATAATAAAGAAAACCGATAGTATTTTTAATATCGGTGAATATTTGTGATTTCGCACTCCCTCCCTTTCCGCAAAATGTTTTTGTAAAATAAATGTTCGGCAACCGTCCGGTAAGTGGTTAAAACCGTTCAGGTAAAAAATATTTACTTTCGGGGCAGGGATTTGGCCTTTCATCTCGAAAAACCTATATAATCCAAAATTTTTCACGGGGGTTTGCCCTTGGATCTGTCGGCCATGACCGTGGCGGAAATAAGGCAATTGTATAGGGCTTTGGAGCAGTCGGGAGATCAGGGGTCGAATCTTCTGCAGGCAATGTCCCGGGACAGCAGGGTCGGTGTCAGGCAACTGTACGATACTTTGCAGAAACGACGCCTTCAGGTGATAAACGAGGAAAAAAGGCTTGAAGATCTTTTGTGTTATGAAAAAAGGCTTTGGGCCAGCGGCGTTGAATTGGTGGCCGGGGTTGACGAGGCCGGGCGGGGGCCTCTGGCAGGCCCGGTGGTGGCCGCCGCAGTGATTTTACCGCCCCGGGTGCGCATATACCAGCTAAATGACTCAAAACAGCTTTCACCGGCTAAGAGGAAAGCCCTGGCTTTTCAGATTAAAAATTCTGGGGCCTGGGCTATAGGTGTGTCTACAGTTAAAGAAATTCTGAATTTAAACATATACCATGCCTCCATGCTGGCCATGAGGAGGGCGCTGGCGGGGCTTAAGGGTGATCCCGGGCATGTTTTGGCGGACGGTTTCGCCATCCCCGCACTGGAATTGCCCCAGACCCATATTATCGGGGGCGATGGGAAAAGCGCCTCCATTGCTGCTGCCTCAATTATAGCCAAGGAAACCCGGGATGAATTGATGGAGCTTTGCCACCACCTTTATCCCCGGTATGGTTTTGACCGCCACAAGGGGTATGCCACCGCCGGCCATATCGAGGCCTTGCGCCGTTACGGGCCGTGCCCCCTGCATCGGGAGGGCTTCGCTCCGGTAAGAAGAGAAATGAGAGGTGTCAATTATTACTGCTCAACTAATTGACTTGTATGATATATAATTTACTGTGTTGTCTTTTCTGGAAAAAGACCTTGAAATGGCTTTTGGAAAAACCGGTTTATTAAGTTGAAGCTGTAACCTGTCCCGGCTTTCCAAAAAGGCCTTTATTCTTGGTGTGATTATTTTATAAAGAAAGGGGGGAGAATTTTTGCTTTCTGACTGGGGTGCTGTTTTTATCTTTTTTGCTGTTGCCTTAGCGTTTGGGGCAGGGGGTATCGTTACCAGTTTTCTAATACACCCTCGCCGGCCCACCGCCGCCAAACTTACCACGTATGAGTGCGGTGTGGACACCATCGGACCCACCTGGGTACAGTTCAAAACCAGCTATTTTCTGTACGCTTTATTGTTTGTGATATTCGATGTGGAAACAATATACCTGTATCCCTGGGCCGTTAAGTTTCAGAGTTTAGGCCTGTTTGCCTTTATTGAAATGATTATCTTCCTGTTTATACTGATTGTCGGACTGTGGTACGCCTGGAAGGAAGGAGCATTAGAATGGAAGTAACAAAAGATAAGCACCCGGTGGAGGAATTGACCAAAGACCCGGTGGTTATTGATCAGGTAAAACGCCTCATTCACATTGCTCCGCTGGAAAAGATTCTTAATGTAGCCCGGGCCCATTCACTCTGGCCCTTCGGATTCGGGCTGGCCTGCTGCGCCATCGAGGGTCTGATGGCCGCCAACATGCCCCGTTTTGACCTGTCCCGTTTCGGCTACGAGGTTATGAGGGGATCCCCGCGCCAGGCGGATGTGATGCTGGTGTGCGGCACGGTCACCCACAAGGCTGCGCCTTTCGTGGTCAGGCTTTACGAGCAGATGTCGGAGCCCAAGTGGGTTATAGCCATGGGCAGTTGCGCAATTTCCGGCGGTCCCTTTGTGGATTCATATCATGTGGTGCCCGGTGTGGATAAGCTCATACCGGTGGACGCCTATATACCCGGATGCCCGCCCCGGCCCGAGGCCGTCATTGATGGCTGGCTGATGGTCAAGGAAAAAATACTGAACCCGAAGGTGGTGAGCAAGGTCCGTGGCTGATTACAGTATACCAGCCGATTTGATGGAGGCGCTGAAAAATAAGTTTCCCGGGTTGGAGATACAGGAAAACCGGGATGTTATAGTTCCTGCGGCCGATTTGATCCCCTTTATGAGCGAAATAAAGGATAATCAGGACTATGCCATGGACTTCCTGACCAACCTGACGGGGGCGGATTACAAGGACCGTTTTGAAATGGTCTACAACCTGGTTTCAATGACTCACGGCTATACCCTTATGGTTAAGGTGAGAATCGAGGACAAGGAAAAGCCGGAAATCCCATCCCTTTGCCCCATTTGGGGGGGGGCCAACTGGCAGGAGCGCGAGATATACGACCTGATGGGCATTGTTTTCACAGGCTATACCGGCCATCCCACCCGGATTTTCCTTGATGATAATTTCCAGGGCCATCCCCTGCGCAAGGATTTCCAGTGGCAAGGCGGCAGGGAAGCCTAAAATTGCGACTTACGGGATAAGAGGTGTTGTGGTAAATGAAAACTCAAACTTATTCCCTGAACCTCGGCCCCCAGCACCCCAGTACCCACGGAGTGTTTCGCATCATCCTGGAACTGGATGGGGAGACAGTGGTCAAAGCCACCCCCGTGCCGGGCTACCTGCACAGGGGGATTGAAAAGCTGGCCGAGGCCAGGACCTATACCCAGGTCATTCCCTATACCGACCGGATGGACTATCTGGCCGGAATGCTGATGAACTGGGGCTATGTACAGGCCGTTGAAAAGCTGATGGGTATAGAGGTTCCGGAAAGGGCGGAATATATCAGGGTTATCGTGGGGGAACTCTCCAGGATTGCCAGCCACATGATTGCCACCGGCGCTTACGGTGGTGATATAGGCGCCCTGACGGCATTCACGTATACCTTCCGGGACAGAGAATATTGTATAGACTTATTGGAAATGGTTTCCGGGTCCCGCATGACCTTCAGTTACTTCCGAGTGGGTGGCGTGGCCGATGATTTGCCCGGGGAGTTTTACCCGGCGGCGAGGAAATTTCTGGCCGATCTTCCGGGAATGTGCGACGAGTATGACGGGCTGATTACCGGGAACGAGATTTTCCAGGCCCGTACCAAACATGTGGGTGTAATCACTCCTGAAATGGGTATTAACTATAGCCTTAGCGGTCCCACGCTGCGGGGCAGCGGGGTAAACTACGACCTTCGCAAGGTAAGGCCGTACAGTGTTTATGACCGCTTGAACTTCGAGGTTCCCCTGGGTAAAAATGGAGATTGCTTTGACCGCTTCCGTATTAGAATTGAGGAAATGCGTCAGTGCGGGAAAATCATCCAGCAGGCCCTGGACCAAATTCCCGAGGGATCCATACAGGCCAAGGTGCCCAAGGTAATCAAGCCGCCGGTGGGTGATGCCTATGCCGAGGTGGAGAGCTCCAAGGGTGTCTACGGATGTTACCTGGTCAGTGACGGAAGCCCCAAGCCCTACCGGGTTCATTTCCGCCGCCCGTCCTTTATCAACCTGGGATACCTGGCCAAGCTGTGCGAGGGCTGGAAGATAGCTGACGTCATCGCCATTTTGGGCAGCATTGATATCGTGCTGGGCGAAGTGGACTGTTAGCGAAAAACAGTAGTAGGGGAGAAGAGGTATGGAAAATATTTTTATAGGTATTGCCTCCTCACTCAGAGGGTTTTTCAGCGGCCTGGGTGTGCCCGACCTGTATAACGACATTATAATGTTGGTTGTCAAGTTGGTGTCCATCCTGGTATTTATACTGGTAAACGCCCTCTGGCTGGTGTACATGGAGCGCCGGGTTTGCGCCTTTATGCAGTCCCGCCTGGGGCCCATCCACGTGGGGCCCAAGGGGCTGCTGCAAAGCTTCGCCGACATAGGAAAGCTGTTGGGTAAGGAGATTATCCTGCCCAAGGGTATTGACCTGGTTGTTTTCCTGCTTATGCCGGTGCTTATATTTGTCCCGCCGCTGTTGATTTACGCGGTGATTCCCTTCGGCAAGGACATGGTGGCCGTTGACATGAATATCGGGGTATTTTATCTGTTGGCTGTGGCCTCTCTGTCCACCATCCTTTTTTGGGCGGCCGGCTGGTCTTCCAACAACAAATACTCACTGATCGGCGGCATGCGTTCAGTGGCCCAGATGGTGAGCTATGAGCTGCCTCTGATCCTGGCCCTGCTGGGAGTAATTATGCTGACCGGCACTCTGAACATCAACCAGATTGTCAACGCTCAAAATGGTATATGGTTTATACTGACACAGCCCATCGCCTTCCTGATTTACTTCATTGCCGGTGTGGCCGAAACTAATCGGACACCCTTCTGCCTGGTGGAAGGGGAATCCGAGATTATTGCCGGCCCCTATACCGAGTATTCCGGAATGGGCTTTGCGATGTTCTTCCTGGCTGAGTACGCCAACGTGATGATTATTTCGGCCATGTGCACCGTGATGTTCCTGGGCGGCTGGCTGGCGCCCTTCGGACTGGACTTTATCCCGTCCTGGCTGTGGTTTTTCCTGAAGATGTACGTCATGATATTCATCTTCATGTGGGTTCGCTGGACTTACCCGCGTATCCGGGTTGACCAGCTTATGGGCTTTGGCTGGAAGGTACTGGTGCCCCTTTCCCTGGCCAACATATTTGTGACCGGTGTTGGCATGTATATCTACCGGGCGATAGGGTGGTGATTATATGTTCGGACAAGGACTGATCAAAGGTCTTCAGATAACCTGGGGACGGTTGCTGGATAAGAAGCATACGGTTAAATATCCGTATGAAAAAATTGAGATGTTTCCCCGCTTTCACGGCCGGTTTGAACTGGACGTGGAAAAGTGTATAGCCTGCGGGCTGTGCGCCAATGCGTGCCCCAACAAGGTTATCGAGATGGAGAAAGAAAAGGTCGACAAGAAGCAGTTTCTCACAAAGTACGTGATGCGCATAGAGTACTGCCTTTTCTGTGGTCTGTGCGTGGAGTCGTGCAACAAGGACGCCCTTAAATTTACCAATGTTCTTGATATGAACCAGTACCGGCGCAGTTGGGTCCGTCTATCGCTGGTGGACCGCCCGGCGCCGGAAGCCGCGGAAGAAGCCCCTAAGGAGGAGACTCCGGCAAAAACCGTCAAGGTAGAGGCGGCGGCCGGCCAGGCTCCCGTCAAGGAGGGTTGAGGCAGATGATAATGGGATTTTTAAACAGTATTAGCTACGTGGCGGCGGCTTTCCATACCCTGGCCGCAGTGGTGGTTATATCAGCCCTGCTGGTGGTTTTCGTCAGGAACATAGTGCACTCAGTTTTATGGCTGGCTGTGTGCTTTGTATCCCTGGCGGGGGTCTTCCTCACACTGAACGCGGACTTTATTGCGGCCGTTCAGGTGATGGTTTACGCCGGGGCGGTATGTATCATGGTGGTTTTCGGTATAATGCTGATCCGCCGCAGGGACATGGGTGAAACAAACCTCTTCAACGGCCAGACGGTGGCAGCCGCCGGAGTAACGGCTCTGGTTATCATGCTGAGCGGCTTTTTGTCCTTCAAGGTCGGAAGCGTGACAAGCCCGGCCCCGGTACCCGCCGATACCGTAGGGAATATCGCCACGCTGCTGTTAAGCAAGTATGTAATACCTTTTGAGGTGGCCGCCCTGCTGCTGCTGGTGGCTCTGGTGGGCGCAGTTTTCCTAGCCAAGGAGGTGAAGGCCGATGCTGACTCTGACAGTTAGCCTGTATCACTACCTGATACTGTCGGCAATCCTTTTCGGCATAGGGCTGTTTGGGGTGCTGGCCAAGAGAAACGCCATAGCGGTGTTAATCTGTATTGAGCTGATGCTCAACGCCATCAATATAAACCTGCTGGCCTTTAACAAGTATATGACCCCCGGCGATTTTATCGGCCAGATATTCGCCATTTTCGTGATAACAGTTGCCGCGGCCGAGGTAGGGGTTGGACTGGCCATTATCATTGCCATCTACCGGAACAAGCTGTCGGTGAACCTGGATGACTTCGACTGGCTTAAATGGTAGAACTTTGGAATTTAAGGTAGGTGCTGATCTGAGATGGTAGAATTTGCGATGCATAATGCATGGCTGGTGCCGCTCCTCCCCGCCCTCTCCTTCGTTATAATCATATTTTTGACGAAGCCCTGGCCTAAGTTAAGCGGCCTGGTAACGGTGGCAGGCATGGTTTTAGCCTGCGCAGTTGCCAGCTTTGCCGCTTACGGAGTGTTTACCAATCATGCAATAGCAGAAAAGCCCCTGGTCTATGCCACCCGCTGGTTCTCCATGCCCGGCCTGCACATAGACGTGGGGGTGCAGCTTGACCCCACCTCGGCCATGATGATGTTCATGGTGACACTGGTGGCGTCGCTGATTTTTATTTATGCGACCGGTTATATGAAAGGGGACCCCGGATACTCGGTGTTCTTCTCTTACCTTTCCCTGTTCGGTTCATCCATGCTGCTGCTGGTCATCTCCAGCAACCTGCTGCAGATGTTCGTGGCCTGGGAGCTGGTGGGACTGTGCTCTTACCTGCTAATCGGTTTTTACACCCATAAAATCTCGGCCCGGGAGGCCGCCAAAAAGGCCTTCGTTACCTGCCGGGTGGCCGATTTCGGACTGCTGCTGGGCATACTTTCCCTGCAGATTGTCTTCGGCACCCTGAACCTTACCGAGCTGGCCGAGAAGATAAATCATTTTGAGCAGTACACCACCATGGGCATGATGACCCTGATAGCGGTGCTGGTATTCATCGGCCCCATCGGCAAATCCGGTCAGTTCCCGCTGCATGTGTGGCTTCCGGACGCCATGGAGGGCCCCACGCCGGTCAGCGCCCTGATCCATGCGGCCACCATGGTGGTGGCCGGGGTTTACCTGGTGGGCAGGATGATCTTCATGTTCGACAAGGTGCCAACAGCCATGGAGCTGGTGGCCGTCACCGGCGCCTTTACGGCCCTGTTTGCGGCTTCCATAGCCATAACCCAGAATGAGATCAAGAGGATACTGGCCTACTCCACCGTCAGCCAGCTGGGTTACATGATGCTGGCCCTGGGTGTTGGAAGCCTGACCGCCTCCATGTTCCACCTCTGGACCCACGCCTTTTTCAAGGCCCTGATGTTCCTTGGCGCCGGCTCAGTGCTGCATGCTCTGCACCACAAGGCTGATGTATGGGAAATGGGAGGCCTTTTAAAGAAAATGCCCATTACCGGCTATACCTTCATGGCGGGCTGCCTGGCCATCGCCGGGATACCGCCCTTCGCCGGATTCTGGAGCAAGGATGAGATACTTCTGGCGGTCTTTGACAGTGGACACTACGTGCTCTTCACCATGGCCGCCCTAACCGCCTTCATGACCGCCTTTTACATGTGGAGGCTGTTCTTCCTGGCCTTTATGGGGGACGAAAAGCCGGAAAATCATCCCCACGAGTCTCCCTGGAATATGACCATGCCTCTGGTGGTGCTGGCCATTCTGGCCGCGGTAGGCGGACTGGTGGGAACCCCCGTGAACAACATGTGGGCCCAGTGGATTTACTTCGGCCACCCGCATGAGGGTCATGTTAACTGGCTGATTATGATTGGTTCGGTGGTGCTGGGCTTTGCCGGTATCTACCTGGCCTACACCCTGTATGTAGCCGACAAGACAAAGGCCAGGGCCCATGCCATGGCGGAAAAGTACAAGTTTTTCCACAACCTGTCATACAACAAGTACTACATTGACGAGATTTACCTTTGGTTCAACCACACCATCGTGGACGGGTCGGCAAAGCTGTTCTACCTGTTTGACATCTACGTGGTGGACGGGATCATCATCAATGGTATCGCAGCGTTTACCAGACTCTCCGGTGAGGGGTTGAGGATTACCCAGACCGGCCGGCTGCAGAACTACGCCCTGGTGTTCTTCCTGGGTGTTCTGGCCCTGGCCGTTGCCCTGGCCTTTACCGAAACCTCCGCTGCATTCGGCCTGGTGACGGGAGGTGCTAAGTAATGAGCGGCTTTCCTTTTCTAACGGCAATACTTCTGGCGCCCGTAGCGGCAGCGCTGTTCATGATCTTCATCCCCAGGGATGAGGGCAAGCTGATCAAATGTCTGGCTGCCGTGGGCACCTTCATATCCATGGCGCTTTCCCTGTACGTGTATTTCGCATACGACCAGAACCTGGGAGGCCTCCAGTTTGTGGAGCGGATCCCCTGGATCAAAGACCTGGGAGTAACCTACTTTATGGCGGTGGACGGCATTAGCCTGCCCATGCTGCTGCTCACCAACCTCATAGGGTTTTCGGCGGTATTCGCCTCCTGGAACGTGAACAGCCGCCCCCGGGAGTTTTTCATACTGCTCTGCCTGCTGATAACCGGTGTCATGGGCACCTTTATGGCCCACGACCTGTTTATCTTCCTGCTGTTCTACGAAGTAGTGGTAATCCCCATCTACATCATGGTGGTCATATGGGGCAGCTCCAAGCGGGTGACCAAGGAATACGCCGGTATGAAGCTGACCATCTACCTTTTGATAGGGTCGGCCTTCCTGCTGGTGGGTGTCATCGCCCTGTTTGTAAAATCAACGGCCATTCTGGGACAGCCGGATATGAGCTTCACCAGGCTGGCCGAGGCCGGCATAAAACTAAGCTCCTTTGACCAGATATGGCTTTTCGGCCTGATGCTCTTCGGATTCGGATCGCTGATTTCCATGTGGCCCTTCCACTCCTGGTCGCCCGACGGTTACGCCGGGGCGCCCACGGCGGTGTCAATGATCCACGCCGGCGTTTTGAAGAAAATAGGAGGGTACGGGCTGGTGAAAATAGCTCTGTTCTTCCTGCCCCTGGGGGCAAAGTTCTGGGCGCCCTACATGGCGGTGCTGGGGGTTGCCGGTGTGACCTATGCGGCCTTCGCAGCCCTGGCCCAGAAAGACCTTAAATATGTTGTGGGATACTCCTCGGTGTCGCACATGGGTTATGTGATGCTGGCCATAGGGTCCTTAAACGTCATAGGCATCAACGGAGCGGTGGCCAACATGTTCGCCCACGGCGTAATGGCGGCCCTGTTCTTCTCAACCATTGGTTTTATTTACGAAAAAACCCATACCCGCTGGATTCCGGACATGGGCGGACTGGCCCGGCAGACACCCAGGCTGGCGGTGGCCTTCATGCTGGCCGCCATGGCTTCTCTGGGCCTCCCCGGCCTGGTCACCTTTATTCCTGAGTTCACCATCTTTGTGGCGGCCTTCCAGGTGTACGGCGGCCTGGCTGTCGTAGGTATCGCCGGCATCATCATCACCGCCCTGTATGTTCTGAGGGCCGGGGCAAATACCCTGTTTGGCCCCCCCAGGCCGGAATACGGCCACCTGGAGGATATACACGGACCGGAGATGGTACCCCTTGTGGTGTTGGGAACGGTTCTGGTGGTTGGCGGACTGATGCCCTCCCTGTTGTTTGACATGATCAACAGCGGCGCCACCAAGCTCATGACACACATTGAAGGCGCCCTGAAGATAGGGGGTGTGTTATAAATGCAAATGCAGATGCAGTTGCCGGATTTTACGCTTATAGTTCCTGAAATCGCCATGGCGGTACTGGGGTTGATGGTGCTTATAATGGGGCTGATTGTTCCCAGGGAGTCCCGTCACGGCCTGGGCTGGTTCACCGCCCTTTCGATACTGGGGGTTATGGGTCTGGTATTGATGGGCTGGGGCAAGCAGGGCAACCTGTACGGGGGTCTGTACATCGTCGACCAGTACGCCCAGTTCTTCAAAATAACATTCCTGTCAGCCGCCTTTATGGTGGTGCTGGGATCAATGAGGTACGTGGACAAACACCTGGGCGGGCAGAGCGAGTATTACAGCCTGGTGCTGTTTGCCACCCTGGGAATGATGGTGATGGCCTCGGCCGGTGACTTCATGACCCTGTACCTGGGCCTGGAGCTCATGACCATAGCCTTTATCATCCTGGTATGCTTCCGCCGCACCGAGTCCAAGTCCCTGGAAGCGGGGATGAAATACGTTCTGCTGGCAGGAATGTCTTCTGCCGTGCTGCTTTACGGCTTAAGCCTGATTTACGGACTCACCGGAACGGTGGTTATCTCGGAAGTGGGTAAGGTGCTGGCTCTGAAGGAATCTCTCCCTCTGCTGATGCTGGGTCTGGTTATGCTGGTGGCAGGGCTTGGATTCAAGATTTCCGCAGTTCCCTTCCACATGTGGTCACCTGATATTTACGAGGGGGCGCCCACACCGGTCACAGCTTTCCTGGCAGTGGGATCCAAGGCCGCGTCCTTTGCGGTTCTGGTCAGGATCTTCATGCTGGGAATGCCGGGAATACAGCTAAACTGGGAGATGGTTTTGGCCCTCCTGGCGGCGGTCACCATTATAGTGGGCAACCTGGCAGCCATACCCCAGACCAACATCAAGAGGCTTTTGGCATACTCCAGCATTGCCCAGGCCGGATACATCCTGGTGGGACTGGTGGCGGCTTCCGAGGCCGGAATCAAGGGTATCATGTTCTACGGGTTCCTCTATGTCTTCGCCACGGTGGGCGCCTTTACGGTAGCCGCCTACTTCTACAATGCCACCGGCAGCGATGAAATAAAGGACTATAAAGGACTGGCCCAGCGTTCTCCGCTGATGGCGGCGGTTATGTTGGTGGCCATGCTTTCCATGGCCGGCATACCGCCCTTGGCCGGCTTCGTGGGCAAATTCTACCTGTTCGCCACCATAGTTGACGACTACCTGTGGCTGGTTTTCATCGGCCTGGTGATGAGCATGGTGTCGGTTTATTACTACCTGAGGGTGGCTCTGGTAATGTACAGGGATGAACCCGTCGACAAATCTCCCCTAACCGTCAGCGGCCCGGTCACCATTACCCTGGTGCTGGCCATGGCGGTCACACTGTTCCTGGGCATATACCCGGGGCCCTTGGCGGAGGTGGTAAACACAGCCGCCCACTCGTTCTTCATTACCCATTAAATACCAGACGAACCATACCCCGAACCGATACGGAAAAGCGAAAAGATAGGCACTGTCCCGCAAGGGATAGTGCCTATCTTTTGCACATCAAGCATGTCCAATGAGAACAATTCCGCATCCTAATAAAACGTAATTCGTATCCGGGCTTTTTATATAGCCGAAAGCAGCGCCTAATTTTGTGTCGATATTCAGGAAAAAATCAAATTCGAAGCAGCCAAGGATGCCGCTACCCAACAATACCAATAGTCCATGCAGTAAATCAACTCATTACCTTATCCAATAAGGCCGCATAACTGTCCACTACGTCATACACTACAGAATCTGTGCTGATGGCCTTAAAATGCTCACGGGCGCAATGAATTTTTGCTTCCTCGACCATACGCAGCTGCATGGTGGACATGGAGCCTTTTGTCTCGGCAACGAAGTAGATGTGCTTCACCTTGCCCTCGTGAAAAGCTATCGCCCAGTCGGGGTTATATTTTCCGACCGGCGTGCTGATGAAAAAACGCCCTGACGGGCGTTGCCGTCTTGTAGACGGCGGAAGCCAGAAGCCAGAAGCCAGAAAAAGCAAGCGTGACCCTCAAGCGACATGCAGTGAGGGGGAGTGATTTAAGTCCGTGCGGAATGTACCGGAGGATGCTACTGTCTCTTAACGACCGAGCCTACGGAATGCCGAGCCGGCTGCAGGACGCAGCCGGAAGCCGGAATCGACGCAAGGACGCGGCGTTGGAGGCGGTCGGCATTCCGTTGGCGACCGAGTTTAGAGACAGTTGCAGCAGGAGGTTATGCAGGCCGGACTTAAATCGCTCCACCTACCCATTAGCGACAATGCAGCGACCCTCAAGTGACCCCGGAGCGACCCCAGAAAAACTCTGGGCTACATAAAAATGCTTTGGCGATTTAGTACTTTAATACTTTAATATGGCATATACTTTCCTTAACGATGAAAAAGCCGTTCGGCAGCTTAACATAGACCGCCACTTCATTTTCCACGGTCAGGTTATACCGCCCCTCCAATTGCCTGGAAGGCTCAATCTGGTTGCTGCGCTGAATTTTGTTGATATTTTCGAGGATAACCCCGTCGTTCAATTCCGGCACAAGCCTGGAATTGCCAAACCCGGTGAAGCGTTCCGCTTCATAGAGGGTTATCTGTTCGTTTTTTATATAACCCTTGTCCATCATATAGCTGGGCGTGAGGTAGGGCTGTCCGGCAAACACATCGCACACGGCCTTTGCCGCATCCGCCTGGAATTTCTGGTGCTTGAATTGCAGTTTCATTTGTCTTTGCCTCCCTCGCCCTTTAAGTATTTTGACATTTCTATATCGAATTGCGAAATATAATCCCTGTCTTGCTGAATGCGGAACTGCCCGTATATATCTTCCGCCTTTTTAACCGCATCCTCATGGGAAACCGTGCCTTTGCCTTCAAGGACTTTCCGGCGGTTATTCAGCAAGAAATTATCTGTTTCGCGCAACCAGTCCGCCATGCTCATCGGCACTTCATCCTCCGCCATTAACTCAGCATAGTCGATGAACATGGTCACAATTCGGTTCAACCGAGAAAGCTCCTTTTCGTTGAGATAGTTTTTTGCGATAACAACATCTCGTTTTATAATTTTGCCGTCCGGAGCCGCTTTCCATGTGGTGAGCCCCATTGTGGGATGCCCAAGGCTGACCCGCTCGGCAATCAGCTCGGCAGCGGTCTTTCCGGTTATGGCATAGTGGAGCTTGTTCTGCACAAAGGTATAAAACTCTCGTGTCAGGTTGCTGTTTTTGTCATAGTCGTAACTACATTGCTCAAACACATCGGCAATCTTCTGGTAGGCTCTCCGTTCGCTGGAGCGTATCTCACGGATACGCTCCAGCAACTCGTCAAAATAATCCTTGCCGAAAGGTTTGCCGTTCTTCAGTAATTCGTTGTTCAAAACAAAGCCCTTTTGGATGTATTCATGCAGCGTTTCGGTCGCCCATTGGCGGAAACGCATCGCTTTTTTTGAGTTGATGCGGTACCCAACCGCAATAATCGCATCGAGATTATAGAAATCCACCAGTCGGGAAACCTCGCGGCTGCCTTCTATTTGAACTATTTCCTTTTTGGAAACAGTTGCTTCGCGAGTCAATTCTTCCTCATCGTAGATATTCTTCAAGTGTTTTGTTATCGCCGGCACTTGTACGTCAAACAGCTCTGCAATGGCTTTTTGCGTAATCCAAAAGTTTTCGTCTTCAAAGCGCACCGATACGGCTACATTGCCGCTGGCTGTCGTATATAAAATGATTTTATCTTCCTGCTTCATATCAGATCACCCTCACACTCGTGTTCGGAGTCAATAATTTAAAAATCTCCTCCACATTGATTTTTTCGGGCGAGCTGGTAAAGCCACTGTCCCTGAACACGGCGCGCAGAGGCTGGCGCTTGGCAATTTCCTTGACCACCTCGTTACTGATGTGGTGGTCAAAGCAGGCGATAAGGTCGCCGTCGTTGTAGGTGTGGAGGGTGAATAATTCGGAATTCGGAATGCGTAATTCGGAATTACCTAATTCTAGCCGTCCTTGTTCTTTTAATTCAGCATTCCGCAGCAAATTCCTCGCTAACACAAGGCGCGGATACATCATGCTGCACCAGTCGGAATGAAAACGCCCGTTACTTTCGGTGTTGCGGAACAGGCGGTCACCATCCTCGTCATATACGCCCGCTTCTTCGTCATACTCGTCTTTGTCCTGCGTGAAATTGTCACGGTAAACAAAATCATTGCCCGTATTGTATGGCGGATCTATGTAAATCATCTTCACCTTGCCGAGATAGCTCTCCTGCAACAGCTTCAGCACATCGAGGTTATCGCCCTCTATGTAAAGGTTTTCGGTGGTGTCCCAGTTTTTGCTTTCTTCCACGCAAGGGCGCAGCGTCTTGCGAATAGGCCTTCCGGCCTCGGCAATGGCGGTTCTTTTGCCCACCCAGGTAAATTCATAGGCTTCATCGCCATACACCTCATCGCCCAGCAGGGAACGGAGCAGATCAAAATTTACTTTTCCTTCAGTAACGACTCCGGGGAAAAGCTCCGCTATCTTATCAATATTTGCGGTAGTCAGATCCGCCGATTCAAAACGCATTTTATCCATTTGATATATCCTCCATTTCTTCTGCTGCCTCAGTATTACTGGTGCCAGGCAATATCTTTATAAGTTCATTCGCAATTTCTTGTACAGAGAACATTGAAGTATTCAAGGCTTTGCGAATATAGTCTTTTGAAAGAACGACTATACCAAATTTCGATTTTTTCAAGCCATCATCTATCTTGGCTCGCAGGCTATCGCCCCATCCAATGCTGAGTGCGTCATACCACACCTTTACTCCGCCGTTCATAACCGTTTTGTATTGCCTGCTGCGCCTTGTTTGTCTTTTGAGTTTCAGCGGCCTCTTCCCGTTGGAGCTTAACGGCTGTATCGGCACGTTTCTTTCTTTTTTCTGCAATCTTTTTATTTATACCGCCCATGTTCTCCGGCGTGGTATTTGATTTAAACGTAACCTTTTTCCTGATCCAATCAGCGCATTCTCGGGCGATTGCCTTCTGTGTCAATTCGTTGCGCAGCTTCACTTCAAACTCTGTTCCGTATAGACTGCGCTCGCGGTTGAGGCGGGGGATATAAAATTCGCGTTTTTCTTTAGGCGCTTTTTCGGTGACAAAGGCAGGCGATGTAAAAATGAAACGAAGCTCATCAATTTGGTCAAACTGTTTCTTCAAGACCTGGTATGCGTATATGGAAAAACAAGCAGCAGCAATCGAAAGGCGGCTGCCCTTTTCGATTGTGACCGTCAAATCATCCTTCACCGTTTTTGTTATATTATCGAAAATCTCCATACTACGCTCCTTTGATGGCTATATGTTATCTTGTTTTGTGTTGTCCTGCAGGTCTGGAACCAACTCCATGATATCGCCGAAATCAACGCCGAGAATGGTACATACCTTTATCAAGACCTCCATGCTGACATTCTCATGATTTGAGAGCTTGGCAATGGTGGTTGAACTTAATCCGGCTGCCAACTGCAAATCCTTCTTTTTCATGTCTCTGTCAATAAGGAGCTTCCATAATTTTTTATAACTTACTCTCATATTCGCCACCCATTTTATAAGTTTTAACTTATTATACCAAAATCTGCATGCGTTTTACAATATATTTTACGCATTTGTAAAGAATTAGTTTACATCTATTCGACATATAAGCAGATATAGAGAAATATATGTAGCTATCTCCGCAAGATGCCGAGGAAGCCGAGAAAATAACCGGACAACGGCAAAGGCAGACAGCTTAATCTGCTGTCTGCCTCACCAAACTACCCACGGTTCACATTATGTCCCTATGGGATGGGGCAAAAAACCCCCGGTTCTTTGTTTAGCCCTTGGCTTGTCCATCTTTCGCATCGAAAAGAGCTAGTATTTCAGAAACGGAAGCTATTCTCACATACTTTTCTACTTCCTCCTTAATATAACCCTTATCAGTGCCGACGAAATAATCCGGTTGCCAAGCCACCACAGAAGCAATTACTGGAGTATCGAAAACATCTCTGGTGCAGTCCTTATATTGATTGACAACCTTATTTCTTGGCTTTGGAAGTAATTCTGAATATACATCAGACCAGTCCGTTAGGTTTCGAAAATAGGTCTCCCAATCAGTCCCGAGCCTATCTTTAAAAACAGACTCAATTTCTAAAACGCAATATTTTGGAATACCCAGTCTTATTTGATTATTTTCTGCCAAACCCAATAACTGACGTGTTTTCCCCCGATACACTATAGCTGAAAATATAATATTAGTATCAATTGCTATCTTCAGCATTTGATGAACCATAAACCTTTTCAAACAATTCTTTTCGGTGATTCCTCAAATAATTTTCAAAGTCCCTGGGGGTGGGAAACTCTTTTCTCAGCTGAGGTCCTATTTCCATGGCCAGCTTATCTATGGCAGTTATTTTACGGATATTGGCACGTGTGCCTTTCACTTCAAATACAATCTGGTCACCCTCAGCCAGCTTTAATGCCTTACGGACATCAGCAGGGATGGTTACTTGACCTTTACTGGTAATTTTGGCAGCATAACGAATTAAACTTGTAGCAATTGCTAATCGTTTTGCATGAAGTATATCCCTTCTAATACCCTTGAAAGAACCAACCTTTCCAGAGCCCCTTACAAACCCGGTCGCTCCAATTTTGGGCTTAACAACACCTTCAAGCCCTGGAATTATTGGAATTAGAGGATCAACACCACCAATATATTTACCTTCAGGTTGTTCAGGATTTTTTTTCTTAGCTCCTTTTCTTGATTGAAAGCTCATTGCTAACACCCCCTTCAGAGAACCTTATTATTTTTCATCCTTACCTCCTTACTCCCTTACTTACAATATACACAATTTATTCACTAATTAAAAGTCATCTAACAATAAAATAAAAATAAATCAATCTAAAAAGATAACGAAATTGTGGGGTCAGCCCTTGACATTTGATAATATGTCCAATGTTAAGGGCTGATATTTATGGTATACTGTTTTGTATATAAATACTGATGTGGGGGAGAGAAGATGGAGCGTAACATATATTCCGGCACCTCGGATTACATGGTTTCAGAAGATTTGCGAAATGCAGTCAATATTTCCATAGCATTGGGGAGGCCGCTTCTGATTAAAGGGGAGCCGGGGACCGGAAAAACCATGCTGGCCAGGAGCATAGCCCTGGGACTGGACATGCCGTTTATAATCTGGAATATTAAATCCACCACCAAGGCCCAGGAAGGGCTGTACGTGTATGATACAGTCCAGAGGCTTTACGACAGCCAGTTCGGGGACCGGGACGTTTCCGACATAAAGCAGTACATAAGGCCGGGCAAGGTGGGAGAGGCCTTCAATTCTGAAAAGCAGGTGGTTTTGCTCATAGATGAAATTGACAAGGCCGACCTGGAGTTTCCCAACGACCTCCTCTGGGAACTGGATGTAATGAATTTTTTCATCCCCGAGACAGGGGAAACCATTTCAGCCAAACACAGGCCGGCGGTGGTAATCACCAGCAACGCTGAAAAGGAACTGCCCGACGCCTTTCTGCGCCGTTGTATTTTCCACTACATCTCCTTTCCCGATGAGGAAATGATGGAGAGCATTGTAAGGGTACATTACCCCAATCTGGAGTCCAATCTCCTGGCCGGGGCGCTGAAGGCATTTTACTGGGTGCGGTCCCTTCCGGGGTTACTGAAAAAACCCAGCACCAGCGAACTTCTGGACTGGGTGCAGGCCCTGACGGTGGGAGGCATTCACCCGGACAGGATCATGTCGGAATTGCCCTTCCTGGGTGTAATACTCAAGAAAAACCAGGATTTCGAGCAGGTTCTGAGAAGGATCCACTCACCCGGGGGACTCCAGCGCCAAGCTGGGCTTACCGGCAGCAGGAAATACGTCTGATTAAACAATTCTGGCTTCTGGGTTCTGGATTCTGACCCGAAAGCAATGCTAACGGGGGTATTTATTTTGTTTACCGGTTTTTTCTATACACTGCGGGGAGAGAGAGTTCCCGTGACGCCAACAGAGTGGATGACGCTGATGGATGCCCTGGACAGGGGGCTGGCCGGAGGCACCCTGTCGGGTTTCTATTATCTTTCCAGGTCTGTGCTGGTAAAGAGCGAGGCCTATTATGACCGTTTTGACATGGCCTTCAAGCGATATTTTGACGGTGTGGAAACACCGGACAGCCTGGCCTCCCAGGTGGCCAACTGGCTGGAAAAGGGCCTTCCGCCACTGAAAATCGGTGCGCAGGATAAATTGCCCTTCTCTGACTGGAGCCTTGAAAAATTAAAGAGGGATCTGGAAGAAAGGCTTAAGTCCCAGGACGGTGAACACCACGGCGGTTCTAAGTGGATCGGAACGGGGGGCAGATCTCCTTTCGGGCACTCAGGCTACCACCCCTCCGGGGTTCGCATAGGGGGGCAGTCCAACAACCAATCGGCGGTAAAGGTGGCCGCTGAAAGAAGGTACAGGGATTTTCGCCAGGATAATATTTTGGATACCCGGCAGTTCGAGTTGGCCCTGCGCAAGCTCCGCCAGTTGAGTAAAAATGAGGAAGCCCCCCAGGATGTGCTGAGCATGGACAAAACCATTGACGCCACCTGCCGAAAAGGAGGCTTATTGGATCTGGTTTGGGACAGACCCCGTAAAAACACCGTCAAGGTGGTTCTCATGATGGACTCCGGGGGCTCCATGAATCCTTACGCCAGGCTTTGCAGCCATCTTTTTGCGGCGGCCTCCAGGATGAACCATTTCAAAGACATAAAATTTTATTACTTTCACAACTGTATTTATGACAGGCTATTTAAAGACCCCTTTTGTATGGCGAAAAACTCTGAGAAAACCACCGATGTGATACGGAGCCTGGACGGAACTTACCGGCTGATACTGGTGGGGGACGCCAGCATGGCTCCCAGCGAGCTGCTCATGGAAGGTGGGGCACTGGACTGGGGGGTGGATGACAACGAGCCGGGAAGTATCTGGCTAAAAAGGCTGGCGGATCATTTTTCCCACAGTGTATGGCTGAATCCAATTCCCGAGAGCATGTGGCCCCCGGTGGGGGAGAGAACCTACGATACCATCGGAATTATCCGGGATATTTTCCCCATGTTCGATCTGACCGTAGAGGGTCTGGACCGGGCTGTGACCAAATTAAAGGTAAACAGGTAAAATTCTAAATTCAGAATGATTTATATGAATGGGGAGTACATATGTCTAAAGATCCTTTGGAAGCCCGAAATCTGGCCGGAGAATACTTCCGGAACGGTTACAACTGCGCGGAAGCCATATTTCTGACGTTCAGAGACTTACTTCAACTGGATGCGCCCAGGGAAATGGTTTGTATGGCAACCGGGATGGGAGGCGGCATGGGACGTGCCGGGTGCATCTGCGGGGCGTTGAACGGAGGGGCAATGGTGCTGGGACTGCTGAAGGGCAGAAAGAGCGCGGAAGAAAAACGTGACGAGGCCTATAACCTTTCCAGGGAATTCCACGACCGCTTCGAGTCAAATTTCAAATATACCTGCTGCCGGAATCTGAACCCGTTTCCTTTTGACACCAAGGATCACTTACGCAACTGTATAAAAATTACCGGCAATACCGCAAAACTCCTTACAGAATTCCTGAACGACAAAGAACTGGCGGGTTAACAGAAAAAGGCCACTGGCAAACACCAGTGGCCTTTTTATCGTAAAGCCGTATATGACTTTTCTGAATGCTGACTCCCGGCTTCTGGATTCCGCCGTCTATGCATCGGGGACATTCCTCTGACCCCCGGAGGCAGTCATACTAGGAGGCTGTTGAAAAAGTCCATCTGCGGCGTTGCGGCGGCGGCTTCAATGCTCAACGTACAAGGAGTACGCCTCCGCTTGAAGCCTTGCCGCGCCTTGCATCTGGAGCTTTTTGAACAGCCTCCGGTTGTAGTCGAATAAGTACTTTGTTGACCTCTTAATATAGTTTTGCAACACTCTCCTAGAGAGGTGTGTCCCCTTTCATTTTACAAATAACGGCCTTAATTGTGAAATAGTCTATTTCCTCTGGCAGTGCTTCCTTAATAGGACTAAGTTTTTGCGCTCCCAGCCGCTTGACGGTATTGAGGATAAGCTCTTCGTGCCGGGAGGAGATAAACATATCCCAATCAACCTCACGGCCTTCCTGCCAACACCGGACCATATGGTTTTGCACCGTCTGCAGGGTCAATTCTCTTTGCAGGGCAATTTCCTTAAGTGTTTTTCCCTCCATAAACATTTCATAGGTTGCCAAATGACTTGCCACACCCTCTGATGGGGGTACGGCGGCAGTTTTTGCCGATGTGGGAACAATCCCCCGCTGGGTGGCATACTTGCTGATAACTTCAATAAACTGGCTGCCGTATTTTTCAAACTTGTTTTCCCCAACACCGTTTATGGTCAGCATGGACAGCCGGTCAACAGGGTATATTTTGCTCATTTCCTGTAATGTGCTGTCATGGAAAATTACATAGGGCGGCACATTCTGCTTTTCTGAAATCTGTTTTCTGAGGCTGCGCAGTAATTCAAAGAGAGCTGTGTCCGAAGTTTCGGCCACCGGGGCTTTTTTTATGACTTTCCGCAGCACTTTTTCACGGCCGGTAAGCACGGGAACAGCTCTGTCCCCCAGGCGGAGAACAGGATACATGCCTTCGGTTATATATAAATACTGTTCTGCGGCAAGCAGGTTAATCAAGTTTGTCAATTCATTAATGGAATACTCCTTCATTATCCCGTAGGTGGACAACTTATCAAAGCCCAGCAGGCGTATTTTTTTATTGTTGGAACCCTTCAAAACACTGGCCACAAGATTTACCCCGTACTGTTCCCCCATGCGCTTAACGCAGGATAGTATTTTCTGTACTTCAGGCGTTATGTCTGACATTTGTCCTTCATCCCTGCAGTTCCCGCAATTATCGCAGGTTTCAGGGGAATCCTTTTCACCGAAGTATTGAAGGATGTACTTCCTGAGGCACACGGATGTATGGCAATAATCCGCCATGTTTTGCAGTCTGTTGTATTCAGCCGTTTTTCTTTCAGAGGATAAAATGCTTTGCTCTATTAAAAACTTTTGAATGTGAATGTCCTGGGCACCATACAATAAAATACATTCCGCAGGGTCGCTATCCCGCCCGGCGCGCCCGGCTTCCTGGTAATAGGACTCGATGTTTTTGGGCATGTTGAAATGTATAACGAAACGGACGTTTGATTTGTCTATGCCCATCCCGAAAGCGTTGGTGGCCGCCATAACGCGAATATTGTCGTATGAAAAGGCGTCCTGGGTCCGGCTCCTTTCGTTGTCACTGAGGCCTGCATGATACTTGCCGGCTTTAAAACCTTTCCGGCAAAGAACGTCATAAATACTGTCAACCTGCTTGCGGGTGGCGGCATATATAATTCCAGACTGGTTTTTGCGGGAACTTAAGTATTCTATGATAAAGTTCATTTTATCCGATCCTCTTACCACCGATAAAAACAGGTTGTCACGGTTAAAACCAGTAACATAAACATTTGGGTTGTATAAGTTTAAGAGGCGGATAATGTCTTCCTTTACCTGCTCGGTGGCAGTGGCGGTGAATGCGGCAATCACAGGACGTGATTGCAGATGGTTGGCCAGGGAGGCCAGTGAAAGATAGCTGGGACGGAAATCATGTCCCCACTGGGAAACACAGTGCGCTTCGTCGATAGCCAGTAGTGAGACGGGCAAATCCTTTAAAATACCGAGGAATCTCTCTGACTCAAGTCTTTCGGGAGCAATATAGATAAGTTTGAATCGTCCCCGGGAGGCAAGGTAAAGATTATGTTCAAGCTGGTTCCATTCCAGGGAGCTATTGATGTAAATAGAAGGTATGCCTATCTCGTTAAGAGAATCCACCTGATCTTTCATAAGAGAAATAAGGGGTGAAATAACCAGTGTCACCCCGGGCAGCAGGAGAGCGGGCACTTGATAGCAAAGGGATTTTCCCCCTCCGGTAGGCATGATCCCGACAGTATCCCTTGAACCCAGGATACTTTCTATAAGTCTCTCCTGCCCTAGCTTGAAGGAAGAGTAGCCAAAATATTTTTTTAATGCTTCCAGCGGATTATGCAGCATCTGATTAATCCTTTCAATTATAATAATACGGCCCGGCCCGGAACCCTGTCAACAATACTTTCCCCCGGGGTTGATTTTACCTTGTTTTTTGGGAGGAAACGTAGGCACCGGAGAGAATATATGGTATAAAGACATAAGACCTGTCTTTATTAAGAGTAAAAATCGAGGAGGATAAGAAAGTGCCCAAGATGTATTATGATAGCGATGCCGATCTGAGCATCCTGAAGGGTAAAAAGATTGCCGTAATGGGGTATGGCAGCCAGGGTCACGCACAGGCCCAGAATCTGAAGGAAAGCGGCCTGGATGTGGTGGTGGGACTTCGCAAGGGGAGTAAAAACTGGTCTGTTGCCGAAGCAAACGGCCTCCGGGTGATGTCAGTTTCCGAGGCTGCAGCGGCAGCAGATCTTATTCAGATACTTCTGCCTGACGAGAAGCAGGGATCGGTTTACCGGGATGAAATAGCTCCCTGCCTCAAGGCCGGCAATGCCCTGGTATTCTCCCACGGCTTTAATATCGTTTACCAACAGATAATTCCCCCGGACGATGTTGATGTCTTTATGGTGGCCCCCAAGAGTCCCGGACACCTGGTGCGGCGCATGTATGCGGAAGGGAAGGGTGTCCCCGGCTTGCTGGCGGTTTATCAGGATGCCACCGGAAATGCTTATAAACTGGGCCTGGCCTATGCCAGGGGTATTGGCTGCACCCGGGCCGGGGTAATTGAGACAACCTTCAGGGAAGAGACCGAAACCGACCTTTTCGGCGAGCAGGTGGTACTGTGCGGGGGTCTTACCGCCCTTATCAAAGCCGGTTTTGAAACCCTTGTGGAAGCCGGCTATCAGCCTGAGATCGCCTATTTTGAATGCCTCCACGAGGTGAAGCTGATCGTGGACCTCATTTATGAGGGAGGAATTGCCAATATGCGGCACTCGGTCAGTGATACCGCCGAATTCGGAGATGTTACCAGGGGCCCCAGGATTGTTACCGAAAACACCAAGGCCGAGATGAAAAAAATACTGGAAGAAGTGCAGAATGGCTCCTTTGCCAAAGAGTGGATGCTGGAAAACCAGGTGAACCGCCCTCATTTCACCGCGCTGGTGAAAAAGGACAGGGAACACCTTATAGAAAAAGTGGGAACCGAATTAAGGGCCATGATGCCGTGGCTTAAAAAGTAGCCCTTACAGCAAAAGCAGGCCGCCCTCCCGTACCGGTGAGGGCGGCCTGCTTATTACAACTTGTTTTTGGTCAGTTCCCTGGACAGCATGAGAAGATTTTCCTGTATGAGGGGGGTGATGTTTACATACTCGAAACCGGCAAAGGGAATGTTGTCATATATTTTTTTCCAGGCCATGCGCACCTCCACCTGAAAGGGAAGGCTGTCTATATTCAAATGTAAAATAATGCTCCGGTTGGACTTTACGATTTTTTCCAGCTCCGGAACAAGGTAGACCAGAACGCCTCCCGCTGAAAAATTTACCAGGGCGGACTGGGCCACCAGATCCCCTGCTTTAAATAAAACATTGGTGGGGTAATCAACCCTTGTAGACTGCCTCTCCTGGGAGATTTTAAATTGGTCCGGGATGGCCAGTCCGTAGAATTTTTTGTTATCTCTGCCTATGGCCGCCACCCTGGTGCCGGCCATGTAAAATCCGTTCTTTAGCGATACTCCCACCGTTACTTCCTGGTTTTCCAGCAATACCAGAACCTGTCTGCCGTCCCGGGGCAGGCTGGTCCAGAAAAGGTTTTCCTCAACTCCGGTAATGGCGGCAGGCAAGGACGGTTGGGGGGGGGTATTCAGCCATACCTCCCGCTTAAGGGTGATAATTTCTTTTGTTTCTATCATAGTATATCTACCTCCCTTAACTATGTATTTTGGATTTAAATAAAATGGCGGCGATTTACGACAATAACACTAAAAGGAACACATTTTTTCACCATTAACATGATTATACAGCAAATATACACAAAAAGGGATGTTTGCAGCTCTTGGCCAATCAAAATTTTCCCATGAATAAGGTCGGCACCCCATTGATGCCGACCCCTTAATATCGGTAATTATCAGCTTTTATTCATTGTCTGTTTTCCTCGATCGTTTTTTCTGAGCGGGCTGTTGTAATTATTGATTCGGTTTTTTTTCCTTCATTCCATTTTTCACTCCGGCATAAACTGCCCAGTATACGATGAACCCTATAATTGCCATGGGAATCAGCATCATTACCATGCCCCACAGGCCCATCCCGTAACCATACATCATTGACATCTCCCCCCTTCATTTTTTCCTTAAGGTAAGGATATCACCTAATTTTAACGAAAGAATCACGACAATGTTACATTTTCTTTTCGTTTTTAATCACCGGTTGAAAGCTCTTTTTCGTTACAGCCCCGGGCTTTCTCAACTTTTCCGGGTTTTTTCCGCGAATCCCAAACAACCGGTGCCCGTAGAAGATAAGACTATTTTTGAAGGAAAATATTTGGTTTTTATTCCGTAAAGCCTGCAGCCATTTGGTAAGTTTTTTTCCCATGTCACATAAAAATGGCTGCATTTATAACAATCCTGCTTTTCTTGTTTTTCCTTAGTGGCCAATGAACCTTCTCCTTAGTATCTCTCTCTTTCGTATAACGTATTTTATCATGATTTATAAAACCCCGTTATGACAATTGTCTCCCGGGAATAATTATCTCATGCGGTACCCTTGTTTTTTCTTTAAGCAGATTGACGTTAAAAGGGTGACCATGGCCTGGGAATATGGTATTTGCACCGAGGCTGACAAGCTTTCTCCAGCTTATCGTTACCTCCCGGCCGTTTTCTGCAAATGGAGGAAAAACAGAGCCAATAAAGTTAACAGCCAAATCACCGACAAAAGCTTCACCGGTTGGGAGAACCACAGACATGGACCCGTAAGTGTGTCCCGGGGTTGGAATAATAGAACCATTGACCCCAAATTCCTCAAGGAACATTTCCCGGGAAATTACAATGTCAGGCTCTACGGCATTGAATTTAATAAAGCCAATTCCGGCAATTCTTTCTCCTATATATGAAACGGTTTTTCCCCAAAGGTTAGTGCCGGGAGGTATGACGACTTTACCCTCCCGGAGTAACTGAGCCTCCCTTTGATGAATTGCCACAGGGCATTTGCAAATATTTTTTATTGCACTAAGGCTGCCTACATGGTCAAAGTGTACGTGCGTAATAACAATAAGCTTTATGCTGTCAGGGGATATATTGTGCTTTCTCAGATTGGAAAAAAACACCGTTACTTTGTTTGAATTGCCGGCGTCCACAAGGACGTATCCGTTATTCCCCTGTATTAGATATGTATTGCAGGTACCAAGGCGGATTCGGTGAATGACAGCCATCTTACGTTGCACCCCGCAGTTAAATTATTACCATGAAAATAGCTGTAAGCTTTTTTTGCCGCAGAGAACACAGAGATTAAAAAGAATACAAAGTATCAGATAGGATGGTTGAAGTTCAAATTATAAAAAAGCCCTATAACGCAAGCCAATTCATATGAACCTCTCTGTGCCCAGATCAGGTTTTCATCCTCTGTGGTGCCGCTGGCGGCATGGGCAACTACCCTTTATCTTTCCGAGAAGATGAAAATATATCCAGTCCAATTATACCACCGTAATAGCCGCAGGGATAAAGAATGGAGCAAAGATTTGATGTTAGAATGGATCCTGAAGCAGTACGAGAATATCAAAAATTAGATGGTTCAGTTCCTTTTGTCTAAAGAAATATAATTTGTCGTCTTTAACCATCTCTTCGCTGACAGAAGAGTTTTTTTACCGTTAAGGAAAGTATATGCCACATTAAGGTATTAAAGCGCTAAATCGCCAAAGCATTTTTATGCAAGCCCAGAGTTTTTCCGGGGTCGCTCCGGGGTCACTCTGTGGCCGGTGGAGGGGTTTGAGTCCGATCTACTTATCCTCCGGCTGAACTGGCTCTATGCTCGTCGCCTAACGGACTGCCGACCGCCTCCAACGCCGCGTCCATGCGTCGATTCCGGCTACCGGCTGCGTCCTGCAGCCGGTTCGGCAGTCCGTACGGCTCTGTCGCCAAGAGCCAGATAACAGCCTCCGGAACATCCGCCTGGACTAAAACCCCTCCCCCTCACTGCATGTCGCTTGAGGGTCACGCTTGCTTTTTCTGGATTCTGGCTTCTGGATTCCGCCGTCTGCAAGGCGGTTATTTTTACCTTCCTGGCTTTAAACCCCCTCCGGCCTCCGGTATTGCAGGGCCTCGGCCAGGTGTTCGGCCTCTATGTTTTGGCTTGCTTCCAGGTCGGCTATGGTGCGAGCCACTTTCAGGAGCCTGTCGTGGGACCGGGCGCTCAGTTTGAGCCGCTTGAAGGAGGATTTTATGAGGGCTGCGGCATCGGGGGAGAGGTGGCAGAAGTCACGGGTCTGGGGGCCGGTCATATGGGCGTTGCACATTATTCCCTGGGGATGCAGGCGCTCCTGCTGCATCTTCCGGGCTGTGAAAACCCTTTCTCTGACTGCGGTCGAGTTTTCCGCCGGCTTTTGCCGGTTCAGTTCCTCGTAGGATACCCGGGGCACGTTGACCGATATGTCTATACGGTCCAGCAGAGGGCCGGATATTTTGCCCATGTATCTTTTAACCTGTAAGGTTGAGCATCTGCATTGCTTCAGCGGATCACCGTAATAGCCGCAGGGACATCCGTGCAAGCAACACCGTTGAAAAATGCATACTTTGCGGTAACTGTGGCCCGGGGGCGCGAACCATCTGTAAAATCAGTATTTATGACTATTTCCTTAACGAGTGTTTTTACAATCTCACGCTTGACTTCAAATGGGGGATCGTTGTTCAGTTTCTGCTGCAGTATACGGAGCAATTCCTCGGCTGAATCGTATTTATAGGCCAAATCGTCTTCATTGTCAGCCTGGCGCTTTAGCTCCTTAATCCGGTTTTCCAGTGTCTGTTTCTCCTGGCCAATCTTCTGGAGTTGAATTTCCACATCGAAACCGTTTATTATAGTTCTACGGTACAAATCAAGGATACTCTGCTTTTCAATTTCTTTATTGTCAATGGTGTGCTGAATGGACTTAATTTCCTCGGCTATTTCCCCGGCATCGGATTTTTTTCCCTTCATTGAGGCTGCCAGTTCCTCCAGTGCCTTTTCCGGGTTCTGGATAAACTCCACACAATCATTCCATATGAGGTTTTCAATCCAGTCCTGGGGCACGTTTTTTGACTTGCACTTACCGAGTAACGGTCCTCGGTATGCAGTTTTTCCTCCGCATACATAATAGTTTTTGGGCTTATTTCCCGGTCCTTTATAAGTTATTCCCTGATAGGTCAGGCCGCAGATGCCGCACTTAATAAGACCCCTGAGCAGATAATTGTGCCTGGAGTTACGTGGGGCCTCTATCTGGTTTTCATGAAGCACCTGCTGGGCTCTTTCCCAGATGTCCACAGAAACGATAGCTGGTACTTCTCGCTCAATGATTTCTCTTTTCTTTGCGGAACGTTTGCCGTATTGGTGCAGACCTTTATATGTAGTGCTGATAACTATCGCCCGTACCCGGCTGGGCCGCCATATGCCAGAGGTCTTTACCTTTCGCTTTCCATGTTTCACCATGCGACTGTCTCTGGTGTAGGCTGTGGGTACGCTTAGGGCATTCAGGTAATCAGCTGTTTTAATGGTAGAGTAATGCTGCTCAACCAGGAGTTTATATATGAGGCGCACCACATCGGCCTCGCTCATATATGTCCCCGGGAGGGGTTCTTCGTTGACTGCTAAAAATCCATCTTCATTCATGAAGTAGCCAAAGGGGACGATCCCGCCCAGCCACTTTCCGGCCCGGGCGGCCCGGTTAGCCCCGTACCACATGCGTTCAAGGATAGTTTCCCGTTCAAGGTCGGCCACGCCGGCCAGGATGGTCAAGAGGAACCGGCCGGATGGGTCCCCGGTATCGAAGGGCTCGGTCATGGATCGTATTTTGACCCCATATTGCTCCAGTTCGTATACAGCATTAAGGATGATACGGGCGGACCTGCCGAGTCTGTCCAGCTTATAGATGAGGATGAGGTCAATTCTTCCGGCTTTTGCATCCTCATGCAAGCGGGCTCCCGCTGGTCGCTGTTCTAGGGGAATGGTTCCGGAAATACCATCATCAAGGTACCATTCCGCTATTTCCAGTTGGTGGAGGTCGCAGTATTTAGTTGCGAATTCAACCTGGTTTTGGATGGTGCCTCTTTCGGCCTGGTCCTCCGATGAGGTTCGGCCCAGTACGCCTATACGCATGGTGTCACCTGTCAATCACTTAAGATATTAAGATGATCGTTTCAAATTAACAATGAACCAAGCCCACTTTAGCTAAAATAGGTAGTTCAATATCATTATGCATAAAAAGCTCCAAGTCGCTCATTGCCTGTAGCATTTCAAATAGTATCCCTCCACATTAACCGCTGCCCGCCCTCCCGGACCCGTCTCCTTAAAATTGTACAAAGGCCAGCATTTATTCCGCCGACCCATGATGTCAATCACTATTTTTCCGCTAACCTCTTCGCTAACTCAATCTGCATTTCAACAAACTCTATGAATGCAGAAGGCTTGATGCCACAAGCCAAGGCCTTTTCTATTGCCTCGTTCCACCCTTGTAAATGCTCTTCCTTAAAATAAATGTACTCCTTATAAGTATTTATTGGCGGCGGATCCTTTAGTATCTTCACTACATACCCTTGCACCTGATCTCCATGCCCTAACTCAATATCTTTATATTCAGGGTTGGCGGCCCGCAACAGTTTTTTACCGTTTTCTTGGATGAAAAATTTTAGGGTCGTTTCAGTACCGTTGACTAGGGCTACGACAATCTGTCCGTTGGCAGCCGTTTCCCGTTGCTTACATACCACAACATCATTATCTTGAATACCTGCGCCAATCATTGAATCACCACGGACATATAGGGCGAAATCAGCCTTGCTTTCCATGTCAGCGAGTATGTCCAGATGGCCGATAATATTTTGCTCAGAGAGAAGAGGAATACCAGCCCGGATGGTGCCAAGGATGGGGATTTTGTTTTTAATACGATCCTTAATTAGATTTAGAAAAGACCACGTTTTTCCGGAACCAGTTTGTGTAACAAATAAAGCTTTTGCTACTAAAAGGCGTTGTTCAGGGTTTAGAGGCTCACCACCTGCGGTAAGCTGAATACTCTCATTCTCCAAAATATCAGCCATTTCTATAACCATACTGTAGCGACCAGCATGCCCTGCCCTTTGAGCATATTCAGATGATGCTTCGCTTAAAATTAGATCTTGCTTTTTTGCACCGGTCTCAAGTATCTTTTTGATTTTATCGGGGGCTTTTTCTTTATATGCTTCCATTATAAGCTTTTCGGGATCAATATTTAAGACTTCTGCTAACACCTTGGAAACATCATCAGAAGGCGGCGGTTTTTTACCGGTGCGTAACTTGCTTATGTAAGATGGGGATATATTAATCCCTTTAGATTTACATAAATTGACTATTTCTGAAAGGGAATATCTGGATTCGTGAATTAGCTGATCCAATAAATGAGCATAGCTCATATGTTTACACCTCTAGAATGTATCATATTAGAAGATGACTTAAAAGTCAACGGTCATAGGACAATTTTACTTTTACTATTGACCCAATGGTCAAGGGTGAGGTACAATATAGTCAAATATGTTGACTTAAAAGGAGATAGAGTCAATAGTAGGGGGGGTGAGTACATTTGAAATATCATGAGATCCTTTCTGAACTTATAAAAAAAAGTGGCAAGAATTTAAAAAATATTGCTAATGAATGCCAGGGTCGCGGTATAAGAGTCGATGCCTCATATATAAGCAAATTACAAACTGCTAAAAAACCGCCTGCATCTGACAGACTTAACAGGATTCTGGCCGAAGTTCTCGGTGGTGACCCCGAAGCCCTTGTGGTAGCTGCTTATCGTGAAAAAATCCCGACTGAAATTCTGGAAAAACTGGCTACCGGTACTACCGGATAGGTGGACTACATAATGATTCCTCAAGTTGTGGTAGTAGAAACAAATATCCCGGTCCTGCCTGGTTTCGAACGCCAAGGTGTTTACCCTTAACCATTCCACGACTAAATCCCCCGAAAGGAGGTCCGCACATGGCAAGGCATCCGAAAGACCTGGAATACCGTGCCGAATTTACAAAGCCTGGTGAAGGCCCTGGCAACACCGAGCTGTGGCTGACCTGTGCGCGGATACTCCTGGGGTGTGACCCGGGGCTGGTTTGCAAGGAGCTAAATCGAGAGCAGGCCGAGTCAATTAAAGACAAGGCTAGGGATAAGGTTAGCTAGTGGGTATTCAGGATGGGTATTAAAGCCTATTTAATCATGTTATACAATTCTGCATTTACAGTCAACCACCCCCCACTTAACCCCTATAGGGTAATAAAACAAGGTTCGCATCCGTATGGGAGGGAACAGAGGGATGGACGGTAGGCCCCAGGGCAGAGAAGAAATATGCTGCCCCAGGGCGTGCCGTTAATGGCAAAAAATTTCCACACTTTGCTGTGGCGGAAGTATAGTTACAACAAAGAAAAACCCGGGTAAACGGACGCATTTTTCGCGATAAAAGGGGTCACTCGGGTAGTGGCGGTGGGAGACGGCGGACCAACCGAGAATGGGAAGCCAGGCACAGCGTAGCTCAAACAGACGGCAGCGTTTACCCGGACGTGCGCCGATTAACTTCTTCGGAAGGGCGGTGAAAATCCGCATACGGGAAGGGCTGGACTTAGGTGAAGAACGGGGGAAGTAACCAAATAGCAGGCCCGATTTTAGTTTAATACCAAACCCCGCATTTTCACAGTTAACTTGAACACTGGAAAATGATAATTAAATAAATTCTAGATTTTTATCTAGGCGTCTATTGCGTCCCCTGGGAAGGCATTCGTTAAGGCTCCACCTTTCCGGCGCGATCGTAAGAGCTCAGCTCGGCGCATTATTTTATTATTTCACTTTACGGACTAACCGGCCCTTAAACGTGCGCCTACTCGTGGCGGGTCGGGTGCGGACAATCATAATTATTGTTCGGCTAAGCACGTTTTTCATGTTATACTGGAGGCATATTATGGAAGTAATTAAAAAAGGGGTTTATAATAGCAAAGCACTAACATTTGATGTGAGTAATGTACGTATTATAAATGTCATAGTCCCAAAGTCCGAAGGGAACCGTGAAAAATTTAAAACAATGGCCAAAAAGGTTATTAAAAAATGCGGTATAAGGACAAGTATTACGTACTATCCAATTCCCCCAGAAATAGCAATTAAAAAGGAAATGGTCCCGTACTATTTTTTATGTCTTGCAAGATGCCGTGAAGAAAAGATGCGGGAGGGGGGGTAGTTGAGTGACAACGCTCACTATAAGAGATTTGGCCGGACAATATCGCATATCTCCTGAAAAAAGGGAGCAAATACTGCGCTATATCTATAAGTATTCAGGAAAATATGGATTGCAGTCATTTGTCAGAGCCCTGGGCAGTAATTCTGTGAATCCTTTTCTAAAATGGGCTGAAAAAGACTGTAATAATAAAAGCCGAAGTAGGAGAAAGCAAAAACTTCTTTTATGCAGACCTCCAGCTCCACCAAGGCCAAAGGATTATTGTATTGGTGATTTATTTGAGGAATTGTCAACCGTAAACGGAGGTTGCAAAATAGGGAAGCAAGGTGGAAAAAGAAATATATACAGCGGACAAGCTTGGGATGCACTACACAGAGGTGGGAAATAAAGATAAAAGAAAGGTGGTTTTAGGAAATGTCTTTTTTAAGAAACCGACTAAAAAAGACATTGGCGGGTGGAGGAGAGGAGCTTAAAAAACGCGATTACCCCATGATTAAACAGGTGTTGGTTCAAAATAGCAAAAGTAACGAATATGAAAAAGCCAAATTCGAATGGGAATATACAGGTTTGATACAGGAAGAAGAAGTTGAAAAATTCTCAGATCAGTGTGAGTTGTGTAATCAGCGCCCGTTGAGACTTAACTTTCAGATAACTAACGAAGAAACTCACAAATCTCTGTTAGTTGGTAGTACATGTATAAGAAGGTTTTTGATTTTAAAGGGAACATCGTCATCGGTGGAGAGTTGGGATTATTTTATTAATAAGTCCTATAATTTCGTTTCAAAAATAGAACTAAGCAGCTTATTGCCGCGTGTACTCGAAGATGTTCCTGAAACTCGTTATGTGGTTGCTTTTCGTGATCAGGCCGCTGAAATATTAGGATGCCTGGAAGAAATTAAATTATCTAATCCAAATAAAATTGATGAATTTATAGAGGGTTTACTTGATGAAAGTGTTTTAGATAGACAAAAGAAAATAAAGAGGATAAAAAATATTCTATTTTTGCATCAGAATATAATAAGTGGCCTTGAATTAAAAGAGTTATTTCCTTATATATTAGTGAAAGTTCCAGAACAAAGATATATTAAGGCATTTAGAGCGATAGCTTCAGAAGTATTGGGGGACTTGCAGAGTAACTTAAATATAGCTCCGGAAGCTTGGAATAAATTAGTTATAGATTTGATTGGGCCTAAAACTAATAATAAGGGCTGGTTTGATAAATTGGACCGTATAAGGACTGTGCTTTTTCAGCCACATAAGATTAAAAAGAAGAAATTACGGTTGGAAACAGGTCAAGCCGCTGGTCACTGGGCAACAAAAGGATCAAGAAAAGCGAGAGTCAGTACAACACTTTCGCGATCTGAAGCATATAAAAACCCAGGTAGGAAATAGAATTCCAAAGAGAATAATTATCGAGCAGAAGAGAAAGGACCTTATACCCCGGAAAACGGGGTATTTTTATTTTAATTAGATCAGGAAAGTGGAAGGTAAGATAACCGGTATGGCAGTCTTGCGGGAAGACCCACAGGGAAAGGCTGAAGTTATATTCCTTGGGGAGATACGGCATAAGTTCGGTATCAAAGACCGGCAACGCTGGGAATCGCCCCGGGAAGAAAATGTAACTACAATCAAAAAACCCCCTTGTAATGCGGTATGCTCAATGCCGATGAATTTAGTATGGTGGATCTATCCTTGGGATATAAGCTTTTCAATGCTGTCTCTCAAAACACCGCAATACTAATCGTAGGCGATCCAGACCAGTTGCCTTCGGTAGGGCCGGGGGCAGTATTGCAATGATAAATGCAGGTCTTCCTTCTGTCCGCCTGGCCGAGGTACATAGAACAGCCAGTGTTGCAGCCAGATTGTAATTAACGCTCACAGAATTTTAAAAGGACTTAGTATTAAGACAGACCCGACTGGCGGAACGGCTCAGAGAAGCCGATATCATATGTCTGGAAGAATTTTGGAAAGCTGTATAACACACAACCTCCTCTCCCATACTTCCTTTTTTATTCCCGGAAGCGTAAGCTCTCCGGGGATTATTTTTTATAGGGTATTTTATCCAAAAACAAGCAAAGGGGGTTTGGCAATGTTTAATGTAAAGGTAATAAGAAATTATACTATTTTGTTAGTGATTTACGCCCTCGTCAGTATGATTGATGATAATGCTGCCAGGCATCTGAGTGTTATTTTTGCATCATATATCATGTTAAGAATAGTATGGCGTTTTAGGAGGGACATAGTTAATGGAATCGTATTTGACACTTTGTTTATGATATTCGGAACTACTAAAAAGATTTAAGGTGGTTAATATATGCGCTGGTATAATCACGTACTCGGGGGTACCCTAGCAGAATTGATTATTACAAGCGGCACAGGTCCGGTATTTAATAACACCCTTGCGGCCGGAATATCAGCTCTCGTCCCGGACATTGACTCGCCATACAGCAAACTGGGGCATAACCTGCCAGTTCTATCACACGGGACAAGCCTGGTTTTGGGCCACCGGGGACCGATCCACTCCCTTCTTGCTGGTTTCCTTTATGCCATTTTAGTATCTAATTTTTTTCCGGACTTAGTAGTTCCGGCCATGGTAGGATTTATTTCTCACCTAATCCTTGATGCTCTTTCTGGTGGAGTTAATCCTCTATGGCCCTTAAAATTCAGTGTAAGCATACCATTATTCTCCACAATGGGTTTCAGGGAACTGTTTATAGCAACCCCAGCGTTAATGGCGGCCAATGCCTGGGCGGTTTGGAATTTCATCGGTGTTCAGGAGGCCGGCGTGATAATTATAAATGGGGTTTTTAACATGATTAGGCAGGTGATCAGTAATATTGCGTAATAGAACAGATGTTTTGCGCTGGGCGGTAGCCGGTACGATATGGACCGTAATGCTTTTTTCTGTGTTAATCGCTTTCCGATCTTCGGTTTTGACAGCCAATGCAGCTAAGATAGCAAGTGGAGCAGCGACCATTGAAACTGTTTTGGAGTACCAGGGAGCTGCGGAGTTTGCAAGGGCCTTTGCAGTGGAGTGGGCCACTTGGAGTGGCAATTCAAGCGAATATACTGAAAGGTTGAAGGTGTTTAACCCATTTTTTAAAAGCGATATGGTTACCCCGGACGGAGAGATTAAACGTGTTGTCGGTTCCGGTGTGGTTAGCATTAAAAATATTGAAGGCACATATCTCGTAGATGTATTTCTCCATACTCAAAGGCTTTCACCCCTCGACGATAAGGTTATTATCGCTGATGCATATAAAACACAGGATAAAAAGGGGTGGGCTGAAAGCAGTTATACGGTCAGGGTTGCGGTAAACTGTCTCGATGGAAAATACTCAATATCTCTGCCAATGGTAATCAACACTGGAAAATCACCAGTTCAGAAAAGCCAGCTCGTATATAACTCACAGGCTAATGAAAACATAAAAGCCCTGGCAGGAAATTTCTTGAGAACATATTTTAGCAGCAATAACCTTGCGGAAATTGCTAACTATGTTACTCCGGACTATCCGATAAAGCCTGTTGGCGGCTGGGTGGTAACAGATATTATCAGCGTTACGTCGGACTCCCAGGCCGACCCCAAAATAGTTCAGGTTGAGCTTAAAATTAAGCAGGGGTCCGATGAGTTTAAGCAGTTGGTATTCTTAAATGTGGTAAACAAAGGAGGACAATACTTTATTAAGAATATGATGCCATATTAACCCGGTCGAGTGGCTACTTCGACATAAAGGACAGTGTAGGCAAGCGGGTGTGCCAGGGTGTATCGCACAGGTACTTCCATTCACTGCAGCGTACCGACGGCTGGCAATACGAGAAGAAAGGAGTGGCGGGCTGATGCCCGCCTCCCGCCTTCCTCCCCATGCCTGAAGGCAGGGGCATCCGGCAGGAGAAAGGAATGGGTGAGCGGACTGGCGAGTTAAAATTCCCGGCTGCCTGGTGACAGGGCGGCTTCCCCGGCGGGTGGGAGCCATGTGATGTTCTGAACCGTTGGGGACGGGCCGTGTTGGCGCGGCCCAGTGGGTGAGTCGAGGAAGCCTGGCAGAAATGTACAGGTGGAGGCGAATCCCGACCAGACCCGGGCGTGAACCTGCAAGGACGCGTAAATCCCGGGGAATCCTCTGACTTCAGTCAGGGGAGGACGTCAAGGACTGAAAGGAGGTGACGAATTGAAGAAACAAGGGTATGGGAAAAGAGGATTTTCTTTAATTTTATTGATTGCCATGGCACTTACATTTGTCATGGGCGGCATTGCATTTGCCGATGAAGATGCCATAAAAAAGGCAACAGTTAGTTTTAAGGAAACTGCGGTATCAGCCCTTGCAGTAATAGTTTTAGTGGTAGGCATAATAGAACTTACCAGAAGGCAGATTGGCGCCGCAATATCACTTATCTTGGCCGCCGTCTTAATTTATGCGGCCACCAACACTAATCTTCTTGAGGTAATTGGAACGACAGTTGCGGGATGGTTTGGCGCAACTAAGATTAAATGAAAAGAAGGGTGGTGGAAGGCGCGGTTTAGTCCGCGCCTTTTCTATGTCAGAAGAAAGAAAATATAACCTTCATTCATCATACAAACATCTTTTTCGTGTTCGACCGGTACTCTATCGCTTTGGAGATATACCTTTGCCAATACCGATAAAACTGGAATCTCTAATAGTTTTTATTTTCTTCTTTTTAACTTTGTATCCTGTTTGTGCATTCATAGAGCCTTTAACCCAGGTTTTTTTAAAATTAAACGCCCTGATTATGGATGCCATTTTTTCAGGGTTAATAACTTATTACAGCCAAAACGTAGACCCTGCAGGTAAATTCTTGCCGGTATATATTTATGACATCTTAAGCCATTTTGCAAGAAATCGCCGGATGTGGCTCGGAGGGCCTCTTGGCAGAAGCGAAGGTAAAATATACGAAAATTTCTCTGTTTCTATCTGGACAGAAAAAAAAGTTAACAAAAACGGCAAAAGAATTCGATTGAAATGATAAAGGAGATGGTTACTATGTTCCCAACGGCGGTTTTTGAAGAAAATATAGTTTTTAACCCCAGAGGGGAGGCGTATGCTTTTTACCGTCTGAGTGGGACAACATATGAGTACCTGGCTCCGCATGCCAAACGTTCAGTTTTAAGACCTTTTGAAGAACTGCTATATGTTTATACGGGCGATGGCCAACTGTTATACCTAACAGAAGAACTAACTATAACAGAAAAGCAATACGTTGGGCCAATAAGTTTGTCTAATGAACCGGATATCATTAAAGAGGCCTCAAGACATACATATTCGGCGTGTCAAGCCCTTGTAGAAGGTAGGGCCCAGGCCAGAAGAGTTTATCTGGGGCTAAAACTACCAACAGTAAATAAATTTGATTTTTCTTTTAGTGCCAAGGAAGTAAGAGATCACTTCCTGGATATTGTATCGGCAATTAAAAAGAACACCAACATATCCGAAAGGACAATTTCTGAAGCTGTTCGGGCTGAAAGGGAATTGTACCATCAAATGTCGGGGACGCTTGACATCTCAAGGATAACTTTTTCAGACCTTGATTTTATTGTACGCCGAAACGTCCAAAGGGCTGGTGCTTTGCCCCCGTTACTTTCCCCCCGCAAAAAAGGTGTGTTTGACAGGGCATTGCTTTATGCCATGAGTGAAGGGGCCATAATTGATCCAAAATTAAACTATGTGAAAATTACGTTGGGGGACAGAGAGCTTTACCAGACGTTTCTTACCTTTGCGGATGTGCCTCGATACATTAGAGACTACGATGATGAATGGTTGGCAGCATTAAACGGGCACCTTTTCCCCGTTGATGCAGTAATACACTTTAAGGTTGAGGCCCCAGTAAAAGCCAGGGGAAAGGTAATATCCCGTAAAAAAATAGCAAAGGACCAAATAAATGAATCATATAAAGGCGAAGGTGAAGCCAGTGAGGATTCCGAATGGGCAGTGGGCGAATCCAGGTCACTGGAATCGAAATTATCAGGCGGCATGCCCCTTATAACATTTCATACAACCTTTTCGGTTGCAGCGTATGACAAGACAGAGATGGAAGCAAACGCCAAGGCATTAATGCAGTTTTATCGTCAAAGGGAATACAGGGTGGTCCGGCCCCCGGGAGACCAGGTTAAATGTTTCTTTTCTTTTTTCCCGGCCGGAAATCCGGGTTCCGTGGGGATAGAAACAGATCCGGGTTTTCTTTCTGCTGGTGGCCCAACAGTAGGCTACGAAGTAGGTGATAATAGGGGTTTTTTTATCGGTTGGACCAAGGGTAAAATTCCTGTTTTCTTTCTGCCCGGGCTTGCCATGAGCCGAGAAGAAAACACAACAGGTACCATCGTCTGCACCGGTGTATTGGGGGGAGGAAAATCCAATCTAAAAAAACTCATAATGGAGCTTTCCGGATTGATGGGGGCAAGAATATTCAGTATTGATCCTAAAGATGAGGACCATGTATTTAAAAAGTTGCCCTTCGAGATGAAGCAAATAGACCTCTCTGCACTGGGAGAAGCAAAGATAAATCCTTTTAAATTGAGCGTAGAAACCATAAGGGCACGAGCGATTGCCAATGACTACCTTGATCTTATTTTGGATACCCAGAGGGACGACAGGGAAACTCGCAGGTTAGTGGTGGCCACGGCCGTAAACCAGGTGATGTTGCGTTCACCAGAAAACCAGGATATGCATACGGTGCTGGATACCCTGGAGCATATTACAAAACACGGTTTAACCGGACTAGAACTTCCCTACCCCGTGAACGAAGCAAGCAACTCTCGAATCCAGGAAGAAGCGCAAAACTGTTTAATGCATTTGCACACGATGAGCATGAGTTCTTTGGGGAGGATGGTATTTGGCAAGGGTACACCCGATCTCGGGGGAACTGAGCAAATAACCGTGGTAAACCTGAAAGAATTACCTTTGCCGCAACCCGATAAAAGAAAAGAACAGAAAATAACGGAGTCCGAACGTCAGGGAGTGGGCCTTATGTATTTGGCTGCGGCGGCTGCCCGGGAAGCAATGCTCAGGGCACCCCGGGATCAGCTCAAAGTCCTCCCCATTGATGAAGGATGGGTTCTTTTGGATATACCAGAGGGCAGGAGGCTAATAAAAGAGATTATACGGATGTCCAGGAGCTTCAACATTATACCTATACTTTGTGTCCAAAACGCTTCGGATATTGATATTGATGGCATCCGCAACAACGTGGGGTACGTTTTTTGTTTTCGAGCAAATTACGATGAAGAAATTAAGGATAACTGTAAGATGCTTGGTATTCAATACAACGAATATATTCAAAAAATGTTCACAAGTTTGGAAAGTGGACAGTGTTTTATGAGAGATATAAAACACAGGGTGGGCAAGGTATATATCTCACCACAACCGGATTATCTGCTTCAGTTATTTGATACATCAGGGGGTAACAAAAGGTGAGAAAAATTTTTACGTTAATTCTCTGCATGACAATACTATTGTGTGGAACAGGAGTGGCTTGGTCCGGGACTGATATTGGCTCTGAGCAGATGGACTTGACCGGAAGCATAGAAACTGAAAGACAGCAGGACGTTTTATTAATGGATTTTTTCAGCGAGGTAGCCACAAATCCTGCGACTGTGGGAATGCCTGTAGTAGGGTTGGGAGTAAGCGTTCATTCGATGTTTAATAAACAAGTAAAGTCCCCGCCGTGGTTTTACTACCCTCTTGGTAGATATCGTTTCGATTATTCTACCGATGTTAGTTTTTTTAGCTTTGCCGTCAAAGGGGAGTCAGCGACAACGGCATTTATTGCTAATATCGTCTTTGACTTAAATAAGTTTCTGGCATATTTAGGCATTCAGATACTTACCTATGCATTTAACTCTAACTGGATGGATAGCATTATTAAGTATATAGTTAGCCCCATGAATTATATATGGTACGGTGACGGTGGCAATAAAGGGTTACAGGCAATTCTTCTGCCTCTTGCAGTGCTGATGGCTGTTGCATATATGACCTTCAGACTGGCTCAAAAAAGAATAGGTGATGTATTTAGGGCATTTATAGCCACCAGCCTGGTTTTAGCTGTAACAATAATCTTCTTTTCAAATGCCAGCCCAATTCTCAGCAGGGTCAATGGCTTCGCAGACGACCTCTCCGGAGTGTTTATGTCGGTGGTGTCACCGGTATACAACCCGTCCGATCCTACCCTGGCTAGCCAGGTTAAAACTGGCAGGGATAAGGTTTTAGCCGGGTTTATGTCAACAACATGGAAAACACTCGTGGTTAGTCCATGGGCTCTAGGAGAATTCGGAACGGTAAATACCAGCACACTCATATTAACCGATCAGGAATATAAAAATCTTTCTAAAGGTGAATTCAAATATAACGGCAAGGATTATTTTGAGAAGGTCCAGCCCGGAATGCGCCTTGACACACTTCTCTTAAGTCAGACTTCAGGAAGCAACGGAAGGCAGGCTATTGTAAATTCATTAGCTAAACAAGAAATAGACCACGGCGACCATCCACAGACTATTATGACCATGGCGGCTGGAGGTAAATTTGAATGCATTAAGGTAGCTTTCTTCTGTTTATTGGGAACTATTTCGTTTTTTTTACTTTCGCTTATTTGTGCCGGATCGATGGTATTGGCACAATTTGCTTTGGCGATATTGATTCTGGCAGCACCCTTTGTGGCCATATTTGCGCTGATTCCCGAAGGGGGCTGGAGCCTTGGTATTAAATACACCAAATTTGTGATGGGTGGGTTTGGTGTCAAGGTTTTTTACGGTGTGTTTTTGTCTGTTGTAATGGTGACTGCAGATGCCGCACAAAGAGTTACCCAGGGCGGTGTAGGTGGTCCTATATTCGTTTCAGCAGCCGTATTTGCTGTAGCATTATATTTTCGTAAACGTATTATCGAAATGATGAGTGAGACTGTAGTTAAAGGGCCGGGTGCTTTGAGCCAAAGGGCAGACTCACTGGTAAACAGGGAAAGAGAGAAGGCCGGGGGTTCTGCAAAAAGGTGGATTGCAAAGGCTGCAAGATATAAATACATGGCAAATAAAATAGGGGGTAAGAATAAAGGCTCAAAAGTGCTAAATAAAGAGCCAGGAGAAGATAAAGACAATAAGGCCCCTGGCATTGAAGGAGCCATGAAGGATTTCAAAAACAATGAGGTTTCAAAACACTATGAGGACAATTTTGAAAAGACTTATGGATATAAGCCTGTAATGGGGGAAAAAGACAAAAAGGTTATCAATAAACTTACTGATAAATTTCCCCCCGAAGATATTAACGGAAGAATGGATAAATGGTTTCAACAAAAAGATAATCCTAAAATTTTTGGTAAAGGAGACGTTGATTCCTTTGCCAAAAACATAAAGAAGTTTGAACCGCCGAAAACTAAGCAAATCAACGGCCTCAAAGTAGTTCGTAAAAAGGGGTTAAATCAAAAACAACCTCCGAATCCAATAGACACCCGTAATCAAGATATCGTTAAACATTATCAGGAAAGTTTTAAAAACAGTTTTGGTAAAGACCCGGTTATAAAAGATAAAATAGTTGCGGAAAGGGCCAGTCAAGGATCGCCCAATAGTAACATCATACCAAATAATAATGTTAAACCAAATAACAACAAGCCTTACAAGAAAATTCGGATAAAGTAATTCTGGAAGGATGAGTCTATGGCAGGTAGGAAAATTGTATCCGGGGCCAGCTCCATAGCTCTTGGGCTGGCCACCGGTGGCGCTGGTAATGTGGCACTAAATTTGGGGAAAAGGCTTGCTGTTAGAAAGGCCCTTGAAAACAAAAAAATTATTACCATGGCTGTAGCAGCCTTTTTTTTATTTTGGATGATGCTTTTTGGATTGGTAGTTATCGCTTTTATGCCGGGCAATGATTTAACAGGATCAACTGATGGTTTCACGGGTGGTGAACCTACGGAATTTGCTTTTAACACAATACCTCCTGAGTTATATGATATCTACCGTAAAGCCCAGGAGAGGTACGGTGTGGCATGGAATGTTTTAGCCGCCATCAATAGTATAGAAACTGATTTTGGACGGAATGTTAAGGTTTCGAGCAAAGGCGCTATTGGCTGGATGCACTTTATGCCCACAACCTGGTCGGGGTGGCAGAACCCCAATTCTAAAGATGACTTAAATAACCCGGTATTTGATAAAGACCCTGCAAGAATAGCACAGTACGGGGGATACGGTGTAGACGCTGACGGCGATGGTGTTGCAGACCCTTTTTCAAAAAGTGATGCTATTTTTAGCGCGGCTTATCTATTACAGAAGAATGAATTCCAGAAAAACCCCGAACAAGCAATTTACCAATATAACCACGATTATTCTTATGTTAAAAACGTATTGAATAAGGCTATAGCTTTTGCTTCTATGATTCCTATTCAAGGGCATACCATTTGGCCGGTACCGGATAAATTTAAAGAGATTATTTCTGGTTTTGGGCCAAGACTTGACCCATTTGGCAGTGGAATAATGGAGATGCATAGAGGCATAGATATACCGGTTCTAATAGGTACACCAGTTTTTACCGTGGCAGACGGCGAGGTCATATTTGCTGGAATTGAAACAGGGTACGGCACATGTGTCCAGATAAAACACGAAGGGTACATAACTTTATATGCACATCTCAGTGAATATCTGGTGAGAAAAGGAGACAGAGTTACGGCCGGAATCCCCATAGCTTTGTCCGGGAATACAGGAAAAAGTGAAGGGCCACACTTACATTTTGGAGTTATAGTCAACAATCAGTTTGTTGACCCATTACTTATATTTAATAAATCATGAAAGAAGGTAGAGAGCAATGGAATGGTTTGCAAATACGCCAGTAGGCAAATGGGTAATACTGATAGGTTTCGTTGTAGCTATCGTCTGGGCCCTCGGCAACGAAGTAGCCGGAGGCAAAAAGGATAAGTAGGGCCTGTTGGCCTATGCCAATGAACAAGGATGAGACGTGGGCAAAGCTGTCGCAGAAATTGGTTCAGGATTGAACGGCCATCGTCCGAAACTGATGAACTTGCTGGCAGATCCAAAGGTTCGAGTGATCCTGGTAGAACACCGGGACCGCCTGATGCGGTTTGGGTTTGAGTATGTGGAATCGGCCCTGGCCGCTCAAGGGAGGCGGGTGGTTGTAATGGACCAGACCGAGATGAAGGATGACTTGGTGCAGGATATGATTGAAGTTCTCAAGTCATTCTGTGCCGGTTGTATGGCCGCATGTCTGCCAAGAATAAGGCAAAAAAGGCATTGGAGGCGATAGAACGTGAAGATTAACCGCGCCTACCGCTACGAACTGAAACCAAATATGACTCAGCGAATTCTACTCGCCAAACATTCCGGATGCGCCCGTTTCGCCTACAACTGGGGTTTGGCCCAAAGGATTACTCTGTACCAAGAGGAGAAAAAATCCACAAACCCCATGGCCCAACATAAAGCACTGAACCAACTGAAGCAGACAGAATTCCCCTGGATGTACGAGGTATCCAAATGCGCGCCACAGGAAGCCCTCCGGGACTTGGACCGGGCCTTTAAAAACTTCTTCACTGGTTTGAAGGCAGGAACGAAGGTTGGTTTCCCAAAGTTCAAGAAGAAAGGTGTTCACGATTCCTTTCGATTGACAGGAACTATCAAGATTAAAGGGAAAGCCGTCCAACTTCCCCGTCTGGGCGTGATTCATTTAAAAGAAGAGCCATATGTAGGCGGTCGAATCCTCTCCGCTACAGTGAACCGGGAAGCAGACCGGTGGTTTGTCAGCTTATCCTGCGAGGTAGAGATTAAAGAACCAAAGCCGGTCAAGGGTGAAGTCGTCGGCATCGACGTAGGATTGAACCATTTTGCCATCATGTCCGATGGGTTAAAGATAGAAGCGCCTAAGCCGTTGGCAAAGTATTTAAAACGGTTAAAAAGGTTATCTAAGAAGCACAGTCGGAAACAGAAAGGTTCGAACAATCGTAAAAAGAGCGCCTTGGCACTGGCTCGACTTCACCGGAAAATCCGAAATATCCGTCAGGACTTTATCCACAAACTCACCACGAAACTGGCGAGAACCAAGTCAGAGATCGTGATTGAGGATTTGAATGTCCGGGGGATGATGCGGAATGAACGGCTGGCTAGACATATTACTGACGTGGGTTGGGGGGAATTCCGGCGGCAACTATCTTATAAGACAATATGGTATGGGTCAGCACTGACGACAGTTAATAGGTTCTACCCTAGTAGCAAGACGTGTTCCAAATGCGATTATGTTATGAAGGAAATGCCTTTTTCTTTAAGGGAATGGGATTGTCCGTCTTGTGGCACACACCATGACAGGGATGAGAACGCTGCCAAAAACCTAAAAAAACAAGCAAAGAGCATTGCCTAATAGATCGAGTACCGGAAGTTCTCCGGAAATTTACGCCTGTGGAGATTCCTCTGGCGGGGACGGGTACTCGTCTAGTCATGGGTCGATGATGCAGGAATTTCGGAATAGGAATATTATTCTATGAAGAAAGGAACGGATGCTTAGATGCGTTTGCTGATGGCGTTGGCTCAGGACGATTTAGCAGTACACAATGTTATTTACGATGCTCTGGAAAGTAACCCAAATAAGAAAAGCGGCAAAAAGCTGAAGGATGAAATAGGATTAAATGAAATAGAAGTAATCACCACACAAAAGGAGCTTTTAATAGGGCTCTCCAAAACACCCACTCAGGAGATACTATTGCTGAACTGGTTTCTTCCTGGAGACTTGCATCCGGAAGAACTTGTTGAGACTATTCTTCAGCTTGCACCTAATATTCAAATTATTGTTGTGGTTGGATATCTTGATGATGATGCTAGAAGGTTTATCAATTCCATTTGGCGGTTCGGAGTTAAATTATCTATAAGCTGGGAAACTGAAGAAATTGATACCCGAAATCTTATAGACATGGTTATAGACGGCCTCAAAAAGGCTGTGGGGACGCTTCAGGCAGCCCGTAGTGAAACAGTTCCCGCCATGACCAATAATAAGCCCACCAAACAAGAGATAGATATTTCAAAAGAGGTGGATAAAAACAACGCAGCATTAAATAAGTCAATTCCCGCTTCATCAAGAACTAAGCCTAAAATGATTATGGGTATAGGAGATACCCGGATTGAGGAATGGATAAGGACAAATTTCTTAGATGTAGAGGTGATGGCTTCTTCCGTTGATCCGGAGGAACTAAAAAAGACGATAAAAGAGATTTCGCCGGATATTTGCATTTTTATGAGACAGAGCCTCAAAGGTGGGGTGCCTGAAGCTGATGACCTGGTAGTATGGGCAGCTGACTATGTACCAGCCATACTTTTCTTAGTTGGGGAACTGGACGATGAAGGAAAAGAAATGGCTATTCGGGCACGGGAAGCCGGGGTTCGCAATATAATTACCTGTGAAATCGGTGGAGAAATATACGGCGATGAATTTGTCTTTGTACTCAAAAATATTATAAGGGAAGTGCAGGGAGGGCGACCTGGACAAGGGAAAAATAGACCTCCTGTAAAGGGTTTAACAAAAAGCCTTTTCTTACGGGGGGCAGGCATCCTCGGTAAAGCAGTCAAACAGACGGCTGAAACCGCATCGGAAAAGGTCAAGTCAAGTGCCGTTAAAAAGTCAATAAAGCCTAAAATTAATAAGAATGAAGGCATTTCTCTTGATGAAGAACCAGAACAAACTGTTGCTTTCCAGAACTTAAATAATCCCACTGCCATAGTGCCCGGCGGGATTCTTGCCGTGGTGTCTCCATGGAGGCCTGGCCTGGCCGGAAGGCTGGCAGCCCAGGCGGTTAAAATATTCAGTCAAGGGAAAGGGGTTGAGGTAGCATATATAGGGGCTTCCGGGAGCAGTACCGGTGCCCTGTGGTTGGACCTGCCGGAGGACGTACTGATGATGTCCGACTGGCGGGTACCCGGATCTAACTACCCCATTGCTCTGGAAAATTTAAGAATATATGCTGTTGACCCGGTAAAGAACCTCTCACCGGAGATCCAAGGTGAGTTGTGGAACCTTTTAAAAGATGCAAGGAAAACTGCAACATATACGGTCATGGATTTTGCCGGAGACATTGCCAATGCGCAGAAGGCGGCCCATCAGGGCCGTTCGGTTTTATTGGTAATACTTCCCGGTAACGACCCGGTTGAACTTAAAATCTCATCGCATTGGATGAAAAACATAATGGACGGCAAACAAAACGTGGTGACTGGCATTGACCTCCGGGGCGTACCTCATAGCATACCGGAGGGTATGAAGCCAAAAATTATAGTAAGGAATAACCCGGCTGACGCACTGACCATAGCCCTAAGTAAAAACATTAACGAAGAATTCATTTGGAATTGAGGCGACACATGTCAAAGTTAAAAAAGATATCACATATTTTGATAGCTATTTTACTGGCCGCAATCGCCGGTGGCATCGTCTGGTACTACGTGGACATAAACACGCCCAGCGCAAAAGTTGTTGTTGCTCAGAGAAAGCTCTCCATTGGTACCGTCATAGGGCCGGAACATGTGGCTCTGAAAGACTACCCTGCTTCAGTGTTGCCAAAGGATGCTGAGAAATCACTTGAAAATGTTGTGGGTAAAACGGTGGTTTCCGGGACAATTTTTCAGGACGAGGTATTACGCCAGGGGCATACAGCTTCGGATTTGGGGAGCCTAAAGGCGGTCCTTGGCTCTGTAGCCCCGGGCAGAGAGGCAATCGATCTCCCGGCTGAGACCGCCAATGGGCTGAAAGGGGTAGCCGTGGGGGACAGGGTCAATGTGTTCAGCGAAATTGCGGTACAGGTGGGTAAGGACGCCGCCACCATGGTGGACTGTGTGGCCAAAGAGGCGGTCATTGTCAGGGTTCCGCCGGCTTCTGCCGGAAAGGATAATTCCCTGGCGGCGGCAGCGGTAAAAGGGGCCTATGTAATAGCCGTCACCCCGGAAGAGGCTAAAAAGGTGGCCGAGGGGATAGTCCGGGGCAAGAAGTTTTCCATCTCCCTCCTTCCTGTAAAAGGGGGGCAGTAACAGTGTTTTTTAAGAAAAAAGACAAGCCCAAGCTACAAGAGGAAGTGGTATTATGGAAGGCCAACGAGGGGCGGGCTAAATTAAAGGAAGAACCCCGGGAAGAGGCCGTCAGAATGTTTAACATTCCGATAAGCCCCAACGCTCTGATCGGACACGGGAGAATATACACCGTACAAAGCGCCGCCAAAGGGGACGGGTCCACCACCATAGCCGTCAATCTGGCCGCCCTGCTGGCCTTATCAAATCCGGAAAGGGTGGCCCTTATCGACCTTGACGGGTATGGATCCATAAGGAGTAGGATGGGGCTTCCGGCAGATGAATGCCTGGTAAATATTCTGGACTGGGAAGACATACACGGCCCCCGGGACATTGTCAGGGGGTTATACAACCACTCCTCGGGGATTATGGTGGTGCCCGGGGTTATACACTATGACCATGAGGAGAAGGTTACCCCCACCCTGATTTTTAAAATGTTGACACTTTTAAAAGAAACACACGATTACATAATATTGGACTGTCCTCCGGCGGGCACAGGCAACAACACCTGGGCGGCCGCCCTTGTTTCTGATTTGATCTTTACCGTTTTCAAGCCGGACAGGGCAAGCCTGGACCTTCTCAATGAGAATAACGGATTTATGGCCAGGCTGGGCTGCCAGGACAGGGTGTACGCGGTGTTAAACCAGGCCGGGATACCCGGAGGAATAAGGGCCGGGGAGTTGGAGAGCCGCCTGGGACTAAATATTTTAGGTATTATGCCCTATTCCGTGGCTGTGGCCGAAGAAAACAACCGGCGCCAGATGATGGTCCACAGCCGTGAGAGGGATGATTTTGCCAGGGCACTGCAGATGCTGGCCGGAAGGCTGCCGGTACGGGAAAGGGCGGTGTGATTGTGGACCTTGAACTTATTAAGAACCTGGCCCGGAGGTGCGGAGAATACGTCATCGAGGACACAGCAGAAATTGAAAAGACGGATCAGTACTCGCTTTTAATCAGTGAGAGAATACCGGGGCTTACCGAGGAGAAGTACAGGGAGATCCGGGGCTATGTACAGACTACACTGAGCAATATATTAAAGCCCGAGGAGAGAACAAAAAGCCGTGATCCCATAGTGAGGTCAAAGCTGAAGTCAATAGTTTTAAGGGGCCTGCTGGAAAAGGACATTCCCCTGGGGGAGGTGCAATCGAAGGTACTGGTGGAGGAACTGGGCAACGATCTGCTGGGGTACGGACCCATCGAGCCCTTTTTTTATGACCCGGAAGTAACTGAAATAAAGGCCGGCAAAGACATTGTGAGGGTGGAAAAAAAGGGAGTGGAGCGTGTTGCCGAGGGTGTGAGATTCAGAGATGAGGAACACATCCGGGACGTGCTGGAAAGGATGTTGGCCCCCACCGGCAGGAAGATAGATATGGCCAATCCCAAGGTAAACGCCCGGCTTATCGACGGTTCCAGGATGATTGCCCATATACCTCCGGTGGCCGTAAACGGCACAATGTTTACCATACGCCGGTTCCGTAAAGACATGACACCCGAAAACCTGATTAACCGTAAAGTCATTTCACCGGAGGTAATGGATTTTTTAAAAGCCGCCGTTATATCAAAACAAAACATAGTCATCAGTGGGGGGACAAGCTCCGGAAAGACCACCTTTTTAAACTGCCTGGCCTCCTTCATACCAGAAGAGGAAAGCATTGTCACCATTGAGGACCCGGCCGAGCTGCAGCTCCAGCATACAAATGTCAGAAGCCTTGAGGCCAGGCCGGCCACCGCCGACACAAAAATAGAGATAACCCAGAGGGAATTGGTGGTGGATGCCCTTAGAATGGCCCCCAAAAGGATTATTCTGGGAGAGTGCAGGGCCGGTGAGACCTTTGATATGCTGCAGGCCATGAATACCGGCCACAAGGGGTCCATGACCACCGGCCATGCCAATTCTTCCAGGCATTGTACCAAACGACTGGTAAACATGGTTCAAATGGCCAAGATGGACATGCCATATGACGGCATAGTGGAGCAGGTGGCGGATGCGGTGGATATTTTCATTCACGTTTTAAAAGACCGGACAGGCCGGCGCAGGATGGACCATGTCTGCGAGGTTGTAGGCACCGAAAGGGTGGACGGAGGGGTACTAAATCTAAAACTAAACGTACTGTGGCAGTACAATCCCAAAACTGACGCCTTTGAATGGGTGGCTGAGGAATTTCAGCGCCGGGAGGCCTTGGCCGACGAAGGGGGCTGGAATAAATGACCGGCTTGATTTTACTGGCGGCCTTTTTAATGGGGGTGGCGGTTTTTTGGGCGCTTACCGGGAGCAAGATAAGGATCAGTGCCCGGTCGGTAAGGCTCAGTGATGAAAAATTCGATACCCGGAAAGGGCCGGGAAAGTCCTCCCAGGACCTGATAATCACACTGGCCGGGGGGGTAGGGCTTGGCGGTATAGCCTATGCCATTACCGGCACATGGTATTTTGCGGTGCTGGGCCTGAGCTCCGGCGCCTTTGTTTTAAAGTGGTGGAAAAACAAGCAGGAGGAGGACCGCAAGGAGCTTTTAAGCAGTCAGTTCGTAGATGTGCTGGGCCAGCTGGAAAGCGCCATGTACGGGGGGATGAACCCCTACCAGGCCCTGGAGGACGCCGTGCCAAACATGCCTAGGCCGGCCAGGGATGTTTTTTACGAGGTGATCCGAAGAACCAGAACAGGTGACACCCTAGCCCAGGCCATTGAGAGCGTGAGAAAGGAAACCGGATGGGATGACCTTAAAGCCCTTTCCATAGCCATAGGGCTTTACAACCGGGTGGGCTGCGACCTGGGAGAGATTTGCCGCCACTCCATGGAAGCCTATGAGGATAAAGAAAGTTTTCGCAGTATCGTTTCAGCCGCCGTGTCCCAGAACATGATGACCTTGAAAGTTTTAACAGGTCTTCCCTTTATTTTCATTGGTTTTGCCAGGGTAAAGACACCGGGGTTTGCGGACCCTCTCTTCCACACCTTTGAAGGGGCGTCCATTTTCTTTTTAGCCACGGTCTGGATTATATTCGGCAACATACTGACCCGTAAAATGATTAAAAATTCCCTGGGACAGGGGGTGTAGGTCTTGCTGGAATACTTGGCGGAACGAATAAAAGAAGCCGATGTGGCTGTGGTGGCCGGAACACTTATTGCCCTATCTGTCCTAGTGGCAGTGGCGGGAAACAAACTGAAGCTCCCCGGAGGGGTCGAACTAAAAGGGAGCGCCGATGAATTGCTGCAAAAAACCGGCAGGAAACTGGGTAACGATGTTTCCCTGACGGTGCTGCAAAAAAAACTTATACAGGCCGATTTAAACATGCAGCCCGAGTATTTTGCCGGTTTGCAGTTTGCCCTCCCTATTATAGGGCTGGCCATTTTCATACCGCCGGCGCTGCCGGGATGGATTGACTTTTACTGGGGTGTTCTGGCAGCCATACTGTTGTACCTGGCCCCGGGGGTATGGTTAAACAAAATGGTCAGGGCCAGGATCGGATCGATAAAAAAGGACATACCTGATTTCTGCATGCTTTTTGGTAATGCCTTAAAGGGGGCCGACCTGATGATGGCCCTGGAGGTGGTGGCCAGAACCATGCTGGGGGAACTGTCCATAGAAATCAACCGGGCACTGATGGATATGGCCACGGGGGATAACAGGGCGGCGGCGTTAAATAAAATGGCCCTTCGCTGCGGGATACCTGAACTTACCGGCCTTGTTAACAAGCTACAGCAGGCCATGAGGTATGGAAGTCCCCTGGAGCCGGTGGTAAAGCACCATGCTGAAAAGATACTGAACAGAAGGAAGCAGGAGACACAAAAGGTTGCCGGGGAGCTTACCATAAAGCTTCTTTTTCCCATCATTACTTTTATACTTCTGCCGTTATTTGCCATGATCGGCTTTCCAATTTTTTGGAATATGTTGATGGCTTTCGGGGATTAGGCCATTTACTTAACCAATGAAAGCAGGTGATGGGTCATATTTTTGAAGTCTTAAGCCAAAGGGGGTGAAAGATGGTGCTGAATAGTATTGCTGAAAGAATTAAAAGACTGCATGGTGATCAGGGGGGCCAGGGGATGGCCGAGTACGGGCTAATCATAGCCCTGGTGGCAGTGGCGGCCATAATAGCCTTTAACACCCTGGGCGGTGGTATAAGCAACAAAATAGACAAGGTTAACGACCAACTAAAGTAAAGACATGAATCAAACCTTATCCGTATTCCGGATAAGGTTTTTCCTTTTGATAGGGGGGCATTTTATGAAGCTCATTAACCAAAGAAACGGAGATATAATTGCTGACCGGATCGAAATAGCCAATGGTTTTCTCACCCGCCTGGCGGGCTTAATGGGTAGGACAGGGATGCCGGAAAATAGTGCTCTGGTGTTAAACCCCTGCAGCTCTATACATACCTTTTTTATGAGGTTTTGCATCGATGCGGTGTTTCTGGACGGTCAAGGAGAGGTGGTCCATATGATAGCGGAAATGCCTACCTATGGGATAAGTCCGATGGTAAAGAAAGCCAAAATGGTAATAGAATTACCCGGAGGAACGGCAAAAAACAGGGTTTATCCCGGGGATATATTAAAGATTGAGAGGTGATCCTATGGAATTTATATCATTATCCATAATGGACCGGTCCCTAATTATTGGTGGCGTAATACTGGGCCTGGCTTTACTGGGGGGCCTGTTTCACTTCCTGCGGTTGGGTTTCTTTTCACTGGGTGTTGAGAAGACCCCGGCTGGAGTAGTTTCCGGAGTCCTCATTGTGATAGGAGTGGTAATTGTCTACAGACTTTTTTAAACCTAGGAGGGTGGAATCTTGATTTACAGCCTGAACTTTCTTTTGGCCGGAGTGCTGGTGGTCGTCTGCATCTGGACGGATTTAAAGACCAGGACCATTTATAACCGGTACACCTACCCGGCGGTGATAATTGGACTTATTTTATGTATTGCCACGGCCCAGTATTCAAATATATACGGATCATTGATTATTATGGCGGTGTACCTGTTTTTCTTCCTCACCGGAAAGATGGGCGGGGGGGATCTGAAGCTGGCCGTGGCCCTTTCCCTATTCCTGGGGGCAGAGCCGGTGCTGTTGGGTTCTATATTGGCAGCCGTGATTATGATAGCCTGGGGGTTTGTGTCAACGTGGCACAAAACCGGGCAGATCAGAAACGGACTTTTGGTGGCAGCCGGGAAATTGCCCGGGGGAGAGGTGCCGTACGGGGCGATGCTGGGGCCGGCATCCATCATAGTATATATGTTTAAAATATTGACATTGAGCTAATGTTTAGTTAAAGTAAAAAGTATAAGATGAGTAAGAGGGGTAAGATATATGTTTACTGTCATAGTATCGTCCCGGGGACAGGTGGTAATACCGGCAGAGGCCAGAAAAAAACTTAATATTAAAGAGGGGGACCAGTTGGTAGTACACATAGAGGAAGGCGGAAGGCTGGTAATGAAAACCGGGAGAAAAGAAATAAAAGAGGTTTCAGGAAAAAGTATAGTTGAGCAAACCGCCGGCCTCCTGTCCGATATGGAGATGTCCGGTCTGGAATATGTGGAGGCTATCCGGAAAGACTCTGACAGGGGGCTGGATGACTTTGAGGGTAATAATAGACACAAACATAATAATTGACCACCTTAAAGGCATACATCAGGCTTCCAGGCAGCTCCGGGAAATCGAGACAGGCCACCTGGAAGGGATTATTTCAACCATTACCGTAATGGAGCTGATGGCGGCCCCCAGGATGTCGGATCAGCGCCTTGAGGCTATCAGGGGCCTTCTGGAAATACTTGAACATGCGCCGGTGGATGGGAGGATAGCGGCCAGAGCAGGGGCTCTTTTGTCAAAGTACCGATCATCCCACGGGCTGAACCCCATGGACGCAATTATTGCCGCCACAGCTTTGATTAGTGACTGTGTACTTTTTACCTTAAACAAAAAGCATTTTGTATTCATCGAAGGGCTGGTAACCATTAACCCGTATATGGCAGAAGAGTGACAATTGGTGCCGGGTTTTTCCGGTAACTTCAAACAATTAAACATAACCCACTGGAATACGGGCCTCACCTGCCGGGGATGGAAACGTCCAAGAAAGGGGGTGGGGCGGGATGATAACTGTAAGCGATACAGTTCAAATCGTTATAGCGATAATACTCCTGCTGACCCTCGTTGTTCATCTAACTGGCCGAGGCAATTAACTAAAAACCCTTGAGCTGCTGGAACAGTTCAAGGGTCTAAGATAAAAACCACGACAGGTCGAGGCAACCGAGCCGTATTACCAGTTTTCCCTTTATTAAGTTAAGAAAATAATATATTGCCGAAAACGAAATGTCAATTACCGGGTTACCCCGGTTTTTATTTTGTATCGTAAGGTCATAGAAGGGAGTGAATGAATGTTGTTCTCCTCTTGACAAATACTGTGAAAACAGCTAAGCTGAAAATACAGTAAAGCATAAAAAGAGGGGATTATAATGTCTGAAATAGTTCAACAAGTACAAAAGCGGATGTTGATTAGTTTGGCTCAAATCGCTAAAAGGATATGTATTAAGGAGGGCGATTATGTGATGTTGGAAGAGAGGGACGGTGGGGTTTTCATACGACCCGTTTCCTGGCACGACAAGAACCAGGAATATTTTTGGTCCGACGAATGGCAGGAAAAAATGAAGCGAAGTGCGGAGGCCTTAAAGGCGGGAAATGTAAAATCATTTACCAATATAGAGGGCCTTTTGAAAGAATTGGGTGAAGAAGATGCCGACGATCATTCTAACTGAGCCATTCGAGATCGATTTCCGAAAATTATCCCAAAACGAACAGAAGCAGGCCAGAAAAACACTGCGTTTCATAGCAGATAACCCTAAACATTCTTCACTTCAGATACACCGGCTAAAGGGAACTTCTTTTTGGGAAGCATACGTTAACATGGATATCAGGATCATTTTTGAGAGGAAAAGTGATACGTTAATTCTTCATGCTATCGGGCACCACGATGTAAGGGCCTCAGGAGAGGATGTCAAATTATCACATCCCCTCTTTTAATATTACGTAACAGGTGATATAATATTACTAATAATGTAATATTATTAGAGGGGTGTTATTATGTTGTTCCCACTTGGAGGGCCGGTACCCGAAGAAGATGTAGTTGGCCGGGAAGAATTCATTGTATCTCTCGAAAACAGGTTAGCCGGTGGTCAGAGTATTATGCTTGCCGGACCGCGCAGGATTGGTAAAACTTCTCTTTCACAAGAAGTGTTGCGCCGGTTAAAGAAGCAGGGGTTCTACGTGGCTTCGGTTGACTTTTTTCGCATATCAAATAAGCAAAATATGGCTGTCACAATTATTAACAGTTGTCTTGAAAACAGGACGGGAATTCGCAAGACGTTGGACGCAATATGGGATCAGGCGAAACTACTGGCCGGTGCAACTAAAGTAGCAGTCAAATTAAAAGATTTAGAGTTTAGTTTTGGCTTTCCAAAAAAAGAGATGGATGAAGATGCGTTGCTGGAATACGCTCTAAATTTGCCGGAGCTTCTTGCTGAAAAAGACGGTAAGCGAATGGTGATGGTTTTTGACGAGTTCCAGGATGCTGGACAAATTGCAGGACAGGACATATATAAGCAAATGCGTTCTTATTTTCAACTTCAGAGAAATGTGTCTTATCTCTTTCTGGGATCAAAAGAAGGGATGATGCAGTCCCTTTTTGGGGGAAAAAAACATGCTTTTTACCGATTTGCTACAGTTCTTCCCATCCCACAGATTCCGGAAGATGCCTGGGCAAGTTATATAGCCTATAAGTTTAAGGAAAAA
>LADN01000042.1 GCA_000961585.1 Peptococcaceae bacterium BRH_c4a | reverse complement strand
TCACTGAAAACCAGAATTGAACGATACATATACCCTTTTCCTTCATTAAGGTAACACTTAATAATTCTTATGGCATCTTCCATGGTGTTAGTGTCATATAGTGCTGGATATTTTGTAAGAGGAACTATGAAATCTTTAACTTTTTTTGTGCCGGACATTGTAAACCCTCCCATATGAACTTCTCTAACTACATTCTCCCCGCAGGGTAAAGCCCGTTCAAAATAATGGCTATATGTTACCGCCTGTTTCCGTTATTTACATAAAATCTCATTTCCGCACCAATGGCTAAATATTTTGAATTTTCTTTTAAATATAAAGAAACGACTGCCACACCACAAGTAATTATCAGCGTAAGTGCAAATTTCCGGTCTGTGCGGTTAAATACTTTGGCGAACAACTCAATAGCTTATCGTTCGGGCGGCTGAAGCATCAGTCATCCGTTGAAGGCTTTTAAACAACCCAATAGATGTAAAATCAACGGTATCGGGTACATCCCTAAATAAAATAACCGCCTTGTGGGCGGTGCCGTCTTGCAGACGGCGGAATCCAGGAGCCAGAAGCCAGGAGCCAGAATGGTGACAGGCTGCCTTAAAAGCGACCCCACAGCGACATGCAGTGAGGGGGAGTGATTTAAGTCCGTGCGGAATGTACCGGAGGCTGCTACTGTCTCTTAACGACCGAGCCTACGGAATGCCGAGCCGGCTGCAGGACGCAGCCGGAAACCGGAATCGACGCAAGGACGCGGCGTTGGAGGCGGTCGGCATTCCGTTGGCGACCGAGTCTAGAGACAGTTGCAGCAGGAGGTAATGCAGGCCGGACTTAAATCGCTCCGCCTACCCATTAGCGACAATGCAGCGACCCTCAAGCGACCCCGGAGCGACCCCGGAGTGACCCCGGAGCGACCCCAGAAAAACTCTGGGCTTGCATAAAAACGCTTTGGTGCTTCAGTGCTTTAATGCGTCATATACTTTCCTTAACGATAAAAAAAGGCACTGTAAAATTTAAAACTTCAGTACCTTTTTTAAATACAATAGGATTTTAGGAAAGTGTTACATTGGTGGCTTGCAGACCCCGTTGACCTTTTTCAATATCAAATTGAACCCTCTGGCCCTCTTCGAGGGACTTATAGCCTTCTGCTTTTATAGCAGAAAAATGTACAAATACGTCTTCCCCACCTTCTCTTTCAATAAATCCGAAGCCCTTTTCCGGGTTAAACCATTTCACAGTTCCAAGCATCTGATGGTGCACCTCCAAAATGTTCTACTCAATATTAATTGTCTTTATCTATTATGTTAACACAAATAATAAGTTATACTTAAAAATCATTAGGTAAATTGGTATTTATTGCATGTGTGCAAGATTAATCAGGTTTTTCAGCATCACTGCCGCTTCGGCCCGGGTTGCCTGGTCCCCGGGGGCGAAATTTATTTTCCCGCCGGCAGGTTTCCCCTTTAGTATACCCTTACTTACCGCCTGGGAGACCGATGCCCTGGCCCATTCAGAAATGGCCTGCCGGTCGGCAAAGGCAGCCAGTACACCCTCGTCGACGGCTTCCCCGGTTAATATCCCCCGGTACTTAAGTGCGTTACCCATCATAGCAGCCATCTGTTCACGGGTGATCAAATCCTCCGGCGCAAACCGATCGGCGCTCACACCCCTGACAAGCCCGGCGGCAAATGCCCGGGCCACGCCGCTGTGGTACCATTCTCCAAGTGGGACGTCGGTAAAGGAATACCGGACTTCCCCGGAAATATTCAGCGCCTTAACCATCATGGCGGCAAACTGAGCCCGGGTGACAGGGGCGTCCGGGGCGAATATACCGTTACCGGTACCGTTTAGGTAACCCTCTGAGGCCATTTGATCAATTTCCTTTTGGGCCCAGTGGCCTGCGGTATCCAGGAATTTCCCGGCCTGGCCTACTTCCTGGGCAACCCCAGCAGGGCCGGCGTAGTATACGGTGATCATGCCCTCATCCCCGATGTAGTCGGGGGGCGGTGAGGACTTGTCCAGGGATCCCACCAGCAGGTGGTATTTACCGGGCTTATCCATTTTTAAGGTATAATTTATCCTTCCGTTTAAAACCACCGGAAACTCCTCATCGGTGGAGCTTATCTTCCCCTGCTCGTAAAAAACAATGCAGGGTATCCTGGTGTCAGAGGCGGAAAGGCCGCCTTCAAGAACCACTTCAGGGAAGGCGGTGGCCGCACTGGCAAATCTGCCGCGCTTGGGACCGACCCCCAGTTGAATTGATTTGCCGCTGGGGCCTTTTACGGTAATTTTCAAACTATCGTAATCCCAGTATCCCGGTACTTCCCTGGGAATATTTGCCTCCGCCAGTGATTTGAAAGCGGAAATACTTTTGGCGCCAGGGGCCGGGTAGGAGGCCTTGTAGGGATAAGCTGCGGCTTCCTTGTTTCCGTAGGCCATGCGGAAATACTCGGCGAAGTTCTCTTCGGTCAGCAGGTTCCAGCTTCCATTTCGGACAAAGTTTTTTTGGCCGCCGAGATCCATGAAAGGCTTCCAGCGATCCGGGTATTTTTCATGGGTTCCCAGTAAAATGTTATGGATGTAGTGTCCCACCTCGTGGGTTATGGTGGCTGCCGCCGGGGGGAAACCCCCTGTTTCGTCCCTGGACAGGGAAGTAATATAGATCAATTCGTCCCGCCCGGAGAAACGGCCGGAGTGGAATCCGGAAACACCGCCCAGCTGGTCGCTCACCCTGATCACATCATAGGGCAGCAAATAGACGGTAAGCCCTACAAAGAGGTTCTCCGGAAGAGGTATGTCCTTTATTGCCTGTACCGTCTGCTCCACTGTTACATATTTTGCGGGCTGGGAAACCGCCAGCTCGGCCGCTGGAATAAAGCTCCTGTCCGTCCTGGTAAGGTCGGGGTAGGGCACCCCTGACACGTCTCCCGCGCCTGCCGCGGCCAGAACCGCTTCCCGGTATGCTTTGGCCAGGGTCAGCACATGAATTTTACCGCTGGCCTCCGGGCTGTATATCTTAAATCCATATTTACTGTCCAGATAAAAGCCGCTTTGCGCCCTGGACAACTCCCCGGCGATGGTTTCCCACTGGGCCAGCATGGTGTATTTAAGCTGTTCCACATTGTTTTTACCGTCCGCCACTTTTTCCGCAGCAAGTTTTTTATCGAAAGAATACCAGGAGTTAAACGGCAATTTACCCGATCCCAGCAGATCTATGTTGGAATCACTGTCATAGGCCGGTGCCGGCCCGGCAGACGCCAGCGTCAGAAACATAACCAACACCAGAGCAAGAAGATTTCTTTTTAATTCCGCCATAACCCCACTACTCCTGTCCTATATTTTTAAACGCCACTCTATGGTTTAAAACCCAGCACCTCATACACCTCAATGGACTCGGCCTTTCCCTTGACCTTTTGGGACCCGATATGGCTGACCTCCACAATATCCTTTATGGGTTCGTAGGTTGCCCCGCTGATAAAGACCTGGGTGGATCCGGCCAGGGACTGCAGCCTGGCCGAGGCATTTACGGTATCCCCGATGGTGGCGTATTCCACCCGGTTCATGGCGCCTATGTTTCCTATGATGGCCTCGCCGGTATTTATTCCCAGGCTGGCCTTTAACGGCATGCCAAATTCCCTTTCTATTTCATCGCTGATGGAGGCAATTCGCCTCTGAATCTCCAGCCCTGCCCGCACCGCCTTCTCTTCGTGCCTTTCTATGGGAAGGGGGGCGTTAAATACCACCATTACGGCGTCGCCGATGAATTTGTCCACTGTTCCCTCGTATTTGTAAACAGCCTCAATAACCTCTTTGAAGTAACGGTTCAGTATCTTGACCACCTGTGTTGGAGCAAGCTTTTCGGACATGGTGGTAAAGCTGGAGATATCCACAAAAAGAACGCTGACATACTGCATCCGTCCCTCCATGGTCAGCAGCCCGTCACCGGTGCGCAGTATTTCATCCACCACCTGGGGGGCCACATAACGTCCGAAGGTCTGGGTGATTTTCATGCGCTCCCTGCGCTCAACTATGATTCCGTAGGCTATGTTACCGAGGTAACAGAGGATTGCGGTGAGGACGGGAACTGTTATATGTATCAGATACCTGATTTTAAAGGATACCAGGTAAGCCAGCCCAACATAAATAACGGTAAGCGCCAGTACAGCCAGCAGGTTGCGAATGGGGCTGCCTCTGGAAAACAGCAATGTGGAAATTAACCCCAGCAGCACTATAACAGCCGTGTTGGCGGCAGTTGTTGTGCGGCTGAAAAAGTTACGGCTAATCAGCGTGTCCACTGCGTTGGCAAAAACCTCCACCTGGGATATGGAATCGGACATAAGCGGGAAGCTGTAAAAATTGCCGATACCCGCTGTGTTGGATCCGATCAGCACCATTTTGTCTCTGAAGGCGTCCCCGGGAACCTTTCCTTCCAATACTTCCGAATATGAATAGGGGCGGAAGGTTCCGGGAGGGCCCGCAAAGGTGAGAACCATCTCGCCGTGACCGCCCACAGGTATCAGATCCTCTCCGAAGGTGTAGAACTTACCCCGTAATTCACCCTCGGCGGCTATATCCAGGAATTCCCTGGCCACTGCCAGTGGAAAGGTCTCCACATCTATCTGCTGGTTATATAGTTTAAGAATTACTCCCCGCACCTTTCCGTCAGGGTCGGGCAACAGATTGTCGTGTCCAACCCCCAGGGAAGCGGCCAGGAGTTCAGGCAAAGGTGTCAGGTATCCTCCCTCGTTGGTGGTTTTCCCCTTATCGGCATCCAGCGTTTTGGGGTCGGCCCAGACCGGGTAAATGATGTTGCCGGCCTTTTGGGTGATGGCCTCCAGCCGCCGGTTTCCCTCGGGGTCGCCGGGATCGGGATCGGTGAACATAATGTCCACACCTATAACCTTTGGCTTCTGATCACCAATCCTCTCCAGGAGATCAGCATGGACACCACGGCGCCAGGGCCATCTTCCAAACTTTTTCATATCATCCTCGGTAATGGTTACGATGGCTATGGCAGGGTCTGGATTATGGCGGAAAGCCTTTATCCGCCAATCCTCGGTAGTTTTCTCAAAAACCGTTGTCAAACCGGTGGCGTACAGGCCCAGCATCAGCAGTGTTATGGCTGTACCGATTAGGAACCATATGTGCTTTTGGTTAGTTTTCCTTTTAATGCCTGTTTGTTTCATAATTCCCTTCCCTGCCTGATCTTATTTCAACTGGCCAACCAGATTTTTCAGCATTACAGCAGCCTCGGCCCTGGTGGCTTTGTCCGCCGACGCAAAATATATCTGTCCGCCCCAGGGCTTACCCCTTAAGATTCCGTGTTTCACCGCCTGGGCCGAGGACTTCCTGGCCCATCCGGATATGGACGGCTGGTCGGCGAATATATTGAGAACTTCCTCCGGGTCATTTACCTCCGCCAGCAGACCCTTATATTTAAGGGCGTTGCATATCATGGCGGCCATCTGCTCCCGGGTAATCAGATCCTCCGGAGAAAACAGGTTTGGCCCGGCGCCTTTTACCAGCCCGGCAGCATAGGCCCTGCCCACACTGAAGTAATACCATTCACCCGGTCGCACGTCACCGAAGGGCATATCGGCTATTTCATCCAGTTTTAGAACATTCACCAGCATGGTGGCAAACTGTGCTCTGGTTACACCGGCATCGGGGGAGTAAAGCCCGCCCCCCATGCCGCTGATGTAGCCGTTTGTGGCCATGTGCTCTATATCCTTACGGGCCCAGTGATCTGTTATATCCGAGAAGGTCCTGACCTGGGGCGCCGCCTTCTCCACCAAACCCCACCGGCTGAACCTGTCGGTCTCAAAGCGGTATGTGCCAGTGATGGCGTCATAAGTTCCGGGAACAGCATCCCATGAGCCGGTCACCTCGTTAAATCTTCCGGCGTACAAACCGCCCTTCGCCGCCGCGCTCCTGCTTTCTGTTGGCACCGGCAGGGACACGGAGATCTTTCCGTTAAACTGTTTCAATTCCTGTTCGGAGTAATCCTCCATCTTCACCCTTACACTTAGCTGAAAGACGCTTCCCTTAAGGCTGTATAGGTTTGCGTTTTTGGACCTGGCGGCCAGTCCCCTGGCCTCTTCTTCACCGGCCTTCCGGGCCTCCAGGGTAAAGCTGGCAACTTTACCGAAATCAAGCCCCGATGCCTTTAAAACCTCCGGGCTGAAGCTTAATGAGGCGTCGGACATCCTTATTTCCACCGGCTTTGCAGCCGCTTCAATGCTTCTGAACTGTTCCAGGGTGAGGGCCAGCTTGTCCCGGGAAACCGCCTGCAGGACCAGATTACCTGTATTCCTGGCATTTTCAAGGGCTTCACTTAAAGCTGCCGCACTGATTTCATCACCTCTGGGAGATGGCCCGCTTGATGTGGTTTGGGAGGGCTGAGCTGCTGCCATGCCTCTTATTACCAGCGTTTGCGGATATACCACGGCAAATTTGGTCAGGTGGTCCACAAAACCCCTTATGGCGTGGTTAACAGTGTCATTGACGGACGGTATGATCACCCAGTCGTCAACCCCGGCGTCCCAGTAGGCCAACTGCATTTGCAGGGCCATTTGGTCTCTATGGCCGGCCGGCCAGGTAAGGTAATCGCTGTGGTAGTCAAGAATTATTTCAATGGAGCGGCTCAAGGTGGTTATTCTACCTTCACTGCCGGTAATTGTGATATCCCGGGCCGATCCCATGGGCTTAACCGAGGAGGTCTCTGTTACCGCCAGGGTGGAGGAGGTTGTAATACTGGCGTTGGTGTCGGTGCTACCCAGGGCGTTGGCCGGAATTACCAATTTAACCCCTACGTTCTGGCTGGACACGGTACCCCCCTGATTGGATTTGACCACCGCGGTGGCGGTCTTGGTCGCAACTGCGTTGCTCAGGGGCAGTGACAGTGTCCCGGCCCCTGAAACCGGCAGGGTGACTTCATCACTGAAATAGCCCTCGGTACCGGCCTTGAATACCCAACTGCCGGCCGAGGGAAGTTTTACCACAATGCCATTGGGCACAGTGGACCGGGACTTAACCACGCTTCCGGTTAAAATTTCTTTGGCCCAGACATAATATTCGCTCTTCCCAGTGGCATCCCCACTGCCGGTGAGGGTTACGGTCACCGCATGGTCAATTGCCTCTGCCACAAGGGTGAAATTAAGTGTGGTGTCTGCCGCCCCCAGCCTGACATCCTGTTTCGCCGGGAAGAAGCCGTCCCTGCGCACGCTTACGCTGACCTCGGTGTTCCGGGGCACCGTGAAGGTGGCCGTGCCGCCGGCGGTGCGTTTACCCTGGGCAATGGTCTTGCCCTGTTCTATTCCAATGACGCTGACCCAGGCATCGCCGCCGCCGTCGGTGACCGCCACATTCAGGCTTATGGCGCCAGCTTGCGCCACCTCCGCCGACAGATCCAGCGCTCCTGGGAGATCAACCTTTTGCCTGGTTATACGGCCTATTTCGTTTATATAAACCTCAACAGTATAAACTCCTGTGGGGGCTTTCAGTGAAATGCCGCCGGAGTTTTTCATCTCACCACCGATGCGGCGATCTGAAGCGCCGGGCTGGAATATGCTGACCGTTCCTGTTACCGCCTTCCCGAAGGTGATGTTAAGTGTTCCGGTGGATACTGAGAAGTTAACGGTGGCTGCGTAGGCCTGCGGAGCCAGTTCCCCAAATTGGGGGGAAGAACAGTGTATGGTTGCGCCGGCCGCCCTGCCGGCGTCAAACTGCAGGGTGTATCTGCCGTCGGGACCGGTAACAACCCCGTTCAGGTACTCCTTGCTGGAGTCTTCAGCCCAAACCATGGCCCCCTGTACCGGGCTGCCCCCTTTCAGCACGGTGCCGGTAACCTTGGCAAAGCTGGTCAGCGCAGGCAACTTGAGATCGGCTGTAACTGAATCGTTACTTTTGGTGTCGGCGCTGCCGGCGACCACTATTGTTCCCATCTCAGGTACAAATACTTCCACTGTCCATATGTCCCGGGGTACAAACAGGCTGTAACTGCCGTCGGCGGCTGTAAAAGCCGGAGGTGTCCCCGCCGGGTATTTGTTGGACCGGGCAACCACCGGCGCCCCGATGACGGGTGAACCGTCAGAGTACCGGATGGTCCCTGAAATAATCCTGTCGGGCTTTTTCATGGTTAGACTGACAACGCCCCCCGGAGTAATAACTCCATCAACGAATACACTTCCCCCGGTATCAACATATATTTTTCTTTCGGCGGCGGAAGGCATGCCGGGGGCGCCCCCCCCCACTATATAGCTTGTACCCTTCCTGAGTTTCAGAGTAACCTGGCCGGATAAATTAACCGTACCCCTTATGCCCGTGACATCCGGGTTGGCGGGAGCGCTTGCGTAGATACTGCCGTTGGCCGGCACAACGCCCTGGTCATCCCTCAGTTCAAATGTCACCGCAGGTGAATCCTGGATGTCTATGGCAGCCCCCTCGGTCTGACCGCCGGGGGTGAGGAAAGGATATGGTATGTTGGATATGCCTGACGTATTGCTCCCATTCACCGCCTGGATTCCGAAACGATATTCAGTTCCCGGACTGGTTTCGCTTAGGAGGGCATCATCTGAAAAAGCAAAAAATGTTATGCCGTTCGGGGCGGTAAATGTGGTCGGCTCAGAGGTGGCAAGAATTTCCGTCCCCCAGCTGGCCGGGTCTTCCCAATCGGAGTCGGAGTCCACCGCTCTATATATTTTGTATGCGCTGACAGGGCTTTCGCCGTCATAAACCTTTTCCCAGTAGAGAGTAAGTGAATTAGTGGATTCATTATAATCAAACGGGTGGAAAGCACCGGGGTCGGCCGGGGGTACTTCCCCGTTGTCAAAACGCCACACGGGGGAAGGCAGCTGGGCTACGTTAAATGTTCTGGCTTCAGCTCCAGTCCCCGGGCTGTACGTATAGGCGGCACCGGGCCCGTCTGAATCCGCCCTGGCTGAGAACATGTAGCCTCCCGCCGTCGGCATTGTTTTGTTGTTGAGGTTAAGAATAACAGGATCCACGGATGTATTCAGCCCTGTGATAGTAACTGTCCGCCCAACATTGCTGATGGCGCCCGATCCAATGGGGGTGGTTCCCGCTCCCCCAATATATGTGTCATCCGAGGCGGCAGAAAATCCCGCAGGAAGCAGGAATTCCACGGTGCCATTTGACAGCATGTCCCCGGGATAATAGGTGAGAGTTAGATTTTGAACTTGCCCCGGACTACCGCTGACCGGGTTTATTTCCAGCGTTCCATACGGAGTTTGTGAGCCGCCGCCCGAGGACAAATCTGCGCTGGTATCGGAGAGAGTGGTTATATTATTTACCACGGCCTCGGAAGGTGATCCGGTTGTTGTCACTTTAAAATCGTATGATGTGTTGGGCAACAGGCCGTAAACGGCTGCCGATACCGAATTATATACTAACTCCGAGACGGTGGGCGACCATATACCCGCTCCCATAGGCGAAACATACAGTCCAGTGGTTTCTTCTGCGGAATTATCCCATGCAAGCGAAACCGTGGTGTCGGTTATTTCGGTAGAATGAAGGTTTGTGACCGCCAGGGCCGTTCCCGCCAGAGTCTGCGACAGGATAAATATTACAGTCACAAGAACCGCTAAACTTTTACGTACTTTTCTTGGCACAAGCATATCCCCAATCATTTAATATTCCAAACACAAAATACCTGCGTTGGCAGGAAAAATTCTATATGTATAAGACCGTTAACAGGACTTCCGCCGGCTTCTACGGCTTGCCTGGAAGTAAAACACACCCCCCCGAATGGTAAATCCCCAGGCTTGTCCATGATACCCTTGCAAACATACTATTTCATAATCAGTTAATTAATAGATGGATTAGACAAATTATAACATGTAATCTATACATTCAAACAACATCTTCTTAATTCTTGCATTTTTTTTCTATGCTAATTTCATATTCACCCGGCATTTTTTATCGTTAAGGAAAGTATATGCCACATTAAAGTATTAAAGCGCTAAATCGCCAAAGCATTTTTATGTAACCCAGAGTTTTTCCGGGGTCGCTCCGGGGTCACTCTGTGGCCGGTGGAGGGGTTTGAGTCCGATCTACTTATCCTTCGGCTGAACTGGCTCTAAGCTCGTCGCCTAACGGACTGCCGACCATTTTGGAGGTTGGAGGCCAGAGGTTAGAGGTTAGAAAACTTGCAGGAAACGACCTCGAAGCCATTCCCATCTTAATCCAATTTCCAACTTCCAACATCTAACCTCCAAATTAGCCGGTTCGGCAGTCCGTACGGCTCTGGCGCCAAGAGCCAGATAACATCCTCCGGAACATCCGCCTGGACTAAAACCCCTCCCCCTCACTGCATGTCGCTGTGGGGTCTCTTGAGGGTCGCTTTTAAGGCAGGCTGTCACTATTCTGGATTCTGGCTTCTGGCTCCTGGCTTCCGCCGTCTGCAAGACGGCACCGCCGATAAGGCGGTTATTTT
>LADN01000069.1 GCA_000961585.1 Peptococcaceae bacterium BRH_c4a | reverse complement strand
ATAACCGCCTTGCCGGCGGTGCCGTCTTGCAGACGGCGGAAGCCAGGAGCCAGAAGCCAGAAGCCAGAATTGTGACAGGCTGCCTTAAAAGCGACCCTCAAGCGACCCCACAGCGACATGCAGTGAGGGGGAGTGATTTAAGTCCGTGCGGAATGTACCGGAGGCTGCTACTGTCTCTTAACGACCGAGCCTACGGAATGCCGAGCCGGCTAATTTGGAGGTTAGATGTTGGAAGTTGGAAATTGGATTAAGATGGGAATGGCTTCGAGGTCGTTTCCTACAAGTTTTCTAACCTCTAACCTCTGGCCTCCAACCTCCAAAATGGTCGGCATTCCGTTGGCGACCGAGTTTAGAGACAGTTGCAGCAGGAGGTTATGCAGGCCGGACTTAAATCGCTCCGCCTACCCATTAGCGACAATGCAGCGACCCTCAAGTGACCCCGGAGCGACCCCGGAAAAACTCTGGGCTTGCATAAAAATGCTTTGGTGCTTCAGTGCTTTAATGTTTTAATGGGGCATATACTTTCCTTAACGATAAAAAAACGCCCTAACGGGCGTTGCCGTCTTGCAGACGGCGGAAGCCAGGAGCCAGAATGGTGACAGCCTGCTTTATTAATTACGACGGATACCGTTGTGGATTTCAAAGCTCCAGTTGATTCCGTTATTATTATCCCAGTTTTCGGCACTGTCCCTGAAGCAAAAGTTAAATCTTGCGAGATCGGGTATTTCCAGTGTTTTCACCCATCCCCAACCGGTTCTGGACATCTTCAGGTCGCATACATCCCGCCATTCCCTGGCATCCCCATACCCGGTGTGCAGATATACCTGATCGGCCCCGTTCCTGGCAAGCAGACCGTAATACAGTATCGTTATTTCCTCTCCGACCGTTATGGGAGTGGGATCGACCACAACTCCCTGGGGATAATCCGCCTCATACATGGAACGCAATCGGGCCTGGTGCTCGCCAAAATTTGACGGATGCGCCATATCATTCCACCTCCCTCCAGCTTATTTAGCTGTCAGGGTTATTATTGATTTTTGGGCCGTTTTTTATTCTGACTACAGCTCATAGCTTATAGCTTTGAAATAATGGCATCGGCCATCTGGCTGGTGGCGGAACTTCCGCCCAGATCATAGGTAAGACTCTTTTTTTCCTCAAGCACTGCTACCACAGCCCGGGCCACACGGTCAGCGGCGGCATTCTCACCAAGGTGCCGGAGCATCATTACACCGGACAGTAAAATTGCCAGGGGGTTTACCCTGTTCATACCGGCATGCCTGGGGGCGCTGCCGTGTACAGGCTCAAATACCGCCGCATCGATTCCTATGTTGGCCCCGGGGGCCACCCCCAGCCCGCCCACCAGTCCGGCGCACAGGTCGCTGACAATATCCCCATAAAGGTTGGGCAGCACTAAAACATCATAATTCTCCGGAGATTGCACCAGTTTCATGCACATAGCGTCAACTATCATATCCTCGAATTCTATATCAGGATAATCCCGGGCCACCGTCCTGGCGCTCTCCAGGAAAAGTCCGTCTGAAAGCTTCATAATATTTGCCTTGTGCACCGCAGTGACCTTTTTACGCCCCTGCTTTACCGCCAGGTCGAAGGCATGTCTCGCAATCCTCTCTGAGGCGCTCCTGGTGATAATCTTTATGCTTTCGGCGGCGTCCCGCCCCACCCGGTGTTCTATTCCGGCGTAGAGATCCTCGGTATTCTCGCGGACAATAATGAGATCAACATTTTCGTACCTGGTGACAATCCCGGGCAGTGTGCGGGCCGGCCGCACATTGGCGTACAGGTTGAGCTCCTGCCTCAGCGTAACGTTTACGCTCCTGAATCCCTTTCCCACAGGGGTTGTCAGAGGTCCTTTAAGGGCTACCTTGTTTCTTTTTATGGACTCCAGCACATACTCCGGGAGAGGGGTGCCGTATTCCGGAATAACAGCCTCACCGGCCTGAACAACATCCCACCGTATGTCCACTGCGGTGGCGTCTATAACACGCCTGGCAGCCTCGCTTATCTCCGGACCTATGCCGTCCCCCGGTATCAATGTTATGTTGTATGCCATCTCCAGCCTCCTGCAACAAACCATTTTCATAATCTAGAATCCAGCTAATCAAAGTTAAAGCCGCCATATTTCCTGAAATGAGGGGCCAGCCCTCCGTCATTCAGTATCTTTATCATAACCCCGGGAAGAGGTTTAACCGGTATTTCAATACCGGCCGTTATATTCCTGATTACCCCCTTTGCCAGGTCCACCTCAAGTTCGTCACCGGCAGCGATCAGGTCGGTGTCGCATTCCACCACCGGCAGACCTGTGTTGATACAGTTGCGGTAGAATATCCTGGCGAAGGATTTGGCCAGCACCGCGCCCACATTCGCGTATTTAATGGCCAGCGGGGCTTGTTCCCTGGATGATCCACAGCCAAAATTGCTGCCTGCCACAATTAAATCACCCTGGGAAACCTTACTGTAAAAATCGGGATCCAGGTCTTCCATAACATGCTTGGCCAGCTCTTTCATGTCGAGGGTTTTGAATTTATATTTGCCCGAAATGATATAGTCTGTATTCACATCATTTCCGAACTTGTGCGCCTTTCCTCGATACTGCATTTAATCAACTCACCTACTTCACAAATTCTCTGGGGTCCGATATCCTCCCGGTCAGGGCTGAGGCCGCCACCGTGGCCGGAGAGGCCAGGTAAATGAAGGCATTGCTGTTGCCCATTCTTCCCTTGAAATTTCTGTTGGCGGTGGATATGACATTCTCTCCGTCCGCAGGAACACCATTGTGGGTTCCCACGCACGGCCCGCATCCGGGAGTGACCACGGCCGCTCCGGCCTCCACCAGATCCTGTATTATTCCCTCCCGCATGGCGTCAAGGTAAACCGTCTTCGAGGAAGGGGCCACGATCAGCCTGACATCCCTGTGAACTTTTCTGCCCCTGATGATATCGGCGGCAATGCGGAGATCCTCCAGCCTGCCATTGGTGCATGTCCCTATAACGGCCTGCTGTATGGGGGTGCCGGCAACTTCATCCACCGGACAGACATTGTCCACCCGGTGGGGCCTGGCCACCTGGGGAGCGAGACCGGAAACATCGTATTCCTTTACCCGGGCATAAACTGCGTCTTTATCCGCAGAGGCCGGGATGAATTTCTTGTCGGTATACCTTTCCAGCCAGCGGAAGGTCTTTTCATCGGCCTCCATCAGGCCGGCCTTGGCGCCCATCTCAATGGCCATGTTGGCCATGGTGAACCTGCCCTCCATGGTCAGGGCCGACACCGCCTCCCCGGTATACTCGGCGGACATGTAGGTGGCGCCGTCGGCGGTAACGTCTCCTATCAGGTATAGAATAAGATCCTTGGAATACACACCCGGAGGCAGCGTACCGTTGCACACAAATTTAAAGGTGTCGGGCACCTTGAACCACATACGGCCCGAAATCATACCCCCGGCAAGGTCCGTAGATCCCACTCCGGTGGAAAAAGCATTTAAAGCCCCATAGGTGCAGGTGTGAGAATCAGCTCCGATAACCAGGGATCCCGGGCCAACCATTCCACTTTCCGGTATAAGCTGGTGACATACTCCCTCTCCAATGTCATACATGCGAAAGCCCTTTTCTCTGGAAAACTCCCTCATAAGTTTGTGCAGCCTGGAAACACCCTCAATGGGACTGGGGGAACTGTGGTCTATGACGAAGGCCACCTTCTCGCGGCTGAAAACCTCCGCCCCTCCCATATCCTCAAAGGCCCTGATGGCCAGCGGGGAAGTTCCGTCCTGCCCCATTACCAAGTCCACCCGGGCCACCACGATGTCATTGGCGCGGGACTCTTGGCCGCTGTGACTGGAGAGAATTTTTTCAATAATGGTCTGACCCAACTACAATCCCTCTTTCCCCTTTTTTTACTCTAAAATATCTATTTCGTCTTACCGAAATAATCCTCATAAAGGTATACCAGTTCCTTATCGAAAAGGGGGCGCTTCATGGAAACACAGTGAGCCCTCACCTTGGCCAGCAGTTCCTGTGCCTTGTGGTCGCTCAGGTGGATGCCGTACTCGGCAAACTTTGCCTTTAGTGAAGCTGTGCCGGAGTGTTTTCCCACCACTATCTGGCGCTCCAGGCCCACTTCCTCAGGGGTGAAGGCTTCATAGGTTTTGGGATTCTTCATGGTGCCGTCGGCGTGAATCCCCGATTCATGGGCAAACATGTTGGATCCTACGATGGCCTTCCAGGCGGGCAGCTCCCTGCCCGAGGCCCTGGAAACGTATTCAGCCACCTCGCGGAACATCTCGGTTTTGAAGCACAGATCAATTCCGTAAAGGTGTTTTAAGGACATCACAACCTCTTCCAGAGCGGAGTTCCCAGCCCTCTCGCCCAGCCCTATGACGGTAACCCCCACATAGTTGGCCCCGGCCTTCACACCGGCCAGAGCGTTGGCTGTGGCCATGCCGAAATCATTGTGGGTATGCATCTCTATGTCAATATCCACTTCTTTCTTTATAGCTTCAATATGTTCTATGGTCCCAAAGGGATCCATAATGCCCACGGTATCGCAGTAGCGCAGGCGGTCAGCGCCGGCCTGCTTTACGGCCTTGGCGTACTCCACCAGAAAACCCATGTCTGAGCGGGAAGCGTCCTCGGCGTTGGCTGAGACATAAAGGCCCTCCTTTTTGGCGAACTCCACTGCCCTCACCATTTGCTCCAGAACCCACTCCTTGGTCTGCTGCAGCTTGTACTTAATGTGGATGTCCGAAGTGGAAATGGAAATGGCCACCGCATCCACGCCACACTCAATTGATGACTCTATATCTTTTATTACGGGGCGGTTCCAGCCCATTATGCTGGCCTTGAGACCTGCCTTGCAAATGGCCTTGATGGATTCCTTCTCGTCTCCACCCATGGTGGGTATACCGGCTTCAATCTGGTGTACGCCAAGCTCATCCAGAAATTTAGCAATCCTTACCTTCTCACGATTTGCAAAAACCACACCGGCAGTCTGCTCACCGTCCCGTAAGGTAGTATCGACGATCATGATCTTCCTTTCATTCATATGACGGTCCATCCTTTCATTAAGTGATTATTATGGCAAACATAAAGAAACGGCTAATGCGAAAGCCGTAAAAATACCTGAAACTATCATATCAGAAAACTAAATGACTGAAAAGGACATAATTCTACTAAGTCATATGAATACATAATACAGTTTTTACATAAACGCAGAATTCAACGACTGACGACTATTCCAGCATCCGCCTGGACTAAACCCTCCCCCTCACTGCATGCCGCTTGAGGGTCGCTGCATTGTCGCTAATGGGTAGGCGGAGCGATTTAAGTCCGGCCTGCATTACCTCCTGCTGCAACTGTCTCTAAACTCGGTCGCCAACGGAATGCCGACCGCCTCCAACGCCGCGTCCTTGCGTCGATTCCGGCTTCCGGCTGCGTCCTGCAGCCGGCTCGGCATTCCGTAGGCTCGGTCGTTAAGAGACAGTAGCAGCCTCCGGTACACTCCGCACGGACTTAAATCACTCCCCCTCACCGCATGTCGCTGTGGGGTCGCTTGAGGGTCGCTTTTAAGGCATGCTGTCACTATTCTGGCTCCTGACTCCTGGCTCCTGGCTTCCGCCGTCTGCAAGACGGCACCGCCGGCAAGGCGGTTATTTTATTTTTTCTTTGAGCATTTTATTGACCATCTCGGGGTTGGCCTTGCCCCGGGTTACCTTCATCACCTGTCCCACCAGAAATCCCAGGGCTTTTTCCTTTCCTGTGCGAAAATCCTCCGCCACCTTGGGATTGGCCGCCAAAACATCGTCCACAGCAGTGGAAATGGCGCCCTCATCTGAAATTTGCACCAGTCCCTTTTCCCGGACAATCAGATCGGGGTCCTTACCGGTTTCAAACATCTCCTCAAATACAGTTTTGGCTATTTTACCGCTGATGGTGCCGTTGTCCATAAGTTTAAGCAGCCCTGCCAGTTGGTCCGGCTTTATTGGGCACTGGGATATATCCAGGTTTCCGGCGTTTAGAAGTCTGGACAGGTCTCCCATTACCCAGTTGCTTGCCGCCTTGGCGTTGGGGTAACCTGCAAGACACTCCTCAAAGTAGTCGGCCAGTTCCTTGGTGGCAGTAATGACCGAGGCATCGTATGCCGGAAGGCCATAATCCGCTACATACCTTTCCTTTCTCCGGTCGGGAAGTTCCGGAAGGGAAGCCCTTATTTCTTCCACCCAATCCGGGTCTATAACCATGGGAACCAGGTCGGGATCCGGAAAATACCTGTAGTCATGAGCCTCTTCCTTGCTGCGCATGGACAGCGTTATCCCTTTGGCCTCATCCCAGGTACGGGTCTCCTGTATTATCCCGCCCCCTTCCTCCAGCGCTTCCACCTGTCTCTCCACCTCGTAGCGGAGGGCTCTTTGGAGCGACCTGAAGGAGTTCATGTTTTTTATCTCTGTTTTGGTGCCCAGTTCATCGCTGCCCACCGGCCTTATGGAGACATTGGCGTCACAGCGCAGCGATCCTTCCTCCATTTTGCAATCTGAAATGCCGGTATATTGTATAATAGCCTTTAGCTTTTCCAGATAGGCCCTGGCCTCTTCGGGGGTACGCATATCCGGCTCGGACACAATCTCTATGAGGGGAACTCCGGTGCGATTATAATCCACCAGTGAATAGGGGGTGGTGGAAATGGTTCCCTGGTGTACCAGCTTTCCTGCGTCCTCTTCCATATGCACCCTGGTGATGCCTATTCTTTTAATACCCTCTTCGGTGTCAATATCAAGGTAACCGCGCTCCGCCAGGGGAAGGTCGTACTGGGATATCTGGTAGTTCTTGGGCAGATCGGGATAATAGTAATTTTTGCGGTCAAATTTTGAGTATTGTGCGATGCTGCATTTCAGCGCCAGACCAACCCGGGTTGCATACTCCACAACCTTTTTGTTCAGAACCGGGAGCACCCCTGGGAGGCCCAGGCAGACCGGGCAGACATGGGTGTTTGGATCTCCCCCAAACCGGGTGCTGGAGTGGCAGAATATTTTGGTGTTTGTCTTAAGCTCTACGTGAACTTCCAGTCCAATTACAGTTTCATACTGGGCCACTTGAATGAACCTCCTAAACTCATAGTTCCGGGAATCTGGCATGGTGATCGGTGTCCCTCTCAAAGGCATGGGCCACACCGATTAGAGTTCCCTCGTCAAAGGGCCTGCCCATTATCTGCATGCCCACCGGAAGACCGCCGGAAAATCCGGCAGGCACCGAGATTCCAGGTATTCCCGCCAAATTCACCGAGATGGTGGTAATATCTGAAAGGTACATCTGCAGCGGATCGTCCACCTTTTCACCTTTCCTGAAGGCGGTGCCCGGTGAGGTGGGGGATATAAGCACATCATATTTATCAAAGGCCCGGTCAAAATCCTGTTTTATAAGGGTACGAACCTTCAGCGCCTTAAGGTAGTAGGCGTCGTAATAGCCGGTGGAAAGGGCATAGGTTCCCAGCATTATGCGCCTTTTAACCTCGGTTCCGAAACCCCGGCTGCGGGTTCTCATAAACATATCCACCACATCCCCGGGATCCTCCGCCCGGTAGCCGTAGCGTACCCCGTCATACCGGGCCAGGTTTGAGCTGGCCTCGGCCGTGGCTATCAGATAGTAGACCGGGATGGCATACTTGCTGTGTGGCAGGCTGGCCTCTTCGATGACGGCGCCCTGGGATGCCAGCACCTTCAGGGCATCGTTTATCACCGCCCGTACCCCGGGGTCTATGCCCTCTCCCATGTATTCCACCGGAACTCCTACTCTGAGTCCCTTTATGGGTCTGTTGAGAAAGCCGGTGTAATCTGTTTTCTGACCAGGCGCCGAGGTTGAATCCAGTGGATCGTGCCCGGTAATTAAATTTAAAAGCACTGCGCAGTCAGTCACATCTCTGGAAAAGCAGCCGATCTGATCCAATGACGAGGCAAAGGCCACCAGTCCGTACCGGGAAACCGCCCCGTAGGTGGGCTTGATTCCAACCACACCGCAAAGGGAGGCCGGCTGTCTTATGGACCCTCCGGTGTCGGATCCCAGGGAAAAAACGGTTTCACCGGCGGCCACCGCCACCGCCGACCCCCCGCTGGACCCCCCGGGCACCCTTTCGGTATCCCATGGGTTTGAAGTTGTGTAGAAACCGGAATTCTCAGTGGATGAACCCATGGCGAATTCGTCCATGTTTGTCTTTCCCATCAGAACCATGCCACCGGCCAGTATCTTCTCAACCACAGTGGCATTGTACGGCGGCACAAAATTATAAAGTATTTTTGATGAGCAGGTGGTTCGTATTCCCTCGGTGCACATGTTGTCCTTTACGGCTATGGGAATTCCGGCCAGGGGAGGTATGCTCTCGCCGGAGGCAATCCTTTTGTCCACCGACCTGGCCTGGTTTAGCGCCAGATCCCCGGTTACAGTCATATAGGCTTTAAGCCTGTCCTCCACCTTTTCAATCCTGTCCAGGTACTCCCTGCACACCTCTTCTGCGCTGATCTGTTTGGAAGTCAGTTTGTCATGCAGTTCATGGGCTGTCATATAAACAAGGTCCAAGATAATCCCTCCAGTAACCCTTAAACAATACGGGGAACTTTAAAGAAGTTGCCGTCCCTGTCCGGGGCGTTCTGCAGTGTTTTTTCCAGCGGCAGGTGCGCACCCTCACTGTCCTCCCGAAAAACATTTTTCAGCGGCAGAACATGGGCTGTGGGGGACACATTCCCGGTGTCCAGATCATCCAGCATCCCGGCGTATTCCAGTATGGCGCTCAACTGATCGGAGTACGTCTTTTTCTCTTCATCGGATAGTTCCAGCCTGGCCAGAAGGGCCACGTGCTCCACCTCGGCAATGGTTATCATAAAGACACCTTCCTTGAAAGATTTGTTATATTATAGCAAAGGGGTTACCCCGGTGCAAGACAAGGGTAACCGCCATGACGGGCTATTTGCCCTCCTCCGCAAGGGCGGTGAAGTCCTCTTCGCTGATTACCCGGATGCCCAGCTTAAGGGCCTTGTCGTATTTACTGCCGGGATCCTCTCCGGCCACCACCAGGTCGGTTTTTTTGCTGACACCGGAGGATACCTTTCCCCCCAGACTTTCCACCAGTTCCTGGGCCTCCTGCCTGGTGAACCTCTTCAGCCCCCCGGTCAGCACCACCGTCTTGCCGTCCAGGACCCCCGGCGCGCTTCCCTCCCGGTGTTCCCGGGATTTCATGTTGAGCCCCAGCAGACCCAGCCTTTCCACCAGTTTAATGTTGGACGGGTCTGAGAAAAACTCGGTGATGCTCCCGGCTATGCGGGGGCCTATCTCCGGAGTATTTACAAGGTCCTCCGGATGCGCACTGATTATATTTTCCAGGGATCCGAATTTTCTGTCCAGTATTTTTGCCGCCCTCTCGCCCACATGCCTTATACCCAAGGCGAAAATCAACCTGTGCAAAGGATTTTGCCTGCTTTTTTCCAGGGCGTCGATGAGGTTTTGAGCCGACTTTTCCCCCATCCTGTCCAGAGACACCAGCTGGTCTTTTCTCAACCGGTAAAGATCGGCGGGATCCTTCACCAGCCCGGCCAGAATTAGCTGGCTGACCACCGCCGGGCCCAGCCCGGCTATGTCCATGGCCCCCTTTGAAACGAAGTGTATCAGTCCCTCCCTGGAGCGGGCCGGGCAATTGGGGTTAACGCACCTTACCGCCGCCTCGCCCTGAAGCCTGATTACCTGTGACTGACACTCAGGACATTCGGAGGGCATATTGAAGGGCTCCTGGCCCCCTTTCCGCTCTTCCCTGACCACTTCCAAAACTTCGGGAATTATATCCCCGGCCTTCTGCACCAGTACCGTGTCACCTATCCTTATATCCCGGTCCCTGATTATGTCCTCATTGTGCAGGGTTGCCTTGGTAACAGTGGTTCCGGCCAACTTCACCGGCTTCAGTATGGCTGTGGGCGTCAAAACGCCGGTTCTTCCCACCCTTAGTATTATGTCCCTGACCACTGTCCTGGCCTGTTCGGGGGGATACTTGTAAGCAATGGCCCAGCGGGGACTTTTCATGGTTGCCCCCAGGCTTACCTGCTGGTCCAGGCGGTTAACCTTCACCACCACCCCGTCGGTGGCGTAGGGCAGGTCAAAGCGGCTATGCTGCCACTCCTTGCAAAAACCTATGACACCCTCTATGTCCTTAAATACCCGGTAGTGGGGATTGACCCTGAAACCCTGCCTTTTTAGATATTCCAGCACCGACTGGTGGGTTAAAAGGCTTGTTCCCTCCACCGATCCCACGGCGTACATGAAAACGCTAAGCTGCCGGGAAGCCGTTACCGTGTGGTCCAGTTGGCGGAGGGAACCTGCGGCGGCGTTCCGGGGATTGGCAAAAAGAGGGTCTCCGGTATCCTCCCGGGATTGATTCAGGGCTGCGAAGGCCTCTTTGGACATATAGGCCTCACCCCGCACCTCCAGCAGTCCCACGGCCTCCCTCAGCCTCAGGGGCACCGATCTAACCGTCTTTATATTTGGTGTTATTTCCTCACCGTTTTCACCGTCGCCCCGGGTAGCCGCCCTCACCAGGGAACCGTCCCGGTATAAAACCGAAACAGCCAGGCCGTCAATTTTAAGCTCGGTCACATACTCCACCTCATCATTGTCTGTACCCTGCCTTACCCTCCGGTCAAAATCCCGCAGTTCATTTTCATCAAAGGCATTGCCCAGGCTCAGCATGGGTGACAGGTGGCTGACGGTAACAAAACCTTCCCTTGGTGATCCCCCCACCCTCATGGTGGGAGAATCCGGCGCCACAACATCGGGATAGGACTTTTCCAGAGAGGCCAGTTCCCGCATGAGAACATCAAAGCTGTCATCGGTGATGGCGGGGCTGTCCATTACGTAATAGTTGTAATTGTGCTGTTCTATCTCCCTCCGGAGTTCCTCTGCCCGGTTTTTTACAGCTTCCGGGGTTGCCATCATTTTTCACCTCCGAACACTTGCTCCATGACCATTTCAGCCTGTCAATTTTCTTATGCCACTGTTATTAAAATAGCCACATATCTGATCAGGTAGGCTGCCGGAATAAAAAGAACCTGGGCCAGCAGGGTTCCCGAAAGTCTGGTGACGGCCAGATAAAGCGCCATCCTCCGGACATCCGACTGTTCCCTCCGCCCCTCCAGGGCCTGATCGGTTATCCTGGCGGCCACAGGATCAATAAGGGTGGCAAAAAGAATCTGGGCCACCCCGTTGACCACCGAGGCCAGCATGGTTGCCGAGGCCCTGAAGTCCGGGTAAAGGGCGCCGGCGTAAAGGGCCGAAATCACACCTGTAGTAAAAATACCGGTTACCAGTACATTCATAACCAAAAACGCAACCGGCAGTCCCCTGAACGTTGGAGCCGAATATTTTTTGTCAGGCTCCTGCGGAGGATCAACGGCATAACACCATACCCTGCGAGGTGAAGTAACCACCGCCAACAGCAGCGCCGGAACCGAACCCACCTTTTCGAACACCAATATAAGACCGCTAAAAAAATTCACAAAGGCAGGCATAAGAAGGGCGCCTACCAATGTGCCCATAGTGGCCGAGAGTATAACCAGCCTGAAATCCCCGGCCAGAATGCCAATCTGGCGCAGGTATGCGGGCGGAAAAGCCATCGGACTTTCCATTCCCCCAGCCGCCCCATCCAGCCCCCCCCGGTGAATCAATCCCTCCACCATGGTGGCCAGTATGGGCCCCTGTATCATATTGGCGGTACTGGAAATAAGAAAAATGACATTAAATAATGAAATAGCGGTGGCCAGCCGGCCGGTCCTGACACCCGACACCCTGACCGAGTAGATCAGCGTGTTGATTAGATGTATCAGGGAAGTAAGGGCCGCCACCAACAGCAGACGCTCCATTAAAGTCACTCCGTGACTAGCTTATAGCTTCTCCAGCGGGGCATATTTGGCCAATAGTGTTTTGGTGCCAAGTCCGGGGAATTCAATTCTCAGTTCGGCTGAATCCCCCATGCCCCGAACATCCAGAACAGTGCCCAGACCCCACTTGGCATGCCTTACACTGTCTCCTTCACAATAATTGTTAATACGGATAATCTTTTCCATGCGGCCGGGGAAACTCCCTCCCCTTGCCGTTTCAGCCATCCTGCCGTTATTTCTGAAACCGCCCGGCATTGGTTCCGGCGGAGGAGTCCCGTCAATAAAATCTATGGGGTCCTGCGTGGTGGTGAGATGTTTGGGTATCTCCTCCAAAAACCGTGATGGCGGATTAAATCTGGCGGAGCCGTAAAGAGTCCTCTGCCAGCACCTGGTCAGATAAATTATCTCCTTGGCCCTGGTTATTCCCACGTAGGCCAACCTGCGCTCCTCGTGCATCTCATCAGGCTGCTCCAGAGATCTGGAGTGTGGGAAAATACCCTCTTCCATGCCTATCAGAAAGACCACCGGGAATTCCAGGCCCTTGGCGCTGTGAAGGGTTATCATGGACACCTGGTCGGATTCCTGGTCGTAGCTGTCCACATCGGCCACCAGAGCCACTGTGCCCAGGAATTCGGTCAAAGTTTTTTCTTCGGCGTTACGGTCGAACTGACCGGTGACCGTCATAAACTCCTTTAGGTTTTCCTGCCGGGTGGCCGATTCCACAGTTTTTTCGGCCTCCAGCTCGGCCCAGTAGCCGGTGCCGTCAAGTATTTTCATAACCACCCTGGTTACCGTTATGGCAGACGCCCGCAGGGCAGTTTCTTTTAATGCTTTGCCCAGGCGCTCACAGGCTTTTCCGGCCTTCCCGGAAAGCCCGGCAATCTGCGGGGCGGCAATCAGTGCCTCCACACAGTCCAGACCCTGTTCCCCGGCAAAAGCAAGTATCTTCTGCAGGGAGACATCTCCTATCCCCCTCTTGGGAACATTTACTATTCTGGCCAGACTGACGGCGTCAGCGGGATTGTCCACCAGCCTGAGATACGCCATCAAGTCCTTTATTTCCTTGCGCTCGTAAAATCTCACCCCGCCTATAATCACGTAGGGCAACCCCCTGCGGACAAACACTTCCTCCAATGCCCTGGACATGGCATTGGTTCTGTAAAAAATTGCAATATCGCTATACTTGATAGCCTTGCCAACATGGAGTTTTTCAATCCTTCCGGCCACAAATTCGGCCTCGGACCTCTCGGTGTCGCCTGTGTAAAAAACAACCGGGGCGCCGGCCCCTGCGGCCGTCCAGAGCTTCTTTTCCTTGCGGTCCGGGTTGTTTTTTATAACCTGATTGGCCGCATCCAAAATAGTCTGGGTGGATCTGTAATTCTGCTCCAGTGTAATAACCCTGGCATCCGGGTAGTCCTTTTCAAAGTCCAGAATGTTTTTTATGTTGGCGCCCCGCCAGCTGTATATCCCCTGGTCAGGGTCGCCCACCACGCAAATATTCCGGTGCTCCCGGGCCAGCATATTGACCAGCACATACTGGGCATGGTTGGTGTCCTGATATTCGTCAACCAGTATATATCTGAATTTATTCTGGTAATATTTCAGCAAAGAGGGGTTTTCCTTCAACAGCCTGACGGTTACCATAAGTATATCGTCGAAATCCAGGGCGTTATTGGAAACTAACTTTTCCTGGTACATCCGATATACCTTTGAAACCACCCTGGTGAAGTAATCAAAAGCCTGATCCTCAAACTGGTCCGGAGTCAGCAGCCTGTTTTTTGCCTGGGAAATTGAGGCGCTTATGGACCTTGGCGGAAATCTTTTTTCATCTATACTGAGCTCCCTGAGGCATCTCTTTATTACCGTCTGCTGATCTCCATCGTCATACACCGAATAGTTTTTGCTGTACCCGGCAAATGCAACCTGACTCCTCAGTATCCTCATGCAGGCGGCGTGAAAGGTGCAGACCCACAAGTCCCTCGCATTTTCAGGGACTAGGGCGGCCACTCTTTCTTTCATTTCCCGGGCAGCCTTATTGGTGAATGTAATGGCCAGAATCCGGTAGGGCTCCATCCCCTGGTTCAATATCATGTTGGCCACCTTTGTTGTCAGAACGCGGGTTTTTCCGCTTCCTGCGCCTGCCAGCACCAAAAGCGGCCCCTCTGTATGCATTACAGCTTCCCGCTGCCGGTCGTTAAGGTTTTTCAGTAATTCCATTTAATTTCTCCCATAAATGCAAAATTCACCCCGCCACTGAAAAAAAACGACCTTTTAATGCATCCGGTTTTCCTCCGGGGCGAGGCTGTTGTTTTTTTATATCAAAGCAGATTATACCATATCCCCATATCAGTTAATAAATATTTTAATTTGCGGCACCGGATAAACCCTTTATTTTACACTCTTTGTAATTCCCAATGCTGATATTTTCCGGTAAAGAGTTGTCCTGCTCAACCCCAGTTTACGCGCTGTTTTGGCCTTGTCGCCATTTTCCTCCTCAATGGCGTTGCTGATTACTTCCTTTTCTATTTCTTCCAATGTTGCGCGGAGCGATTCTTTAACTTCAACAACCAATTTACTCGAAGAAGGCGATAAAAAAGGGTTTTCTCCTATACACTCCTGCATAAGCTCTATTAAGTAACTCAATTCATTAAGTTTTGCCGGGTCAAGCATGATTAAAAAGCGTTGAACTATGCTGATCAGTTCCCGGACATTACCTGGTAAATTGTATGACAGCAAAGGGGCGACTATCGCCGGGAAAAAATGCTCCAAGCGCGGTAGATGCCGGGGATCGATGCTTTCCAGGAAATACCGGAATAAAATGGGTATGTCCTCCCGGCGCTGGCGAAGAGGGGGCAATACAATCGTCAGCACATTCAACCGGAAGTATAGATCCGGGCGGAATTTTCCTTTCGATACCGCCATACCAAGATTTTCATTGGTTGCCGCGATAATTCTTACGTTGATGGGAATAACCTTATCGCTGCCCACCCTCATAATCTCCCGTTCCTGGATGACGCGCAAAAGCTTTAATTGGAAGCCCGGAGAAACGGAACTGATTTCGTCAAGAAATATCGTCCCGTTGTGCGCCATCTCAAAAAGCCCTTTTTTCCCCAACCTCAGAGCACCGGTAAAAGCACCCTCGGTATATCCAAAGAGCTCGCTTTCCAACAAATTTTCCGGCAGGGCCGAACAGTTAATGGCCACAAAGGGGCCGAGGCAACGTTTGCTATGATTGTGGATGCTCTGCGCAAATATTTCCTTGCCACACCCTGTTTCTCCCTCGATAAGGATGGTAAAGTCGCTTTCGGCATATTTTTTGGCGGCGGCTACCGTTCTTTGGATTGCCTTGCTTTCCCCAATAATCCGGTCGAAAGTAAACCTGGCCTGCATTCCTTTGGCGTGGGTTTTTAATCGGATAGTGTTCTCCAACTCCTGGATTCGCGTAATATCTTGAAACGTGGCAACAATACCTGTGATTTGATTCTTGATCTTTACAGGAACATAGTTGGCAATGACCGTTGCTCCGCCGATCTGTTCAATAACCCCGTATTCCGGCTCATGAGTCTTTTCCACCTGCGTATGGGTAAAAAGCCGGGAAAGATTACTCCCTAAAATATTTTCCTGTCCAACCATTAATATTTTTCCTGCCGAAGAGTTGCAAAAGTTTATCAGTCCCTGATGATCTGTCGTGATTATTCCTTCGTATGCAGAGTCAAGGATGGTTTTAAATCTTTTAGACCGCTCTTCCTCCTGGTATTTAACTTTTACGATTTCAATGGAGCGAAGGATGGCATCCTGGATCCCGCCTTCCAGGCTATAGATGCTGACCCCTTCCATCCCGTGTTTTTGAGCCAGCATACAAGTGGGCGTCGTTCCGATAACGACCTCCACACCCGCCTTTTTCAGTTCACCCATTTTCTCTTCAAGTTCGCTGGTGCTTGTAAATTTCACATGGATTAGAGTAACCTTGAGCAGTTCTTCAATCAGGTGAAGATTATTTAAGCCGATCTCTTGAAGGGGCACCGATGTTAATAGCGCCATTCTGCGTCCAAACGGCAAACCTTTTGCGATAGCGATAAAAATGTCTTCGTAGGTGATCCGGATAGTTATTACAGGGATATCCAGCGTATTTTGAAGCAGTTTCAGGTTGCGCTGGCCGGTGATGATTATATCCACACCGATACGCTGAAGTTCCAGGGCAAGAGGAATCGCTTCCTGGTCAAATCCGGCGTGGGCCGTTACTTCCACCCCTTCGAAGGCCGGCATGTTATCCTGGATCGCAGTGATTGATTCCTTGTGTCCCAAAAAGGCAATGTGGATACGCATCGTTTTTCCTCCCTTAACTTTTCGTAGACACCTGGTTATTCCCGGTTTCCGAGACCCTTCATTTCTGTTTGAAGTATTCTTTGTCTATGGGCTGTTACCTGCAAACGATATGGATAACATTTTCATAATCGGACACGCAAATCTGGTTATTGACTGCTTAATGCTGAAACGATAAGGCGCTTGATGCCGGTTTCAAATGGACACATATTTTCCATGTATGATACATGGGGATAAACTATACGGAGCAAGAAAAGCCGCAAACAGCCCTTCTGATGATTGGCATGCAAATTGCGTAACGATCTTGGGTAAAAGAAGGTTTAAAAAGGTGGTGTATAAAAATGTGAATCGGATCTATTTGGGATAGGTGATCATTGAACAATAACATTTGTTTAACTACCAATTTTTGAAGGGGGTTCAGTTGATGAATACAAAAATAATTGAAATCATGAAGGCGGTAAGAGTTCCCCTTGAACTCAACGCCAAGCCGGGTGACAAGGTGCTTATCATCACCGATACCCGCATTGAGCCGGAAGTATGGGGCGCCATGGCCGCCGCAGCCAATGAACTCGACATAGAACCCAGCGTGGCCATCATGACACCTCGAAAATCCCACGGATACGACCCCACAACGCCCATAATGAATGCGGCGCGCGATCCCGAACTGAAGCTGGTTATCTATCTGACCAGCACTGCGCTGGCTCATTCCAATTTGAGTGAAGAATTAATCGAGCGGGGCAAGTCTTTTATACTGATGGAAGAGGTAACTTCGGATATGCTGCTTCAGGGCGGGCCGGCATATGCAGACTATAAGGCTATGGGTGAAATGGGCGCCAGAGTGGCCGACCTGTTCACGAAAGGAAACCGGATTCGGGTCCAGTCTGATCTAGGCACTGATCTGACGGCTAGTATCGAAGGACGTCCCGGGAGGAACGTAGCGGGAAAAATAAACATACTGTCACAAAGCGGCGGCGGCGGCTGTGCCTTCCCCGACGGCGAGGTGCATGTCTGCCCACTCGAAGGCACCGGTGAAGGCGTTATCGTCCTTGATACCACAGCTCATTCGGTCGGACTTTTAAAGGAGCCGATCCGGCTGACCGTTGAGAAGGGGATGGTTACAAAGATAGAGGGTGGCATAGAGGCAGAAAGATGGCGGCAGATTTTTAATAAATATGGAGATCCCAACAGCTACAACTGCCCGGCTGAGATTGCCATTGGGACCAATCCTAATATTACAATCACCGGAAGTATGAGAACGGACAAGAAGCTATACGGCGCCAGTCACATCGGCGTGGGCGACACAATTGTCATTGGGGGAACGTGCAAGGCCAAACTGAGGCTGGAGGGGGTTATAAAGGAGCCGGTCATTACGGTTGACGGACGCGTTTTGACCAGGGGAGGGAAGATATTGGTATAAAAGGCCTATCGACCACCGCAGAATAGCGGTGGAATGACAAAAACAGGGGGGGCTAATAGCCATGGGTAATAATGTAAAGATATATCCGTTCAGATTGGGGAGCGCAATCGCAGACAAAAGCCTGCTAACCTATAGATTGGGAATGGGTTCAAAAGTGGAAATGGCTTTCGGCTGCTTCTATGTGGAGGCTGACGGAAAGAAGATTATGGTCGATACAGGCCCTTCTTCGCCGGAGCATGCCATTAAATTCCATAAAGAGGTCGGCCCGCAGATTGGACCCGAAGAGCAGTCATACATCCAACTGGAGAAAGTGGCTGGTGTCAAACCGGAAGAAATCGACCTGATTCTACTCACGCACCTTCATTGGGACCATGCCTACCATTTGGAGAAGTTTCCCAACGCCGAAATTTACGTTTCCAAAAGAGAATTGGAGTTCGCTCTCAACCCACTGCCTCCCTTTTTCTTTTCTTATGAGAACTGGCAGGTAGGGCTGGAGCCGTTTTTCATCCCGGCCATACCAAGAATGATCCAGATTGACATGACCACAACACGAATAACAAAGCACGTTTCAATGATCCCAGCGCCCGGTCACTGCCCCGGCCACATGGCAATCGTGGTAGAAACAGATAAGGGCCCTTATGTTCTTGCCGGTGACGCGATAATCGGGCAGGAGAACATGCAGCCGTTGCCGGAGCGGAGATGCCCATTTCGCATGACCGGTCTGTACATGGACTTTGAGGCGCAATGGAATACAATGGAGACCATAATGAGAATTGTCGGCTGGGATCGCAGCAAAGTTTTAGGAGACCACGATCAGACAGTCTTGGCTAAGCATGTTCTGCCTGATTAAAGTCTATGAGATTAATCATATAAGAACGGCCATATCACCTTGGAAAAAGTTTAAAGGGGGATGTATTGAAATAATGGCAAATTTTTATTTGTTGGTGGTACTTTGTGTCATCAGCTTAATAATAACCATAACTTATAATCTGAATGCAAAGGATGAATAAAATTAAGTTAATATTTCCTCGTTAATGAATAACCTGAAAGGAGGAAATGGCGTGAATGATGCGGCAATTCTAAGCACGATAGTTTTAATTGTTTATATTCTTATCCTGGTAGCAGGTGTGGGCGCATGGGCATCAAAAAGAACTAAGGGTCTGACTGACTTCACAACTGGCGGGGGAATATATGGAGGTGTTTTATTGGGGCTGGTGGTATGGGCCACCAAAGTAAGCGCCAGTGCTTTTATAGGGGGTCCGGCCCTCTTTTATGCTTTCGGTTTTTCTGCGTTCAGCTATGCGGGGTGGCTTATGCTTAGCGCTATCGCAGTGACCATTGTGATTTTTATGCCCCTTAGAAAGATGGCTGTTCGACTAAACGCCCAGACGCCCATGGAAGTGGTCGGGAAAAGGTTTGAGTCTAAGCCTGTCTATGTCGCATACAGCATCATTGTTTTTGCCGCCATCACCTTAATGCTGGTCGCTCAGTTTAAAGCCTGCGGGATATTGATGCAACAAATAATAGGGGCGCCTTTGTGGGTGGGGATTGTTATAGGCAGTCTGGTTATGCTTATTTACAGCATTGCCGGCGGGAGGCATGCCGATATCTTAACCGATGGGATTCAGGGGATTGTGATGCTGTTAATGATTATCATGGTCACATCTGCTGTTTTCAATATGACTGGAGGAATTGGCAAGATTTACTCTGTCCTTTCCGAACAAAACCCGAAGTTAGTAGCACTCACCAGTTCACAATTTACTCTGGCGGTGCAGATAGCAATGCCTTTATACTGGTTCTTCGCTTTCATTACCCAGCCGTACAGTATGCATCTGGCCCTAAGCGCCAGGAGTCAAAAAGACGTGCGCAGGATTCTCATTTTTGAATATCTGGGTTATCTGGCCACAATAGTATGGGTTGTCGCAGTGGGATTGGGCGGCGCTATTTTATTACCCGGCCTGAAGCCTGATACTGTAGCAGTTACGATGATTACCAAGCTTTTCCCGCCCCTGTTGTCTGCTTTGTTTCTGGCAGGCTTATGGAGCGCCGTCATGTCCACTACCGATGGAGCGCTGCTGACCGGTGCTTCGGCTATTTCAAATGATTTATACAAGGGGGTCATTGTTCCCGCAAAGGGTATTGATCCAAATTCTGAACAAGTGGCCAGGACATGTGTAGCTATGACCCGTCTTGTAATGGTTTTTATGGTTACCGTAGCAGTAATAATTACATTGGTCAGGATGCCTCCTTTTCTCGCTCTTATGCAGTACATTGCTTTTGCGCTAATTGGTTCGGCCAGTACAGGCTTAATCGTCGGGACCCTCTGGTGGAAGCGGGCTACGTCTGCGGGGGCGTTTGCTTCGATGGTGGCGGGTCTGCTTACCTTTATCATTGTAAGCCGCATGATAAGTGATCCCGGCGGTTTTATATCGGGAACGGTGGGGGCTCTGGCATCTCTTATCAGTTTATTTGCAGTTTCTTATTTTACTGCGGCGTCAACACCGGAAAACATAAATAAAGCATTCGGAGAAGTTTAATCTTTATTGTCAACACTCCCTGGCAGGGTTTATGCGTACCGGGTACCTTAAAACTAAAACGGGGGATATGCCCGGTGGAATTGAAACCAAAGGGTGGGGGCGGGATGCTCCCACCCTCTTACATATAATTTTTTACATTCCAGTCAAAAAACACCTCCTGCATCATTTTGCCAGAAGGTGTTCATAATCTCAATAACTTATTAAACTTAGGGCTTGTCAGGCTACCGACATAGTCTATGCCAGCAGCCTGAAATTACTCGATAATTGATGGCTTACGCTTCTGTTGTCAGTTTCTCGGTGATTACCTCCAAACCCTCGCCTTTTACGTTTATGCGATAAAATGAAACAAGGAGCGCACAGCAAAAGCTTGGTATTGCAAAGATTAGGAAATACTGGCTGAAGCTGAACCCGGCCATCTGCAGCCAGCACCAGAGCATGAAACCTGTTAAATTTTAAATTATCCAACCACTGAGTAATATTTACCCTTGATTAATGCATCCGTCTACCCCCCGATTATTTTTTTAGGGTTAACTGCTACTGACCACCTTTGCCGATTTTTCCAGGGCCAGCTTTTCCGTTATGTCTTCCCGCAGCCGCCTCTTGAGAATCTTTCCGGCCGGGCTGAGCGGAAACTCGCGGACTACTTCCACCCTCTCGGGAATTTTAAATTTGGCGATGTTCAGACTGCTTAAAAATTTAAAAATCTCCTCAAAGGTGATGTTTTGGCCCTCCCTAGGCAATATGTAGGCGCAGCCCTTTTCACCGAAGACATCGTCTGGCATGGCCACAAGGCAGACATTTTCCACCTTCGGGTGCGACAGTATGTAATTCTCCACCTCGTCGCAGCTTATTTTTTCACCGCCACGGTTGATCAGATCCTTTTTCCGGCCTTCGGTAAACAAGTACCCACGGTCGTTTTTCCGCATAATGTCACCTGTCCGGTAAAAGCCGTCGGGGGTAAAGGCCTTGGCATTATGTTCGGGCGCCTTGTAATATCCCCGTATTGTGTACGGGCCGCGGCAGATCAGTTCCCCCGGCATCCCGTCAGGCACTTCGTTGCCGTTATCATCAACCACCTTGATCTCATCGAATGGAGATACCGGCGCCCCCGAACTGTTGATGATGGTTTCCTCGTCATCGTCCAGCCTGGTCATATTCAAAAGTCCCTCGGCGGTTCCGAATATTTCATGGGGTATGCAGCCAAATTTTTCAATGAGCATCCTGCGGAGTTCCGGAGCCAGCCTGGCTCCCCCGTTCTGTACCACTTTAAGCGATTTGAAATCGTAATTCGGCAGAATAGAAGAATTAACCCACCTTGAAATAAGGGGAACCGCAGCGCCGGTAACAGTCACTTTTTCTTTTTCTATCTGGGAAAAAACGGCTTCTTCATCAATACCTGGAGAAATCACCACTTTTCCCCCATAATTAAAGGTTGCCAGCATGCCTGGAGAAGCCAGGGTATAATTATGGCTGAGCGGCAGCACCGCAAGGTATACGGTGTCTTCATCAAACCCTGCCATCATGCCGCTCTGCCGGCAGTTGTACACATAGTCATTGTGCGTCCTGGGGATCAACTTGGGAATACCCGTGGTTCCGCCGGAAAGAAGCATAAGTGCCACCTCGCCCGGATCCGGCCGGTATCTGTTCAGGTAATCTTCGGGGTATTTCCCTTCAATCGGTGCATCAAGGAGCTTTACCAGTGAGATTTGGTCATCTTTTCCTTCTCCGGCTACAAAGATGAATTTGAGGGTTTCCTGTTCCGCCTTAACTTCTTCGGCCATTTTCAGGTAGTCAAAACGACGGTAAAAATCGGGGATAAAATACCCAACCGCTTCGGAGTGGCTGATGAAATAGTTGATTTCCGTGTGCCGGTGAGCCGGCAGGGCCATAATGGGTATAACCCCTATTTTCACCAGGGCAAAGAAAGTGTAGACGAGCTCCGGCACGCTATGGATTTGTAGTACAACCCGGTCCAGGGGCCTAAGACCCACTTCAATGAAATGACAGGCCAGGCGGTTGATTTTTTGCCCAAGCCGGCTGTAGGTCAGGCGCACATCGCCATAAACCAGGGCCTCTTTGGGACCGTACTTTTTGATTGAGGACTCCAGCATTTCCCAAATGGTTATATCCGCCCAGCACCCCTTTTGGCGGTATAACTTTGCGAAGTCCTCCGGGAAGGGAACGCAGTGTTCCAGCATTAATATACCCCCTCGCAGGAAATTTCTGTTTTTCATTTGCAAATAGTAAGCCAATTAGAGTAATTCAAAAAACAATGTGAATTGGAAACTTATATTTCCAATTCACATTGTTTCTGTTATCTTTGGTTTCCTTTGGAAACCTTTGTTAACAGGACAGCCCGTACTTTTTTATCTTTTTCAAAACTGCGGTGTGGGATATACCCAGCGCACGGCCCATCTGACGTAAATTTTTATATCTGGCCATTGCGGCACGAAGAATCTCTACTTCAGTTCGTTCAACGGCTTCTTTCAATTTTAGGGTTGCAACTCCGGATGCTTGCTGAGAGGAAGGGAACTCCCTGGCGATTCTTTCCTTTCCCGGTTGAACCCCCTGACTTGCCGCACAAAAAGTGTCTTCGCTGACAATGTCACCGGGGCTGGTGACTACCAGTCTCTCGATAATGTTTTTTAATTCTCTGATGTTTCCCGGCCAGCAATAATCTACGAAACCTTTTAGCAACCCGGGAGGAATTATCTTTCTGGCGCCGTATTTTTGATTGAATTTCCGAAGAAAATGATCCACCAGCAAAGGTATGTCCTCTTTCCTGTTACGCAGCGGAGGAATGGTGATTGGAACCACATTAAGGCGATAGTAAAGATCCTCCCTGAATTTCCGCTCCCGGACCATTTCACTGAGATCTTTATTGCTGGCTGCTATGAGCCGGACATTTACCCTTATTACTTTGGTACCTCCCAGCCGGATAAACTCTTGATCCTGCAATACCCTTAGAAACTTGCCCTGCAGTTCAAGAGGCAAATCCTCAATCTCATCAAGAAAAAGTGTCCCTTCATCGGCCAGCTCAAAAAGCCCCGGCTTGCCCTCCTTTTTAGCTCCGGTAAAGGCCCCGCCGGAATACCCAAAAAGCTCTGATTCCAAAAGGGGAGCCGGTATGGCGCTGCAGTTGACCTTGATAAAAGCCCCTTTTCTTTTACTCCAGATATGGATTAACTTGGTAAATATCTCTTTTCCCACGCCGGACTCGCCCAGAAGAAGGATGATCACTTCGCTGCCGGCAATGCGCCTGGTTAATTCAAGTATTTTAATCATATCCTGATTATCGGTAATCACCTCGTTTGATTTTAATTCATCTTCCAGCAGACGGTTAAATTCCTGGCGCAGGTGATCGCTCACCTCCCGCTGCTGGGCCAGCTGCTCCTGCAAGTTAATGAGGTCGGACATGTCCCTCGCATTTGTAACAATACGGATTATTTCCCCGTTATCGTCCAGCATTGGGGTTGATGTTACCATAACTTCTTTTCCGGTTTTAATTTCCTGGATGCCTGAAACGACCTTTTTTCTCACCCTGGCTAATTTTGCTATGGGCTCCGAAAAAAATTGCCCCTCATTGAAGAGGTCATCTATTTTCTTTCCGTAAAAATTTTCCTCGCTAAGACTGGTCACGCGCAGGAGGGCCTGATTTATCCTCAGTACGTTACCCTCTCCATCGGTTATAAGTATCCCGTCGTATGAAGAGTTTATAATGGCCTCCAACTCCTGGTTTATCTTCTTGAAAGACTCCAGTTCCGTTAACGCTTCCTCCAGTTCCGTTGCATCCTGAAAAACGGTTACCGCCCCCAACACCGTGTCCCCGTTAAATATGGGGGTCCTGTTGACCACAAAGTTTTTGTTGTTAAATACAAACCGCTTGCCGAATTCGCTTTGCCCGGTGTTAATAATATGGAGCATGTTAGTATTAGGCACCACCGAAGTGATGGGCCTGCCGACCACCTGTTCCTCGAATCTCATCATATTCTTCGCCGCAGCATTAACCATTACAACCGTCCCCTCACGGTTGACGACAATTATTCCATTGCGGATGCAGTCCAGAATGTCAACTAATTGTTTGGCGGTAAGCAACATTTCCCCCAAAGAAACATACCTCCTTTAACGGTCTGAAGCCAATATAAAAGGTGAGCTCATCAAAGGGCTGGTATGATTATTGCTATAATATTGCTATAGCAAAAGGCAATTCAATTTTTACAACTGCCGGTGATTTTTTAAAAAAACATTTTCGTGTTCATTTTTATTATGAAATATTGCCTTGCTCAATACCATCACCCAAAAGTGTTATTCTTTTAATTATTAAGCTAAGGAGTGATATTTAATGCAAAGACTGGGAGAAGCAAAGTTGCCGAAATTATTTGAGAAAATAAAGGTGGGCGGGTATGAGCTGAAAAACCGTGTTAAATATGCCGCCTGCTGAGTTTCCAACTATAATACCCGGGACGGGTATATTACCGAACGCGAGATCGAGCGCTGCCGGGTTATTGCCTCAACGGGGGCAGGGATGATCACCAACCAGGGCGCTTATCCCGACCCCAAGGGCGAGGGAAAGGCATATTTCCGCCAGGTAGCAATATATGACGACAAGTTCCTCCCACAGTTTGAGAGGATTGCCGCCATGTTCAAGGAAAACGGCGCAGTGGCCATCCAGCAGATACTTCACGCCGGAAGATACGGCGGAATCGATCTCGGGTACTGCGCTGCGCCCTCGGTGGTGCCCCAAACCCTGCCTCACTTCCGCCCTCCACGCGAGATGAGCAAAGATGACATAAAGCAGTGCATAAAGGAGCACGTGGAGGCAGCCAAGCGGGCTATCAAAGTAGGATTTGACGGGGTTGAGGTAACTTCTTTCATGGGTTACATTCTTGCCAATTTCCTGTCCAAATTTACCAACCGGCGCACTGACGAATACGGCGGCTCTTTGGAAAACAGGGGGCGCTTTATGCAGGAATTGCTTATGGAAATGAAAGAAGCCATCGGAGATCACCTGCTGATAGTACGCCTTAACGGAACAGAACTTATGGACCAGTATGGGGGGAACACCGAGGAGGAATGTCTGGAACTGATAAAAATGGCTGCCAACTCCGGAGTGGATATGATCAGCATGTGCATTGGCTGGCAGGAATCGCCGGCCTCTTCGATTGGCCGGGATGTTGCCCCAGGGCACTGGAATTACCTGGCAAAGCAGGCCAAAAAAGAAATTCCAAACATTCCCCTTGCCTTTGGGGTGAGATTGCCGGGAGCAGTTATGGCCAACGACAGCATTGCCAAAGGGCAGTTCGATCTCTGGGAAGTATGCCGACCGTTCCTGGCTGACCCGGAACGTCTGCACAAGGTTGCAGAAGACCGCACAAGGGAAGTAAAGCCCTGTATCGGCTGTCTGCTTTGCCTTTCCAGGCTTTTCAGGGATCTGCCGTACATATGCAGCATAAACCCAGTGCTGGGCCACGAAGTGGAGCCCGAATACCAGATAAGACCACCGGCCTACCAGAAAAACGTCATTATCATCGGCGGCGGCCCGGCCGGACTCGAATGCGCGGTGACTTCGGCCCGCAGGGGGCACAAGGTAACTATTTACGAGAAAAAGGAGAGTTTGGGAGGTCAGCTAAGAGTCTACTCCAATCACGACCTGGCCAACAAGCAGGATCTGGAGGATTTGCTGTCTTATTACGAGGCAATGATTGAAAAGTACGGAATAGAGGTTAAGCTGGGGGTGGAAATGACAGCAAAACAATTTCGTAAAATGCTACACCGGTTTGACGTGGCCGTGGCGGCCACCGGATCAGGTATTGACCACGGATCACTGCCGGGTGCGGAAAAAGCGGTTACAGCCTTTGAGGTAATGGAAGACAAAGTCCAGTGCGGCAAAAGGGTGGCGGTCATCAGCGGAAAAAAAGTGGGCCTCAGCACCGCCGAATATCTTTCCATGGCCGGACATGAAGTAGTGGTCATAGAACAGGCCAAGCGCATTGCCGAAGATGTTATGCCCACCTGGAAGTGGAGGCATGCTTCCTGGGTGGAAGAGATGAACATTAAAACAATTACCGGGGTATATGTAAAAGAAATCACCGATGCCGGAGTGGTGGTAATTAAGGAAAATGGGGATCTGGCAGTGGAGGCGGACACGGTGGTACTGGCTGAAAGACAGTCGCAACAAGGTCTTTTCCAGGAACTGGAATTCATGGTGGACGAATTGCATATTATTGGCGACGCTGTCTCTCCAAGGGGGCTGTATCAGGCGATTCACGAGGGCTATCGCCTGGGCGCCAGGATATAAACAAATTTTATCAATAAGGGAATTCAGACCTGGACATCAGGTCTCGCTCGGGGTGAATAAAATGACAACTGATATAATACTTAATGATATTGAAACGTGGCGGATTTGCCTAAACATTAACAAAGAAATTTTTTCAGAAATAAAGATTAACGGAAAGATTGGCATTCTTCCACGGAACAGCGATGGGAGTGAAGGAAGCACCATTCAGGTATGGGAAATACTTGAGGACAGTATAAGAGTCAGCCTACAGCCCTTTCTTGGTTTCCGCGATGCCAGCGCTGACCTGATTTTTCTGCTGGAATCCTCGGCCCTGGAGGAAATTTACCGCCATTTGAAAAACGAATTGCTGATAGGGTTGAGAAAACAGATTCGCCATGGAAAAGCGCTTCTTTTTCTTATGAAAGGCCGGGATTACCTTATAGACATGGGATACGAAGAGTTAATTGAATATCTTGGCATACCATGCCTGGGTACCTGTCATTAAATGTATAGGGGCAGGCCAGTGACATTTGGTATTAAATACAATCTGGTTCTGCCCCATTCCTTTGTCTGCCTTATCTGGCTTATTTAAATTCCGTATATAAAAATTTTTTTTAAGAAGGATTTTAGCATTTTGTGTCGTATTATTTCTAATAATCTGAACAAGTGAGGGGATTTGAATTGTTTCAATCCCTGTCTGACCTTAAGCAGGCGGTGGCGAAGGTTTATAACAGCGTTAACCAGGAGATGTATGAAATTGGGGTTAAACGTCTCCGGGTGGACATCATAGGCAGCAAAATTGTTATTCTCGCCGAACACCGCCGGATTCCCGGCCTGAAGGCGCTGGACAAGGTTAACCGCTCGGTTACCCGCATGCTGGACGTAGCCTTGCTTGACGAAAACAAGAAGCGGTTGAAGGCCCAGTTTGAAGCAGAGCTGGGGTTAAAAATCAAAACGGTCCTTAAGGACTATGACCCTGAACACGAGGTTGCCGCTACTGTTGCGGTTCTTTATGAGCCGCTTACTGAAGGATAAAAAGGAAATTTAAATTGTAAAATTAAAAGGTATTGTGCTGCTGAAGTCAGGTATTTTTCCGCCTAATCCCCGGAAAAATACCGATCGGGAGCGCTCGGGCCGATCAGGTTGCGGGAGCCTTAATGGAACCCAGAAAGCCGTCGGTTTAAGGGTTGATGTCTATGCATCAGCCTTTAAACCGGCGGCTTTTTTGCTTTCAGGCCGTAACCGCTGGGTCTTAAAGCACAAAAGAAAGGAGGGTAGAAAAATAACAGGGAGGACCAAACATTATTTATGGGGGAGTTAAAAATGGACAACAGAAAAACCGCCGTGGAAGACATCGTGCGTGCCCTTAATACCATTACCGGCGGGAGGGTGCCGTCAGGACTCACAGATTTATTCTCCGGGAAAAACCCCTTTGTGGTTGTGAAATCTTCCGGCATTCCTGGCAAGGAAGTCACTGAAATCCCCGGCCTTGTGTTCGGATGCCCGGGTCAGACGGTACAGAAACTGGCCGTTCTGATGACCCTGACCGAGGTAGCCATTGAACTGGCCGGGGCAACCGGAGTTGACGCTATTGTTGCCCACCATCCCATTGCCGATGCCGCTAACTGCGGCGGAGTAACCATGAAAACTTATCTGGGCCTGTATAACATTGCCGCCTTTGAGCTGCACGAGGCTTTTCACGGACTGCATCCCGGGCTGTCCTACCTGCACGGACACCGGGCCTTCCGGGTTGAAATAGCCTACGGCGGGATTCCGGGCAACATAATGTATGTGGGGAAAGCCCTGCCCGAGGTCAAGACCCTGGGTGACATTCTCTCCCGCCTGGACAACCTCATGTGTATGGAAGAAGATCGCTGTATGCTGAAAGCCGAGAGGGATGTGCGAAACTGCGTCAATGTGGAGGAAACCAACGTAGTCACCGGCGGCAAGATATTATGCGGGTCCACGGACAGCAAGGTGGAAACAGTTCTTCACATTTTTCCCCACACCGGCTTTACGCCAGCCCATCTTGAGCAGGCAGTCCGGGAGCATCCCGAGGTGGATACCCTGCTTGCCTCCATCAGCCGGGTTCCCGATGGGCATCCCTTAACCGACAAGGCCAGGGAACTGGGTATGAATTTCCTGGTGGGAAATTCACATGCCCTGGAGATATTTGAAAACGGCCTGCCGCTGGCCATGGCCCTTCAGAGGCTGCTGCCCGGCGTGGAAGTGGTTTTGTTCCGTGAACGCTATACCTCAACACCCCTTAAGTCCTTCGGATCCGAAGCTATTCAGTCTTATGCCGGAATGATTGCAGACGATTTCCTGTTGAAAAATGAATAATAAAGGAGGAAAAACCGATGTCAAACCTTGAAAGCAGTCCAACCCCCGAAAAGAGGACCATGATCAAGGTTGAATATGTGGGTATCAGTCTGGTGGTATTGTCATTAATTGGCTTGTTTTTCAAACCCAATGTGATTGCCGGTATTTTTGACGCTATGGTAAACAATGCCTACACCATATTCAAAGTTTTTATCTTCGGTAATTGGAACAATGGGGTCTGGTCTCCCTCCTATGTGGGCGTGGCCATCATCGTCAGCGTTATGATCGGGCGGATCCTGGAGAGGCTCGGTTTCACCGACGCATTAATCAGGATATTTGTCCCCATCATGAAATATTTCAGGGTAAACTCCGCCGTCGTGATACCCGCAGTCTACAACATACTGGGAGACATCAACGCCGCCGGCCGGATAGCCGGCCCCATACTGGTAAAAGCAGGGGCCACCAAGGATGAGCAGAAAATCGCCATCGCCACCATGGTTCAATCCCAGCAGTCATTCTCCACCCTCATGCTGGGACTTTTGGCTATGACTACCGTTGGCATCAAGGTTTTTCCGGTTATTGTCATTGCTGTGTTTCTTCCGCTGGTACTGGTTCCGCCGCTCCTTCGCCTTACCATATACCGCCAGACAAAGGCGGTCAAACTGGACGAGCTGCCCCAGTTTACCCCCAAAACCGCGGCCCTTCCCACTATTTTCGGGGCCGCCCGGGAGGGAGCGGAGCTTTTGTTTTTACTGATTATCCCGGCCGGTGTGGTTATTTATGCAATTATAGGCGGGCTGGATTTCCTGGGATACTGGGCTCCAATCAAAAATGCACTTACAGCCATGCTCTCCGCCTTTTCCATCCACCCCGACACCGGAATAATTACCATACTGGTTTCCCCCACGCTGGCTATGGGTATGCTGAAGGCCGCTGTAGCCGCAAACCCGGCAGCCATCGCTCCTCAAATGGTCATCGGATCCTTTGTGCTGGCCTGTTCCGGTTTTCCCTTCTCTGTCATTTTCGGGCAAATCCCGGCGGTATGGGCCGGCTGTACCGATTTGAACGAGAAGGAGGCCATGGGTGCTGCGGTACTGGGAGCAGTAATGAGGGTTTTGACCGCCGGACTGGTGGCAGCCTTACTTTCCCGCTTTTTCATATAGTCAGGACTCCCGCAGTAACCGAAAGCAGAAAGCACGGTCTCACCGAACCGTGCTTTCTGCTTTATCTTTTCTTTAATTAAGAAACCGCCTGTAGAATTCTGGACCGCAGGAGGCCATAAAGCGGTATGGTGTATTTCCCCCTTCCCTGCCACCAGACGGGAACATCCGGGCGGCACAGGGGAATATCCACGCTTTTTCCCTGTGCCCCAATCAGCCGCACCCCAAGGACATCGGCCAGTATACCCTGGTCCAGTATAAGATTTGTCTCAATATCCAGGGTAATGTCCTCCGGAATATCTGCAAGGTTTAAATATGCGCCGGGCCTTGCTTCAATTGCACCCATTCCGGCCGGAAAGGATGCCAGGGTGTAAACAAAGTCCCTTCCCAGTCCCGCCACACGCTTTTCACTGATGACCACAGAAGCAAAACCAAAACTGTCGGTCCCCTCCGAACCTTCCACAATCCGGCCCATGGCCATAAGCGCAGTTTTAAAGTATGCTCCGTCCTTGATATTCAGCGGCTTTTCAGCATAAATTTCCACCGCGATTTTCACCTTTCTTTCACCCCTTTCCTTTTTTAGCTCACCGATACTATATGATCGATGGCCGGAAAGGGTGAAAGGACGAGCTTTTTGTTTCCGGTAAAAAACTGCCGGCTCTGTCGTACTGACAGCCGTTTGCCATGCCTTCGGGATCGGTCTGGGAGCGGCAACATCATCTATAATTAATATAAATCAGCTTGACCGGCATAAATTCCATAGTATCATTTTTCTCCGATGACTTTGGTATTGCCGTACACCTTTTCCGGGTCAAAATATTTTTCACCCACGGTGACCACTTGCCCATCGGATTCTATACTGTTGTGAAAACAACTGAAATACCCCTCGTGGCAGGCGGCTCCCCGCTGTGTCACCTTCACCAGGAGGGTATCCCTGTCACAGTCATAATATATTTCCTTTACCTTCTGGGTATTTCCCGATGTCTCGCCTTTATGCCAGAATTTTTGCCGGCTCCTGCTCCAAAACCAGGTTTCCCGGCTCTCCAGGGTCTTTTCCAGGGCCTCCCGGTTCATATAGGCCAACATCAGCACCGACCCGGTGTCCACATCCTGGACGATGACCGGAATAAGCCCCTGTTCGTTGAATTTTAATGAGTCAATATCAAAAGGCAACTGCCATAAACCCCCAATTCTCTCGCCAACTACCTATCACCAATTCCCGGCTTAAATTCTGACGGGGACTCCCCTGTCTCTCAGGTATTCTTTAACTGTTTTTATGCTGTACTCACCGAAGTGAAATATTGAAGCCGCCAGGGCGGCGTCGGCCGCACCCTCTGTGAGCCCTGAAACGATGTGTTCAAGGGTTCCCACTCCCCCGGAGGCAATAACCGGAATTTTTAACGATCCGGATATGGCGCGGGTGAGTTCCAGGTCGTAACCATCCTTGGTGCCATCCCTGTCCATGCTTGTCAGCAATATCTCTCCGGCGCCCAGGGATTCCACCCTTTGGGCCCACTCCAGGGCATCTATTCCGGTGGAGGTCCTGCCCCCGTGGATATAAACCTCCCACCGGTCTGGCCCCGATCTCCTGGCGTCAATGGCCACCACTATGCACTGACTGCCGAAGCGGGCCGAGGCCCGGCCCACCAGTCCGGGGTCTTTGACAGCCGCCGTGTTGATGGAGACTTTGTCGGCCCCGGCCGAAAGCATCTGCCTGATATCCTCCAGGGTGCTGATACCGCCACCGACGGTGTACGGTATAAAAACCTCGCCCGCCGTCCGGTATACCATATCCAGAACTGTTTTCCTGCCCTCGCAAGAAGCCGTTATATCCAGGAACACCAGCTCATCGGCCCCCTCGAGGTCGTAAAATGCGGCCAGCTCCACAGGGTCGCCGGCATCCCTCAGGTTAACAAAATTGGTGCCCTTGACAACCCGGCCCCCGGTAACATCAAGGCAGGGTATTATCCTTTTGGTCAGCACACATTTTCCTCCAGTCCCACGTCAGCCAGGGCAAGGGCATCCTCCAGCAGCACCGTGCCGGCATAGAGTGATTTGCCCACGATTACACCCTCCACACCCAGGCGCTCCAGTCCTTTTATGGACCGGAGATCATCCAGTGTGCTTATTCCCCCGGAGGCTATCACCTTTACCCCGGCCCGGCCGGCCATATCCCTGACGGCTTCAACGTTGGGGCCTTTTAGGGTTCCGTCCCGCCATATGTCTGTGTATATAATTCTCCGTACACCTATACCCTTCATTTCCACAGCCAGATCCAGGGCATCCTTTTCAGCGGTGACCCCCCAACCCTCTATGGCCACCTTTCCGTCCCTGGCATCTATGCCCACCACCACTGCCTCTCCGTATTCTGCACAGGCCGAGGCCACCATCTCCTGGTCGTTTATGGCCACTGTTCCCAGTATAACCCTGTTGATACCCATTCCCAACAGGTTTTCGATTACTTTCAGGTCTCGTATGCCGCCCCCCACCTGTATTGGAATACTGACTGTCTCCCTGATTCTCTTTATTACATCAATATTTTTGGGAGAACCGCTGAAGGCCCCGTCCAGGTCCACCACATGCAGCCAGCGGGCGCCCTTGTCCTGCCACAGCCTGGCCATGGCGGCAGGATCATCGGAATAAACCGTCTCCATGTCAGGCCGGCCTTCCACCAGGCGCACACAACGTCCCTCACGAATATCAATAGCAGGAAATATTAACATTTCTCAACAATCCCCCCAAAATTCCGCAGTATTCGCAGACCAAGGGTACTACTCTTCTCCGGGTGAAACTGAATAGCAAAAACATTTTCATAGCCCACGGCCGATGTAAACTGCATACCATAATCGGTAATCCCGGCCCTGATGGCGTCCTGCTCAGGGTCTACATAATAGGAATGCACAAAATAGAATGCTGAATTGTCGGGCACATCCTTCAAAATAGGGTGTTCACCCATAAATTTAACCTGATTCCAGCCCATGTGAGGCACCTTGAGCAGTTCGGGAAGCCTTCTGACCAGTCCCGGAAAAATACCCAGTCCCCGGCTGTGCCCCCACTCCTCACTGGCCTCAAAAAGCAATTGAAGACCCAGGCAAATACCCAGAAAGGGGCGTCCTTCCCTTATGGCTTTCTTAACGGCCTCATCCATGCCGGTATTCTTTAAATTTTCCATGGCCTCGGCAAAGGCCCCCACCCCCGGAAGCACAACCCCTTCGGCACGGTCAACCTCGGCCGGGTCGGTTACCACCCTGGCCTTTACCCCCACTTTTTCAAAACCTTTTTCAACGCTGCGCAGGTTACCCATACCATAATCAATGATGGCGATCAAAATTAGCACCCTCCATATATAAACAAAACAAAAAAAATAAACTTTTACTCTCCCTCAGTATTTCATAAAACACCCTTTGTGGACGGCACCTCCTCTCCCCCGCAGCGGGTAACGGCCATTTTCAGGGCTCTGGCCAGTCCTTTGAATATGGCCTCTATAACATGGTGAGTGTTTCTCCCGGACAGAACCCTGACGTGAAGGGTTAATTCCCCGTTCAGTGCAAAGGATCTTAGAAACTCCTCCACCAGCTCGGTATCCATGTCACCCACCCGGGATGCGCCAAATGAAGCATCCAGCCCGAGATAACCGCGTCCGCTCAGGTCCAGGGCCACCATCACCAGCGCCTCATCCATGGGCAGTATAACATGCCCGTAGCGGTTAATGCCTCTTTTTTCCCCCAGGCTTTTCTTCAGTGCCCGGCCCATGCATATGGCCACATCCTCAATGGTGTGGTGGGCATCCACCTCCAGATCTCCCCTGACATCCAGTTCCAGGTCGAAGCCGGCATGCCTTCCCAGGAGGTCCAGCATGTGGTCAAAGAAGCCTACTCCGGTGGCTGATTTAACCTTTCCCTGACCGTCCAGGTCCAGGACCGCCTTTATGTCGGTTTCACCGGTTTTTCTTTCAAATATTGACTTTCTTTCAAACAATTACAAAACCCCATCCATGGCCAAACTTGATATGCATATAACAATCTTTATTTTCCACCATTGTATTATTTCCTGCATCATTTTAAAATTTAGGCGCAGCCAGAACAGACTTAAGCTTATCAATAAAAATATTGTTTTCTCTTTCTGTGCCCACAGAAACCCTTAAGTAATCCCCCCTGCCGGGGACGCCTATAAATCTTATCATTACTCCCTCTTCCAGAAGGCCCCGATATACCTCACCGGCCGGAGCCCCGGTACTGAAAAAAAGAAAATTTGCCACAGTGGGGTAGACCTTTACTCCGGGTATCTGCCTTAGATTTTGCTCCAAATTTTTCCTGTCAATAATGATCCGCCCTATACTATCCTGAAAAAGACTCCTGAATTTCAGAACAGCCCGGGCCGCCATCTGGGAAAATGAATTAACATTGAAAGGCTGCTTTATTCTCATCAGCTCCCGCACCACTTCCGGAGAGGCCAGCAGGTAGCCCACCCTCATTCCGGCCAGCCCAAAGGCCTTGGAGAATGTCCTCAGCACCATCAGATTGGGGTATTTATCCAAAAGCGGAATACAGGACTGCCCGCCGAATTCTATATAGGCCTCGTCCACCACCACCAGTGAATTGACCGATCCGGCCAGGGCGGCTATGTCTTCCGGACTGGTAACAGTTCCGGTGGGATTGTTGGGATTACATATTATTATTACAGAAGGCTCTTCCCCGGCCGACCTGATCATGGCCTCCACATCAACCTCGAAGTCCTGATCCCTCTGCACGTTAACCGGCGCGGCGCCAGCCACCCTGGCGTGAATGCCGTACATTGAGAATGTTGGGGAGGCTATGTGCACCTTTCTGCCTACCCCAAAGGCCAGCATTATATTAAGTATAAGCTCGTCAGAACCGTTTCCCACCATTATGTTTTCTGTACCCACAGCAAAAAATGAGGCCAGGTCGCGTACCAGTTCCCTGGCCATAGAGTCAGGATAACGCCCAAAAAACTGGGGCTCCATCCGGGAAACCATGTATTCCCTCACCTCAGCGGGAAAATCATGGGGATTTTCATTGGCGTCCAGCCTGATTACCCCCGGCGCGTAATATGCGTCGTAGGGCTCCATCCCATTCAAATCCTGTCTTTTCAGCCTTCCGGGGTCAAAACTGTCACCCATTGGCTCCATTACCTCCCCCCGGTTTTTTTATGTCCGGAATGCCTTTCCATCCTGCGCCCAACCTGTCGGTAATCCCGGGAATACCGGTCAGCGCCGGTAAATCCCTCCGGTTCCGGGGCCGGTCGATTCCCGTGTCTATTTCCTGTATTACATCGTACCTGCCGATATTTACCTCGTCTCCCTCGTCATACCCCGGTTTCTTCTGAAGGCTGGGCAGCTCCTGCTTCATTCTTATCTCCACCGATCTGGCATGGGCATCCAGCCCCTCGGCTGTGGCCAGTTTGATTATACTCCCGGACTCCCTTTCCAGGGCCTTCCGGCTGTATGATATAACGCTGGTCCGCCTGATAAACTGATCCACACCCAGAGGAGAGAAGAACCTTGCGGTACCGCCTGTGGGAAGTACATGACTGGGTCCAGCCAGATAATCTCCCACGGGCTCAGGAGTATAGTGTCCCAGGAAAACCGCCCCGGCAGCCCTGACACGGCCCAACAGGCTGAAGGGATCCCTCACCGCCAGCTCCAGGTGTTCCGGAGCAAAAGTATTGGCCAGATCAACGGCCTCCTCGATACTGCCGGTTATAACAATGGCGCCATAGTCGGAAACCGACCTGGAGGCGATCGCCTGCCTTCCCAGAAGCCCCATTTGCCTTTCCAACTCGGAGACCACAGAGCGGGCCAGATCCCTCTCCGGAGTGATTAGCAGCACGGCCGCCATTTGGTCGTGCTCGGCCTGAGAGAGCATGTCTGCCGCCACATAGGCCGGATTGGCGGAATCATCAGCCACCACCAGTATCTCGCTGGGTCCCGCCAGCATGTCAATATCCACAGCGCCGAACACCAGCCTCTTGGCCATGGTAACGTACCTGTTTCCAGGTCCGGCTATCTTATCCACCCGCCTGATGATTTTAGTGCCGTATGCCAACGCCGCAACCGCCTGGGCTCCACCAATCCTGTATACCTCGGTAACACCGGCCTCGGCTGCCGCAGCCAGGGTATATATGCTAACAGCGCCATCTCTGCCCGGGGGAGTAACCATGGCGATTTCCGGTACTCCGGCCACCCTGGCCGGTATGGCGTTCATCAATACAGAGGAGGGATAGCTGGCCTTTCCTCCGGGAACGTAGATTCCCACCCTTTCCAGGGGCCTGACTAATTGCCCCAGCACCACACCTTCCCTGCCGCAGTCAAACCACGACCTGGCCGCCTGCTTTTCATGATAGACCCGGATATTATCCCGGGCTTCCCTTAGCGCCCGCATAAACTCCGGATCCACCGCTTTCACGGCCTGCTCTATTTCCTCATCTGCAACCCTTATTTGTTCCTCCGCAAGGGGGTATCCGTCCAAACTACCGCTTAGACTACAGAGGGCCGAATCACCTTCGGCCCTAACCGAATCAATTATACCCGATACAAGGTCCTCCAGTTCCCTATCCCTTTCACCGGACCTCTTACAAAATAAAACCCGGGCCTCTTGTGCCTCCAGTACCCTGATCACACTTTCCAACCCCATTTTCAACATTTCACCCAGTTAAAGCGTTAATATATTAATATGTTAATATATTTCCTGCCTGCAGTCAATATAATTTTGCCTATCCTTCAGTGTTCTTTATCCTTTCCAGCACCAGCTTATAGCCATCCGCCCCGTAATTCAGCGCCTTTTTAACCCGGCTTATGGTGGCCGTGCTTGCTCCGGTGCCGGTCATTATTTCACCGTAGGTTCTGTTGCCCTCGTCCAACATCTTGGCAACCTCGAAGCGCTGGGCCATTGATTTTATTTCTGCCACGGTGCATAGATCCTCAAAAAAACTGTAGCACTCATCTGTATTCTCCAGGGTCAGAACGGCCTCGAACAGCCTGTCCAGAGGGTGGTCCCTAAGTTTCCCCTTATACTCCATATAAATGCCTCCTGGTTTATTTTTTTTATTATTTCCCTTATTAACATGTTAAAAACTGGTCAGGAAAATTTTCGACACAGCCATTGAAATACCTCCTATGATAAGACCAGATTTTAAAAAAAGCCCCCTGTCGGTTTAAGGTTCTTTGGGGCCTCATCCGCCGGGAAGCTTTAAATAATTCCCGGCCTTTTCAAAGGTATCATGAAAAAATTTTGTATTCTTTGCCAGAAACGGGCTGATAAAGGCCAGTGTGACCACATAAAGGGCCGCAAAGGCGGAGAGATTGGCGTCCAGCCCGCCTGAAACTGCAAAGCTGGCTATAATTATGGAAAACTCTCCTCTGGCCATAATGGTGAAGGCCACATTGGCAGCCCTTCTCTTTTTATAGCCGGATAACCCGGAAGCTATATAACCGGCGGCGATATTTCCCAAAATGGTCATTATAACGGCAGCGGCCGCCACCAGCGCCACTTCACTGAAGGATCTGCAGTTTATAGCCATGCCGAAGGAGAAGAAAAACATGGCCCCGAACAAATCCCTCAAGGGGATGATCATCTGTATTATCCTGTTATTATGAGTCGTTTCGGCCAGTACCAGCCCCAGCAGCAGCGCCCCTATGGCCTCGGCCACGTGAAGCCTCTCAGTAAACACCCCGGCCATCAACAGCATTGTAAATATGGCCACCACGAAGGTTTCAGCATTCCTGAATTTTAGTCTTTCCTCCAATACCCTGCCCATATGGCGGCCAAAGGTAATTGTGGATATTATCAATGCAAATATTAACAGGACGTTAACAACGGTATTCAAGATGTTCAAGCTGCCCACAGCCATAATTCCAGACAGCACAGAAAGATAGGCCGCGATAAACACATCCTCAAAAACCATTATGCCCAGTATAAGCTCGGTTTCCGGATTGGCCGTCCTTTTCAGGTCAACCAGCAGCTTGGTGATTATGGCGCTGCTGGAAACACCGGTTATTCCCGCCACCACCATTGCCTCAGCCCATGAATCGAAAAATATCCAACCAAAGCCCAGACCCCTGGCAAAATTCAGCGCGACATACGCCATACCGCTTTTGAACAGGCTTTTTCCCGACTGGGCAAGTTTTCCGGCTGAAAACTCCAGTCCCAGGTAGAATAGCATCAGTAAAACACCCAGCCTGGAGAGAAGTTCCAAGGACTCGGTATCGGAAATTATTTTCAATGAAAATATTTCAAGGTCGGGGCCATGGGGACCCACCATCATGCCCAGAAAGATAAGAAAAGGTATTGAGGAGAAATTTATGCGGGCGGCTAAAATGGTTGCGGCGCTGATGAAGATGAAGGCGAGGCCGGTGTTTAATACAACATCGGGCACCATTAAGGAGATCCCCCGAACATTTTCTCAAACCCTCTTATTTTATCAGACCTGCCGGCGGCTATGACAGTATGGCCCGGCTCAAAAACATAACCCGGGCCGGGATTGATATGCGCAGTTTCCGGGAGTCCCCCGCCCCTATCCTCCATAACGGCGATTATTATGATGCCGTGGTTTTTCCTGAGACCCAGATCACCTATGCTCTTACCGGCTATTTCAGATTTTGTGCGCACCTTCAGCCATTCTATGCGCAATCCTGATATGGCGGCGTCCAGCCTTTCCAGTGATCGGGGCTGATAAAAGGCCCCCCCTATTATTGACCCCAACTGGCGGGACTCCTGGTCGGAGAGGCTGACGGCGGCCAATGGTTCGTCTCCGTCCTCGGTAAAGTAATAGATCTCCCTTGTCCCGTCATCATGGATGATCACCACCATCTGCTCACCGTTTTCCAGGTTGAACTGATATTTTTTTCCCAGGCCCGGCAGCTCGGCCTCACGAATCAGTGTCACTGCTTACAACCTCCTTTAAAAGCATTGCGAAATCAACATATTAAAATCTATTTGCAGTGCATCCAAATCAATTATATCATCAGGAATCTTGTCCTGCCTTCATCTATTTTTTAAGGGGTGGATACTGTCATATAGACCTACCCACCCCGGTTCTTCCGCCTGTCAATAGAGGCCTTTTAGCATTCAGCCCCATGGCCCCGGCATCTCCGGCCCTGGTCAGGGTTTGATCATGATGACAATGTTTTTTCTTGGTATAGGAAAGTATATGCCATATTAAAACATTAAAGCGCTGAAGCACCAAAGCATTTTTATGCAAGCCCAGAGTTTTTCCGGGGTCGCTATTGGGTCACTCTGTGGCCGGTGGAGGGGTTTGAGTCCGATCTGCTTATCCTCCGGCTGAACTGGCTCTAAGCTCGTCGCCTAACGGACTGCCGACCGCCTCCAACGCCGCGTCCTTGCGTCGATTCCGGCTTCCGGCTGCGTCCTGCAGCCGGTTCGGCAGTCCGTACGGCTCTGTCGCCAAGAGCCAGATAACAGCCTCCGGAACATCCGCCTGGACTAAAACCCCTCCCCCTCACTGCATGTCGCTGTGGGGTCGCTTGAGGGTCGCTTTTAAGGCAGGCTGTCACCATTCTGTCTCCTGTCTCCTGGCTCCTGGCTTCCGCCGTCTGCAAGACGGCAACGCCCGTTAGGGCGTTTTTTTACCCGGAACATATTCTCAGCCCCCGCACAGGGCTGGAAGAATAACCACATGGTCCCCCTCTTCCAGAAAATCCTCCGGCAGCCTGTTCGTTCCGTTTACCGCCACCAAAACATTATAGTGCTGTTCTGCTTCAAATCCTATATTTCTGAGCAGTTCTTTCACGGTGGGTGCGCTTACTAGGCCGACTACTCCCTTTTGGGCCGGCATCCAGGGAACATTCACCCGATAAGTCACCTTGATCATTGTTCCAGGTCCTCCCTGTTTATATCAAAAACCGTACCGCTCACCGGGTTTGTCTCGTGGTAAAAAAACTCGGGCAGCCGGTCATGGGCAGCAGTTAATCCCGCCCCCCTGTTAAAAGCCCTTTCAATATCCAGTGTCTCCCGGGCCATGTCTAAAAGGACCTCCAGGGTGACATTGCGGCCAAAACGGCTGGATACCAGTTCCGCCAGCAATCCCCTGTCCTTCAGGGCGGTCACCAGCATCACGCAAAGCCCCAGGCAATCCATGAGGGCGATTCCCAGCTGGGCGTCCCGGGATGCCCTGACCTGTCCCTCCCTCTGACTGTGCCTTATGTTTAGCCTTACGGTATTCCCGGCGGTGTGGTCGGCCCCCATGGGAGATGTGGCATACGTCACCCCCGTGCCCTTTACGGCCCTGGGGTCGTAGGCCGGCATGCCCTGTCCCTTTACTGCCGGGACTCTTTGGACACCCAGAACCCTCCCCGCCGTTACCACCCCGGAGGCTATAATTTTCCCCAGGAAGGTGTCCTTTGCCATTTCCTCCACCGCAGCCAGGGCGGCCCCGGAATCCCCAAAGGGCATCAACCCGGCCTCCATAGCCACGGCCAGGGCGCATCCCACCTCTATAGTGTCCACCCCGTAATCGTTGCATAAATAATTGATCCTGGCTATCACATCCAGGTCGTCAATTCCGCAGTTGGCCCCCACCATCCCGATGGTCTCGTATTCCAAGGGGGAGACCACGGCATTGCCGTCCCTTCCGGGAAAGACATTGGAACATTTTATATGGCAGCCGGGCATGCAGGAGTGGGTGGGAGTTCCCTGCCCTCCCCTGGCAACAATGGTGTTGTGGAGAGCATATCCGTTTATTTTTTCCGCCCCTTCAAATGTGCCCGTTGAAAAGTTCCTGGTGGGCAGCCCCCCTATGGCATCGGTTGTGTCAAGCATGGACGCCGTCCCGTATTTGGGGAACACCTCGGCGGTCTGGGGAGTCTCTTTTATCCAGCGGGCTATCTGTTTTGCCCGGCTCAAAAACTGATCTCTTCTTACGGGTCCGACGGGACTGGCCCCGGTATCATCCAGTATCACCGCCAGCAGTCCCTTTGACCCCATAACGGCCCCCAGGCCGCCTCTGCCGCAATAGCGTCCGGGGTGCCCCGAGGGATCGTTATTGGTGATACCCGCTGTGACCTGCCGCCTCTCCCCGGCCGGGCCGATGATCACAGCCCCCACTTTTTTGCCATATTGATCATATATTCTTTGCGCCTTATCATAAACTCCCAGCATGGACAAATCGCCGCCGGGCCTTAAACTGCCGCCATTCTTGTCCAGCACCAGCACGTGTTGATGGCCGTTTTGGGACATTCCTTCCACAATAATGGCCCTGATACCCAGTCTGGCCATCTTATAGGCGGCTATACCCCCTGCGTTGCTCTCCTTTATCCCTCCGGTCAGCGGGCTTTTGGCTCCCACAGACAACCTCCCGGAACTGGAAACCCCGGAGTCTGCCAGCAAACCGCAGGCCAATACCAGCTTATTCCGGGGGCCCAGGGGATCTGCTCCGGGATTAACCTCATCCACCACCACTCTGGAAGTAAGCCCCCTGCCGGACAGGTTGCGGTATCCTTCCGGCAGCTTTTCCATGGTCACTTCCAGGGATGACATATTTACCCTGATAATTATATCCAACATAAAACCCCTCCATATTCCTTGCCGCCATCTACAAGTATTTTATCATATCCGGCACACAAAAAGCGCCCGGCACCGCTGCCCATCCCGCAACAAAAGATTATCACAGTTAAGATGCTTTACCAATATACTGGATTAACAAATCCGAAAACATTATTGTAATCGAGGTGAGTATGTGAAACCAGAGGAATTTATTGGTACCGTTGCTCCGGCGGCCCGCTACTTCCAGCAAAGGCACGGGATATTTGCCAGTATCACCATTGCCCAGGCTATTCTGGAAAGCGGATGGGGCAATTTCATACCCGTGGATAAGTACACCGGAAAAAACAGCCACAACCTGTTCGGCCTTAAGGGCCAAGGCCCCGCCGGATCAGTGCGATCCGACACCAGTGAATTCCAGGACGGCAAGCTGGTCACGGTGGAAACTGAATTCAGGGCCTACCATAGCTGGGAGGAAAGCATTGAAGACCATAACAGCTTTCTGCTTTCCGAGAGGTATAGGCCGGTAAGGGAAGCTTCCGGCTACAGTGAGGCCGCGAAGAGCCTTCAGTCACTGGGATATGCCACCGACCCGGAATACGCCTCAAAGCTGATTAGAATAATTGAAGAATACAGACTTGATCAACATGACATCCAATCGCCTTTTCCGGATGTGCCGGCCGGGCACTGGGCGGCCCCGTCCGTAGCCAGGTTGAAGACAGCCGGAATAATCACCGGTTATGAGGACGGGAGATTTAACGGTGATTCCCCGGCCAGCCGCTATGAGGTCGCCGTTATCATCGACAACCTGATCAGGTATCTTGGAAATTAGTGTAAAAAAACGCCCTAACGGGCGTTGCCGTCTTGCAGACGGCGGAATCCAGAAGCCAGGAGCCAGAATCCAGAATGGTGATAGCATACTTTAAAAGCGACCCTCAAGCGACCCCACAGCGACATGCAGTGAGGGGGAGTGATTTAAGTCCGTGCGGAATGTACCGGAGGCTGCTACTGTCTCTTGGCGACCGAGCCTACGAATTTGGAGGTTAGATGTTGGAAGTTGGAAGTCGGATTAAGCTAGAAATGGCTCTGAGGTCGTTTCCTACAAGTTTTCTAACCTCTAACCTCTGGCCTCCCACCTCCAAAATGGTCGGCATTCCGTTGGCGACCGAGTCTAGAGACAGTTGCAGCCGGAGGATAAGTATACATTATTTTGTCTCCTGTATTCCACCGTCTAAGCATCGGGGACATTCCTCCGACCCCCAGAGGCAGTCACGTTAGAGAGGTGTGTCCCCTTTCCTTAGCCGGCAACGCCCCCGCCCTACCGCTTTCTGTCCTATATCCCTGCGGTATTGCATCCCCTCAAAGCTGATGGCCTTCACTCCCCTGTATGCCATAGCTATGGCAGTGGGAATATCCTCCCCGGCGGCTGTCACTCCCAGCACCCTTCCGCCGGAGGTCACCGTTTTGCCGTCCTTCAAGGCTGTGCCGGAATGAAATACTGTTACCCCCTGGGGAACATCCTCAAGGCCGTGTATCTCCATGCCTTTTGTGTATTCTCCGGGGTATCCCCCGGAGGCCATGACCACACACACCGAGGATCCCTTTTGCCATTCCACCTTAATTTCCTTTAGCCTGCCGTCTATTACAGACTCCATTATATCCACCAGGTCGGTTTTCAGCATCATCAGAACCGGCTGTGCCTCGGGATCTCCGAAGCGGGTATTGAATTCCAGCACCTTGGGACCCTGGTCGGTTATCATCATTCCGGCGTAAATAACCCCCTTATAAGGTCTTCCCTCGGCGGCCATGGCCTTTACCACTGGATACAGCACCTTTTCCAGAACAAAACTGTATATTTCCCCGGTGCATACAGGGGCCGGGGCGTAGGCTCCCATGCCCCCGGTGTTGGGCCCCCTGTCCCCGTCATAAACCTGCTTGTGATCCTGGGCCGGCATCATGGGAATGACAGTTTCCCCGTCGGTGAAGGCCAGAACGCTTAATTCCTCACCAATAAGCATTTCTTCCACCACCACCCGGTCCCCGGCACTGCCGAAGGCCCTTTGGCCCATTATCTGCCTGACGGCGCCCAGGGCCTCTTCCTCGGTCATGGCCACTATTACCCCCTTGCCGGCGGCCAGGCCGTCGGCCTTAACCACGCAGGGAGACTTTAACTGTCTTATATGTTCCTCGGCCTCTGACAGGCTTTCAAAGGAGGCATAAGACGCAGTGGGAATGCCATATTTGGCCATTATGCCCTTGGCCAGCGCCTTGCTTCCTTCCAGTGCCGCGGCAGAGGCCCTGGGTCCGAATACCCTCAGCCCCTGTTCCTCCATAGCGTCCACCAGACCCCTGTTGAGGGGGTCCTCCGGCCCCACCACGGTGAGGTCTGTTTTTTGCCGCAGGGCGAAATCCACCAGTCCCTTTATATCCGAGACCTCAATGTTGACACATTCCGCGACTCCGGCAATTCCTGCGTTTCCCGGAGCGCAGTATATTTTTGACACCCGGGGGCTTTGTTTAAGCTTCCAGCAAAGGACATGCTCCCGCCCCCCGCCGCCCACCACCAGAATTTTCATGTAATTAAACCTCCGCAATAACCAATAACCTAACCAAACCCATAATTACCGTCCCTAGGAGAGTGTTGCAAAACTATATTAAGAGGTCAACAAAGTACTTATTCGACTACAACCGGAGGCTGTTCAAAAAGCTCCAGATGCAAGGCGCGGCAAGGCTTCAAGCGGAGGCGTACTCCTTGTACGTTGAGCATTGAAGCCGCCGCCGCAACGCCGCAGATGGACTTTTTCAACAGCCTCCTAGTGTTTAAAATGCCTGAACCCGGTTGTCACCATTATTATACCGTGCTTTTCCGAAGCCTTTACCGACTCCTCATCCCTGACAGAGCCACCCGGCTGTATAATGGCCTTGATCCCTGCCCCGGCGGCCAGCTCCACGGTATCAGCAAAGGGGAAGAAGGCGTCCGAGGCCAGGTAAGCTCCCCTGGCGCGATCTCCGGCCTGGTTCAGGGCTATTCCGGCCGACCCCACCCGGTTCATCTGTCCGGCCCCCACACCTATAAGCTGGCGGTTCCTGGTGACCACTATGGCGTTTGATTTGACATGCTTTACCACCGTCATGGCAAATACCAGCTCTTCCAGGTCAGCCGGGTCCGGCTTTACAGTTGTCACAGCCTCCATACGGTCCCGGTCCAGCAGTTTACGGTCAGTCTCCTGTAATAAAAGACCTCCGTTTACCTTTCTGATATCAAGAATATCCCCTGACTGCCCGTCCAGGCTGCCGGTCTCCAGTATGCGCAGCCCGGAGCGTTTACCCAGTATTTCCAGTGCCTCTGTGGTAAAAGAAGGAGCTATAACGGCCTCAAGGAATGTTTCGGCCATCTGACCGGCTGCGTCCCCGTTAACTTCACGGTTGCAGGCCACAATCCCTCCGAAGGCCGAAACCGGATCGCCCTCAAAGGCCAGCCTGTATGCCTGGCTTATGCTCTCCGCGCAGGCTGCGCCGCATGGATTGTTATGTTTTATTACCACAGCCGCCGGGTCTGAAAACTCCCTTACTAACTCCAGGGCTGCATTAAGATCCAGTATATTGTTATAGGAAAGTTCCTTTCCCGACAGCTGCCTGGCAGATCCCACCGAAGCCCCCACCGATGCGGGATCCCTGTAAAAGGCAGCTTTCTGGTGTGGGTTTTCACCGTACCTCAGTACCTGCGCCAGATTAAAGGGTTTGCTCAATATCTCAGGGAATAGTTCAGCTCCGCCGGTTATCCCCTCCAGATATGAAGCTATGGCCGTGTCATAAACCGCAGTATGGGCGAAGGCCTCCCTGGCCAGACCCAGTCTGAACTGATAGTCCACCTCTGTGCCCTCCAGGGCCTTCAGAATGTCTCCATACCTTTCGGGGTTTACCACCACCAGCACGTACCTGTGGTTTTTAGCCGCCGCCCGCACCATGGCCGGTCCGCCTATATCAATATTCTCAATGGCCTCCTCCAGGGTGACACCGGGCTTTGACACCGTCTGCCTGAAGGGATAAAGATTGACGGCCACCAGGTCGATAAAACCTATCCCCTGCTTTTCCAGTTGATCCTTATGATCTTCAGTGCGCCTGGCCAGTATCCCGCCGTGAACTGCCGGGTGCAGCGTCTTCACCCGGCCATCCAGTATTTCGGGAAATCCTGTGACTCTGGTTATATACGTTACCGGAACACCCGCTTCCCTCAATGTTTTGGCCGTTCCGCCGGTGGACACCACTTCAAACCCCATTTTAATCAGGCCCGACGCAAACTCCACCACGCCAGTCTTGTCAGATACGCTGATCATCGCTCTCTTACCCATAACTCGGTTCACCTCATCGTTCTTTTTCCATCCTGCAAGATATAAACCTTCCTGCCGTCAACCCTTAACCGACCCTCGGCATACAACCTGACCGCCTCTGGATAAATGACATGCTCCTGTTCCAATATCCTGGCGGACAGGTCATCTTCCAGATCTTCCGGGTACACAGGCACCACTGCCTGAAGTATTATGGGGCCTGTGTCCACGCCCTGATCCACAAAGTGAACGGTACAGCCGCTGAATCGAACCCCGTATTCCACGGCCTGCCCCTGGGCGTGCAGCCCCTTAAAGGAAGGCAGCAGGGCCGGGTGTATGTTCATTATCCGGCCCGGAAACGCCTCCAGCAGCGCCTTTCCCACCAATAGCATATAACCCGCCAGGCAGATTAAATCAACCCCGTATTCCTGCATTTCCAGGACTATCCTGCTCTCATATTCCTCCTGGCCGGCGTAATACTGGGGATGAATATGCACCGCTGGTATACCGTGATTCCTGGCCCTTTCCAGGGCGAAGGCATCTCCCCTGTCACTGACCGCCACGGCCACCATGGCAGGAATGGCCCCGCTTTCACAGTGGTCTATGATGGACTGCAGATTAGAGCCCCTTCCGGAAGCCAGAACTCCCACCCTAAGCTTTTTCACCGGTATCTCACCTCATATTACTTATAGGTCACACATTTATCAGGGGATGCCACCACTTCTCCCATGACCAGGGCCTCGCCGCCCTGAGCCCGGATGTACTCAATAACCCCTCCGGCTTGCTCACCTGAAACAAACATAACCAGTCCTATACCCATGTTGAATGTTTTCAGCATTTCACCATGGTCTATCCTGCCCAGTCTCTGGATAATGTTAAATATCTGGGGAACCTGCCAGGATTTCCTGTCAATGACCACGGCAGTACCATCCGGCAGCACCCGGGGGATGTTTTCGGTCAGACCGCCGCCGGTGATATGGGCCATGCCCTTTATACAGTACCGGTTCAAAAGAGGAAGAACCTGTCTCACATAAATTCTGGTGGGTTCCAGCAATTCCTCTCCCAGCGTGCGGCCTAACTCTTCAATGTGTGTTTCCACACCATAACCGGCTATCTCGAACAGTGTCTTGCGGACAAGGGAAAAACCGTTGCTGTGAAGGCCAGAGGAGGTTATCCCCAGCATAACGTCACCAGGTCTTATGGCCGATCCGTCTATAATCTTCGATTTATCCACTACCCCAACGACGAATCCCGCGATATCATATTCATCTTCGCCATAAAAACCCGGCATCTCGGCGGTTTCCCCGCCGATGAGGGCACATCCGGCCCTTCGGCAGCCCTCGGCCACCCCCTCAACGATCATGGCCGCCTTTTCGGGCAAAAGCCTGCCCACGGCCAGATAGTCCAGGAAAAATAAAGGCTCGGCCCCCTGTACCAGTACGTCGTTGGCACACATGGCCACTGCATCAATGCCGATGGTATGGTGTCTGTTCATCATAATGGCCACCCGGAGCTTTGTCCCCACCCCATCGGTTCCGGAAACCAGCACCGGCTCCAGGTAACGGGAGGGATCCAGGGCGAATAGCCCCCCGAAGCCGCCTATATCCGTCAGAACACCCGACCGAAAGGTGCTTTTGACAGATTTTCTGATCAGTTCAACGGCTTTGTTACCGGCTTCTATGTTTACCCCGGCCGAGGCGTAAGTCAGTTTCTCATTGCCTTCCATCAGTGATACCCTCTTTAGTATTATAATTTACCATTCCAGCATAAATTTGCCGGAATTTCCAGGTTTCGCTATCTCCACCGGGTAATCCCCGTTGAAACAGGCTGTACAAAAGTTATCCCGGTCCTTTGCGAAAATGTTCAGCAGCCCTTCCAGGCTCAGGTAGTACAGCCCGTCTACCCCAATGAGATTTTTAATCTGCTCCACTGACTTCTGGGCGGCCACCAACTCACTTTCATTGGAGGTGTCTATACCGTAGTGGCAGGATTTAACCACCGGGGGAGAACTGAGGCACAGGTAAACCTCCCTGGCCCCGCAGTCCCTGAGCATTTTAACAATCTTGCTGCTGGTAGTCCCTCTGACCAGGGAATCATCCACCATCAGCACCCTTTTGCCCTCCAGCACATGTTTCATGGGGTTGAGCTTCAGCCTTACACCCATCTCCCGCATATCCTGACTGGGCTGTATGAAGGTGCGCCCTATATACCGGTTTTTCATCAACCCCTCTTCAAAAGGTATTCCGGATTCGTCGGCATAGCCTCTGGCCGCCGTGGTCCCCGAATCCGGAACGGCAACGACTATATCCACATCCACAGGATACTCCCTGGCCAATTGCCGGCCCATTTCCCTTCTTACCTGGCTGATCTGAAAGCCGTCCATCTCGCTGTCCGGACGGGCGAAATAAATATACTCAAAAATGCAGTGGGCCTTTTTACGTGAGGAAAGTGCCCTAATAGACCTAATGCCCTTATCGTTAATAATTATGATTTCCCCGGGTCCGACATCCCGCAGTTTGGTGGCGCCCACGGTATCCAGGGCGCAGGACTCCGAGGCCACAACATACCCGTCACCCAATTTTCCAATGCTCAGAGGCCTGAAGCCATAGGTGTCCCTGACCGCAATAAGGCTGGTTTCTGTTATTAGTAAGAGTGAGTAGGCCCCCTTGACGTCAATCATGCACTTGGCCAGGGCCTCTTCCAGGGTGTTCTGGCTGTATCTGGCAACCAGGTTTACAATAACTTCGCTGTCGGTGGTAGACTGAAACACCGATCCGGTAGATGTCAGTTGAGAGCGCAAATCCCATATATTGGTTATATTGCCATTGTGAGCCAGACCCAAGGTCCCCTTGGCATATCTGAACACCAGGGGCTGGGCATTTATGGGATGGCTGGAACCTGTGGTGGAATAGCGCACATGCCCGATGGCTATGTGTCCCTTCAGCTTGTCAAGCTGTTCCTGGCTGAACACCTCGGGCACAAGTCCCATGTCCTTGTGCAGCATTACCTTTTTACCGTCGGAAACAGCTATGCCCGCGCTCTCCTGACCCCTGTGCTGGAGGGCGTACAGGCCGTAATAGGTAATTCTGGACACATCCATATTTTTACCGTAAACCCCGAAAATTCCACATTCTTCCCTGGGCTTGTCTGGTTTCTCTATTCTGTTTTCCGGCATGTTCACCGTAGAAAACCCTCCGCTGGCTCTCATGTCTTCCCCCCATACTGGACGGCTTACGCCTGTATTCTTTTAAATACCTCCCGGTAAGCCCCCTCCACGTTGCCCAGATCCCTGCGGAAGCGGTCCTTGTCAAGTTTCTCGCTGGTTTGGCTGTCCCAGAACCTGCAGGTATCCGGGGAAATTTCATCTCCCAGCAGTATCTCGTTTCCGTGCCGGCCGAATTCCAGCTTAAAATCAACCAGATCGATGTTTTTACCGGTTAAAAAATCCTTCAGCACGCCGTTTACTTTAAGGGCGGTTTCCTTCATGACCTCCATCTGTTCCGGAGTGGCCAATCCCAGCACCGCAATGTGAGAGTTGTTGATCAGAGGATCTCCCAGTGCGTCGCTTTTGTAATAGTACTCCACCACCGGAGCCGGAAGGGTTGTTCCCTCCTCCATACCTATCCTCTTGGCCAGGCTTCCGGCGGCGATATTGCGCACCACCACTTCCACCAGAATTATTTCCAGGGATCTGACCAGCATCTCGGTATCGCTCACCGCCTCTATAAAGTGGGTTTTGATACCCTTTTCCTCCAGTAGTTTAAAAAATAAGACTGATATTTTATTGTTCAGCATCCCCTTGTTGTCAATGGTCCCTTTCTTTTTACCGTCAAAGGCGGTGGCGTCATTTTTAAATTCCACCAGATATTTTCCGGGTTCATCGGTGACATAAACTCTCTTGGCCTTTCCTTCGTAAAACATTTCCTTCTTCAGCATCGGCGATCTCCTCCGTATATTTTATATTGACTGACAGATGGGATCCCTGGTGAAAGACTCTTTCTACAGTCCAAATCTTTGATATATTTCATCCACTCTGCCCAGATGATAACTATAGTCAAACAGCCCGTCAATCTCTTCAGCGCTCAGTATGGAGGCTACCTCGGCGTCCCGGTGAAGCAGCTCCTGGAAATTACTCCCGGTCTTCCATGACTCCATGGCGTTTCTCTGCACCAGATCATAGGCCCTTTCCCTGGTCAGCCCCTTGTTTACCAGGGTTAGCAGCACCCGCTGGGAGAAAAGCAGCCCGCCGGTGAGATTCAAATTCTTGATCATGTTTTCCGGGTAAATCAGGAGGTTTTTGATCATGGCGGTAAACTTGTAAAGCATGTAGTCCAATGCAGTGGTGCTGTCGGGCAGGATTATCCGCTCCACCGAAGAGTGGGAAATGTCCCTCTCATTCCAGAGGGCCACGTTTTCCATGGCCACCAGGGCATTCCCCCGAAGGAGGCGGGCCATTCCGGTTATCCTCTCGGCTGTTATAGGGTTGCGTTTGTGCGGCATGGCGGACGATCCCTTCTGACCCTTGGCAAAATACTCCTCGACCTCCAATATCTCCGTTCTCTGCAGGCTGCGGATTTCAGTGGCAAACTTCTCCAGGGAACTTCCAATTATGGCCATGGTTGAAAGGAATTCGGCATGCCTGTCCCTTTGCACCACCTGGGTGGATATGGCGGCAGGCTTTAAACCCAATCTTTGGCATACGTGAGCCTCAATGGCCGGGTTAATATTGGCGTATGTGCCCACGGCCCCCGATATTTTACCCACGCTTACGGACTCCAGCGCCCTCTCCATTCTCTCGATATTACGGTCGGTCTCCGAGGCCCAAAGCAGCATCTTAAGACCGAAGGTGATGGGCTCGGCGTGAACTCCGTGGGTTCTTCCCATCATCACAGTGTTCCTGTGCTCCGCAGCCCTTTCCAACAGTACCGGGCGCAGTTCCCTAAGCCTGGACAGGATCATCTCGCCGGCCTCTTTCATCTGGGCGGCCAGGGCGGTATCCAGCACGTCCGATGAAGTCAGCCCCATGTGTATGTACTTGGAATCCTCCCCAACGTACTCGGCAACACATGTCAAAAAGGCGATTACATCGTGGTTGGTTACAGCCTCAATCTCATCCACCCGATCAACGGTAAAATCGGCCTTTTCCTTTATGATTTTCAAGGACTCAGGCGGTACCAGCCCCAGTTCGGCCATGGCCTCACAGGCGTAAATCTCAACGTCCAGCCACTTCCTGTACTTGTTTTCCTGGGACCAGATTCTCTTCATCTCAGGCAGGGTATAGCGTTCAATCATTGCAATCCTCCACTCCCAACATAGATGCTTTTCAATTCACTTCCCGGCCAGGTAGTTTTCGACGCCCAGGGACCCCAGGCGGGCGTTCTTTTCCTCCACCTGCCGGGCCAGTCCGGACTTGTACTTTTCAAACCTGCGCCTGACGGCTTCATCTTTCAAACTTATAATCTGAGCCGCCAGTATGCCGGCATTTTTAGCCCCGTTTATGGCCACGGTGGCCACCGGTATTCCGGCCGGCATCTGGACAATGGCGTAAAGAGCGTCCACCCCGTTTAAAGGGCCGGATTTTATGGGTACTCCGATAACCGGCAAAGTAGTGAGGGAGGCAATCACCCCTGGAAGGTGGGCCGCCCCGCCGGCCCCGGCAATAATTGCCTGAAGCCCCCTGCCGGCGGCTGAGCGGGCGTATTCTGCGGTTTTATCCGGCGCACGGTGGGCGGAAGAAATGATTATTTCGCAAGCAACCCCCAGATCATCCAGAATATCAGCCGCCTCTTTCATAACAGGAAGGTCCGAGTCACTGCCCATAACTATTCCAACCAAGGCTTTGTCCATTCAAGATATTCCTCCAACATTTCGTTTTTCCGGTATTATAAACATTCACAGTTAAATCATACCGTGATAAAATCAAAAAGCCCGGACATACGGGTTTACTCTAAAAAGAGAAACCTGCCGCCTGGGCTTTTACCCCTACCGGTGTTGCGCCTTTATACACACGCCTCGGATTTTAAAGTACTTCCACTGATCAGGCGTGCGCTTTAAAGGAGCCTGTGCCGCTCGGACCTTGCCGCCCGCATGTAAGCTGCGGGCCGGAACCCTGAGGCACACTTTCTCTGAATCAATTGTATCATAACAAGAGTGTTATTAGGTGTCAATATTTTATGGCTTAACATTTATCCGGAGGTGAAGCTTATGAAGCGCCACAGTTGGTATATTATCCTGGGAATCTGTCTGATTTTAGTCTCCGCCCTTTTCTATCTGGCCCACTACGCAATTTTCAGAGATGCCCGGCATATTTTTATTTACTTGATGGGAGACATAGCCTTTCTTCCCATTGAGGTATTACTGGTATCAATGATAATTCACAAGGTAATCAGCCATAGGGAAAAAACAGTCATGAGGGAAAAACTGAACATGGTTATAGGGGCCTTTTTCAGTGAAGCGGGTACCGATCTTATAACATGCTTATCCACCTTTAGCAAGGAGGATAAACTGGCCGGCCGCAGCCAACCGGACAGCCGAAGAGGAGATCTGCAAGGGCTGAACGATTTTCTGTTTAATAAAAGGGAGTTTCTGCTAAGACTATTAGAAAACCCCACTTTGCTGGAACATGAATCATTTACCGAACTTCTGCAGGCGGTTTTCCACCTGACCGAAGAATTAGAATACAGACCGGATTTAAACAATATTTCCGAAGCCGATCATGATCACCTGACCGAAGATATGTCCAGGGCATACACCTCCCTTATTTCCCAATGGATAAAATATATGAATTATTTAGAAGGTAATTACCCGTATCTTTTTTCACTGGCCCAAAGAATTAACCCCCTGGACTCAATATATTAATTGATTTTTTAAATGTTTTCGTTTATAATTAAAACACTGGAAAGAAGTGGTAAATGTGACGGTATCTGAACAGCTTAAAATACTGTGTGTCAAGCTCGGGATAAGCGTTTCCGCACTCGGACGAATGTCCGGGAAAAGCCCGCAAGCTTTCAGCCAGAAAATGAAGCGGGAGAGTTTCACTGTCGACGAATTGAAGCAAATTGCGGATGCCGCCGGCTGCCGATATGAGGGGGCCTTTATTATGTCTTCCGGCGAAAAGGTCACATACTGAAAGGGGGATTGCTCAATGACTTTATATGATAAAATCGACCGCTACAAGGCGTCGATTGATGAGCATCGTCCTTTTGAGGGCCACCTGCTCAATGAAATAAAGGGCTATTACCGTATTGGTCTCACCTGGTCGAGCAATGCTCTGGAAGGAAATACCCTCACCATTAGCGAGACAAAGGTGCTTCTGGAGGATGGGCTGACTGTTGGAGGTAAACCGCTTAAAGACACATTTGAGGCGCTGGGGCATGCGCGGGCGTATGACTTTATGTTCACGCTGCTGGGCAGCCGTCGTATCACCGAGGCTGATGCTCTAACAATGCACCGAATGTTTTATACAGGAATAGATACTAAAGAAGCCGGCCACTATCGTGACCGCCCTGTATTCATAACCGGTTCCAAGCATGAAGTGTGCGACGCAAAGCTGATCGGGCAGGAGATGGCGAAACTATTTCAATGGGTCGCAGAGAAGCGGGACAAATATCACCCAGTCAAGTTCGCAGCTCAGTTACACAAGCGATTCGTATTTATTCATCCTTTTATCGACGGCAATGGTCGAATTTCCAGACTGCTGATGAACACGGCTCTCATTCAGGACGGTTACATGCTGGCTGTGATCCCGCCGGTTTTGCGTCAGGAGTATAACAGCCTGCTGGAGCGAGCACATAAAGATGACCGGCCGTTTATGGATTTCATTGCCGAGTGCGTGTACGAAACGCAGAAGGAAATCATGCGGCTGCTGCACATTCCATTTCCTACCCCTATTCAAAATTTCTAAGAGCCGGTAAAACAAAAACAGGGGTATACGATTACCCAAAAAGCCTAATGAAATCGTATACCCTAAATTAACACCCCAAAGGGTTAAAACCCTTATAAATCAAACAACCAAACCCTTTCCCCCTTACTCCCACTCAATGGTGGAGGGGGGCTTGGAGGTTATATCGTATACCACCCGGTTGATGCCCTTTATTTCGTTAACTATCCTGCCGGATATCTTCTCCAGCACCTCGTGGGGTATGCGGGCCCAGTCTGCGGTCATGCCGTCGTGACTTAGGACCGCCCTGATTGCTATGGTGTGCCAGTAAGTGCGCTCGTCCCCCATCACTCCCACGCTGCGGAGTCCCGGCAAAACGGCGAAATACTGCCATATCTCCCTGCCCAGACCGGCCATTTCAATCTCGGTGGTGACAATATGGTCGGCCTCCCTCAAAAGGTCCAGCTTTTCCCCGGTAATTTCCCCTATGATGCGCACCGCCAGCCCCGGACCCGGGAAAGGCTGTCTCCACACCACCTCGTCCGGCATGCCCAATTCCTTGCCCAGCACCCTAACCTCGTCCTTGAACAGCCAGCGCAGGGGCTCCACCAGCGTAAACCGCATATTCTCGGGCAGTCCTCCCACATTGTGGTGGGATTTGATTACCGCCGCCGTCTTGGTACCGCTTTCCACCACGTCCGGGTATAGGGTTCCCTGCACAAGAAAATCAATTTTACCCAGCTTGGAGGCCTCTTCCTCAAATACTCTTATAAACTCTTCACCTATAATTTTTCTTTTTCTTTCCGGGTCGGTCACGCCGGCCAGCTTTTCCTGGAATCTACGGGAGGCGTCTACATAAACCAGCCGGATACTAAAGTCTTCCCTAAAAGTGGTAACCACCTTCTCAGCCTCTCCCTTTCTCAGGAGTCCGTGGTTTACAAAGACACAGGTAAGCCTTTGGCCCACCGCACGGTTTACCAGCACCGCAGCCACCGAGGAATCCACACCGCCGCTGAGGGCGCAGAGAACCTGCCCTTCACCCACACCGGCCTTTATTTCCGCCACCGAGTGATCTATGAAGGACTCCATGTTCCAGTTCCCGGTACAGCCGCACACCTGGCACAAAAACTGCCTCAGCAGATCCTGCCCCCTGGGTGTGTGCACCACCTCGGGGTGAAATTGAACCGCATACAGTTTCCTGTTATAATCGGCCATTGCCGCCACCGGGGACAGTTCCGTACGGGCAGTCACCAAAAATCCTCCGGGGGCCGCATCAACCCTGTCACCATGGCTCATCCAGCACTGTTCCCGGCTATCCATGCAACACAGCAGGTCATCATGACTAATTACCTGCAGCTCTGTCCTTCCATATTCCCTGTGGTTGGCTCTGCCAACCACGCCTCCCATCTGCCGGGCCATTAGCTGCATGCCGTAGCAGATGCCCAGAACAGGTATGCCCAGATCATATATTCCGGGGTCGCAGGAGGGCGCCCCCTCCTGATATACACTGGAAGGACCCCCTGAAAACACAATTCCCCTTGGGTTTTTAGCTTTTATTTCAGAAAGGGGGGTAGTATAGGGAAGCATTTCGCAAAAAACCTTCAACTCCCTTATCCGCCGCGCAATCAACTGGCTGTACTGCCCTCCGAAATCCAAAACGATAACCATTTCCTGTGCCATTTGGCTCACTATACTTACCTCCGCTTATATCTTGGAATAGATTTCAGGTTTCAAAACACCTATTTCCCTGAGGTTTCTGTATTTCTCAGCATAGTCCAGTCCGTAACCCACCACAAACTCATCCGGTATGGTAAAACCGTTGTAGTCTGGAACCACATCGGCTTTCCTGCGGGTGGGCTTGTCCAGCAGGGTGCATATTTTAAGGCTGGCCGGCTTTCTGGTGCTGAGGTTTTCCAACAGATACTTCAGTGTCAGGCCCGTGTCCACTATGTCTTCCACCACCAGCACATGCCTGCCCTCAATGATCTGATCCAGATCCTTTAAAATCTGGACAACACCGGATGACTCACTGGCCTTTCCGTAGCTGGATACCGCAATAAAATCAATGCTTACCGGAATGGTTATATTTCTTACCAGATCCGCCAGAAAAATGACGGCCCCCTTCAGTATGCCAACCACCAAAATACTATTTCCCTGATAATCCTCGGAAATCCTTCCGGCCAGTTCCTTAACCTTACCTGATATCTGTTCTTCGGTGAGCATTATTTCCCTTAAGTCAGAATGCAATTCTTACACCTCCGGTATTTTTGGTGTCGCTTTTTGCCCGATCTCATTATACCATAAAAAAAACGCCCTGAAGGGCGCTTGGGAATCCAGAATCCAGAAGCCAGAATCCAGAATGGTGACAGGCTGCCTTAAAAGCGACCCTCAAGCGACCCCACAGCGACATGCAGTGAGGGGGAGTGATTTAAGTCCGTGCGGAATGTACCGGAGGCTGCTACTGTCTCTTAACGACCGAGCCTACGAATTTGGAGGTTAGATGTTGGAAGTCGGAAATCGGATTAAGCTAGAAATGGCTCTGAGGTCATTTCCTGCAAGTTTTCTAACCTCTAACCTCTGGCCTCCCACCTCCAAAATGGTCGGCATTCCGTTGGCGACCGAGTTTAGAGACAGTTGCAGCAGGAGGTAATGCAGGCCGGACTTAAATCGCTCCGCCTACCCATTAGCGACAATGCAGCGACCCTCAAGCGACATGCATGAGGGGGGAATTTTAGTTTAGCAGATAACACAGAGAAATTGATAAATGAAATCTTAACCCCCATTAACTGGCCCAATTATGAAAAGCAAATAAGGAATGCCTTGGCCAACTCCTGCCTCCTGTCTCCTGTCTCCTGTCAATTACTGCTTTTCCAGGCCTTTATCCTGAGGGGGAGATATTTTAATATTCTCGTTGAAGTCCCAAAATCTCATATCCACCACCAGTCCCTCGGAACCACCGGGCATGTAGGCCTGCATGGAAGCCCTCCTGATCAGCCTCTCATCAGGATCTACCCATACCCTGAATTTGAAATCGGTGTATTTAAGTTCAAGGAAAGGGTTAGCCACATTGGGCCTCATCTCAATGACCACGGTCTTTACCCCGTCCACTCTTTCAGTGCCTGTTTTTTTAATTTCGGGCACATCCTTAAAGTTAAACAGCCCCAAAGGATTGAACTCGGTAACGAACAGCTCGGACTGCGCCACCAGATTTCCCTTTAGGGTGAACCACCTGTCGGACCAGGGATCCTTCATATATGTATTGTCATCAATCTGAATAAATTCCATCTGGGATTTCTGCATGGCGCCCTTTAAATGAACCCGGTTAGGCTTCACGCGGGCCCCCTCAACCAAGGTGATGGTCTCCTTGCCGCCCTGCTTCACCTCCACATTATAACGGTAACTGGAACAGTTCATTGTATTGGCCAGGGACTTATCAAACAATTCCTTTTCCGACCCGGAAAAGCCTCTGAAAAACGACGCCATCCCCCATAAAAAAAGAAGCAGCACCACGGATATCACAGCCGTGGGCATAAGACGCCTTCTGTTCAAAATATACCAGCGAGGCCACATAATATAAACCACCCCCGTTCCCATATACCAAATATATACTTTAGCGGCAGTTTAATTATGTCATGGCGACCTTTTACACATATTGCGCTTAAACCTTTTATCATCACCCTGTCCACAGCATACACTCTTGCGCGCCAGGGGGAAAAAGAGGTAAAATTAACGTTGTTTGACGTTTATTGGATTATTAAAATCGGAGGTAATTTATGGATATCAAGGAAATGCAGAGAGAGGTTGACGCCTGGATCGGCCAGTTTGAAGAGGGCTACTGGACTCCGTTAAGCATGCTGGCCCGACTCATCGAAGAAGCTGGAGAACTGGCCAGAGAAATAAACCACCAGTTCGGTGAAAAAACCAAAAAGCCTGAAGAACCAATGGGCGACCTGGCGCTGGAACTGGCCGATATTTTGTTTATTGTTATATGCTACGCCAATTCACTTAATATAGACCTGGAAGACGCCTTTAAAAGGGTGATGGCCAAATACCGGTACCGGGACAGCAACAGGTGGACCCGTAAGGAAGGGTAATATAGCTGTGGACCCACATCCAATACTGTTGTGTTTTTCTGCCAGGTATATTACAATCTATCAAGGACAGGCAAAAAATGAAGGCCCATAGACATTTCCGGCGCCTTTATATTCAGGAGGCAAGTTTTCATGGCAACTATCGTTCCTTTCAGAGGACTCCGCTACAATCCGGAAATAGTAGAGAACCTGGCTGCAGTGGTGACGCCTCCCTATGACGTCATTGACACTCCGGCCCAGGATCGCTACTATGAGAAGAACCCATACAACATAATACGCCTGGAATACGGAAAGACATTCCAGAAGGACGATGATAATAACAACCGATACACCAGATCAGCCGACGCCTTTAAAGCCTGGCTGGAGAAAAAAGTTCTGGCGCCGGAAACAGATCCGGCCCTATATCTTTACGATCATGAATTTACAGTTAACGGTGAACGGAAAACAAGGTCAGGCTATATTTGCGCCGTACATCTGGAACCATACGAAAATGGAATAGTCCTTCCCCATGAGCAAACCCTGCCCAAACATAAGGCCGACCGACTTGATTTGATGCGGGCCTGCCGGGCCAATTTCAGTCCCATTTTCGGTCTTTATTCCGATCCCGGGGCAGACGTGACAAGAACCCTGAGGGAAGCCGCCAAAGGGACTCCGGACGCTCTATTCACAGACGAAAAAGGAGAGCTGCACCGCCTCTGGGTGGTGAGGGATTCTGAATCAATCAATAGGGTCCAAAAGCTTATGGCCGATAAGCGTATTTTTATAGCCGACGGCCACCACCGCTACGAAACCGCTCTTAATTACAAGGCTGAAAGGGAGAAATCCAGCCGCATAACTACTGGCGAAGAGGCTTACAATTTTGTCATGATGACTCTGGTAAACCTGTACGACCCGGGTCTGGTGGTATTACCCACCCACCGGCTGGTGAAAAATGTAAAAGAATCCTATTTGAGCAGTCTTCCCAAAAAGCTTAAGGGCAATTTTACACTGGAAGAATACCTCTTTGCATCATATAAGGAGAATTTAACTCCCTTCCTTGAAGAACTTTCCCAACGCAGCCGGGATGATTCAGGTCAGCTCCCGCACCTTCACGTATTCGGGATTTATTTCGGTGGAAAACTCTATATTGCCTCACTTAAGGATGAAAATAAACTGGCTGGACTTATGCAGGCGGATAAATCACCGGACTGGCAGGGATTGGACGTCTCTGTACTACATAGTCTTATATTGGAAGAATGCCTGGGTATCGGTGAAGAACAAAGAGCCAGGGGTGACCATATCACATACTCCCGGGAAGAAGAAGGAGCCCTGACTGCGGTGGATAAGGGTGAGTTCCAAATAGCCTTTTTCATGAATCCCACACTGGTGGAGGAAGTAACCAACGTAGCCGCCAATGGTGAGAAAATGCCCCAAAAAAGCACCTATTTCTATCCCAAGCTAATCACCGGGCTGGTGATCAACTCTCTGGACTAGCTTACGGGCACTACATCTGGGACAGAACTCAGGACTCAGAATTCAGGAGACAGAATTGTGACAGCCTGCCTTAAAAGCGACCCTCAAGAGACCCCACAGTGACATGCAGTGAGGGGGAGTGGTTTAAGTCCGTGCGGAATGTACCGGAGGCTGCTACTGTCTCTTAACGACCGAGCCTACGAATTTGGAGGTTAGATGTTGGAAGTCGGAAATCGGATTAAGCTAGAAATGGCTCTGAGGTCATTTCCTGCAAGTTTTCTAACCTCTAACCTCTGGCCTCCCACCTCCAAAATGGTCGGCATTCCGTTGGCGACCGAGTCTAGAGACAGTTGCAGCAGGAGGTTATGCAGGCCGAACTTAAATCGCTCCACCTACCCATTAGCGACAATGCAGCGACCCTCAAGTGACCCCGGAAAAACTCTGGGCTATATAAAAATGCTTTGACGATTTAGCACTTTAATGCTTTAGTATGGTATATACTTTCCTTAACGATGAAGAAAACTGCGTAGGTTGACACTCCGCAGTTTTTTATATATCCCAAAAGCACTACAGCAAAAAATATTCTGAGTTCTGAATTCTGGGTCGGGTCATTCCTTCAGTTGCTTCAGTCTGTCTTCCTGGCTGATAATATTTGTTATGCGCACTCCAAAGTTTTCGTTCACCACGACAACCTCACCCTTGGCCACCAGAGTTCCGTTCACCAGGACTTCTACGGGTTCGTCAACCAGTGAGTTAAGTTCAACAATGGCTCCGGGCGTAAGGTTCAGCACCTCTTTAATGGGCCTTTTTGTACGTCCCAACACCACGCTTACCTTCAGGGGAACTTCCAGCAGAAGTTCCATCTTCCGCTGTTCCACGATGGAAAGTCCGGGGAAGGAGAGATTAACGCTCTGGGTGGGCGGTGGTTGATAAGTGGGCGCATAGCCCGGTTCAGGCGGCTGTGCCGCAGCGGGGACGGACCAGGCTGTTTCCCGGGGCGGCGCCGCCTGCTGTTTGGTTTCGGTGGGTACGGGACTTTCATCCTGCAAAAGGTCTTTGGAAAGCCAGGGCTCTCCCTCTCCGGTAACGGTCTCCACAAAGGAAGGCGGTTCCGGAAACTCCATCCCTTCCGGAAGGGGAGTTCCCATAAGGTTGTGCCACAGCAGGGCGGCTTCCCTTTTAGCCGTTTCTATACTCAAAACCTGCATTATTTCTGTATCAACCAGGTCGCCAATTTTCATTTGAAATGAAACAATAACCACGGCATCCCCGATGGGCAGCATAAAGTCGGTTTTTTCAGCTTTGCTCCACACGGTGGTCACCGGAGGTGAAATGTTAACCGGCCGCCCGAACATGGTGGCCAGGGATGTTGAGGCCGTGCCAATCATCTGGTTCATGGCCTCGGAAGCTGCGCTTATCTCAAGCTCGCTTATTTCCTCGGTCTCCACAAGGCCGTCTCCGCCCATCATCAGGTTGGACATGATCATGGCGTCATTTAACCTTATAACCAGTATATTGAAACCATCCAGGCCGGTGGTAAACTCCACCTGTATAATTATATAGGGAGCCTCAAAACCTTCGAAAAGCTCTCTTTGTGAAATCAGCCTGACCCGGGGGCTGGTGATGTTAACCTTCTGGCGAAGAAGCTCAGAAAGCGTGGTGGCAGCCGAACCCATGGAAATATTGCCTATTTCCCCCAGGGCGTCAATCTCGCCTTTATCAAGAAAATTATCGGCGTCTGTTTCTGTTTCTGCGGTTTCTTCAATAAAATCCGACATGGCTTCCCCGCCATAGTCATCCGCTGAATTACCCGAAGAGGAGGCGTTAAACAGGGCGTCTATCTCTTCCGGGCTCAGCATTTTATTTTCAGCCATTGTCCCTGTCCCCCTCGATTAGTGCCACCACCTGAACGGCCAGATTTTTATTTACCCTGCCGGCCTGAACTCCGAATTTCAGCTCATTCTCCACGTACAACTCAAGATCATGATCGATTTTCCGGGAAAGCATCAATACATCGTCCGTCTGCAATTGTATAAAATCCCTTATGGTGATACTGGCTTCACCCAGGATAACATCCATACCGACATTTGAATAACCCAGCCAGTGTTTAATCCATTTTGCCTCTTCTTCCTTGGGCCCTCCAGTCTGTCTGATAAACTGCTGTCTTACTGAAAGTCTGGATATAACCGGCTCCAGAACAATATACGGGATGCACAGGTTGATAAGCCCCCTGGGCTCTTCCTCTATGGATACCGAAAAAGTAATCAGGGCAACAACTTCGTTAGGTGAATACATCTGTTGCATTCTGGGGTTGGTCTCTATTCCTTCAATCTCCGGTTCTATTTCATACAGATCGTGCCAGGCTGCCGATAGGTTTTCCAAAACTCTTTGATAGAGTCTCCTGACCACAGTAATTTCAATATCCGTCAACTCCCTGGTCTTGTCGGTGGCAGTACCGGGACCGCCAAACATCAGGTCTATGAGCGGAAACACCACCTGGCTGTTGGTTTCCATGATAGCCGCACCCTCTAGGGGCCTGCACTGGAATATAGTAAGAACTGTGGGGCTGGGAATTGACCTCATGAATTCCTCATAGATCATCTGTCCCACCGAAGCTACCTCAATGTTGATGGACGCCCTTAAATAACCTGAAAAAAAGCTGGAAAGGAGCCTTGCAAAGTTCTGATGCAGCATTTCCAGGCTTCGCAGGTGTTCCTTGGAGAACTTGTTGGGCCTCCTGAAATCATATGGCTTGCTGGGTGTGGGAGCGGCCGTATGTTTAATTTCCTCAACATCAAGCTTACCCGTAGTTAGCGCTTCCAATAGTGAGTCAATTTCGTTTTGCGACAGTATTTCCTGCAACCATATACACTCCTCAGGTTTTTTTAGGAGATGTCCGCCGGTTTCCTATTTTCTGGTCAGCACCCTTTCAATTGCCTGAAGAAGCCTGTCCTGCTGAAATGGTTTCACAATAAAGTCCTTTGCCCCGGCCTGAATTGCATCCATAACCATGGACTGCTGCCCCATAGCGCTGCACATGATTATGCTGGCGGAAGAATCTGTTGACCTGATGGCTTTCACCGCCTCGATGCCATCCATTTCCGGCATGGTTATATCCATGGTAACCAGATCGGGCTTGGTTTCCGAGTATAGATCAACCGCCATTTTTCCGTTTTCAGCCTCACCTACAATTTCGTATCCGTTCTTCAGTAAGATGTTTTTGATCATCATTCTCATAAAAGCAGCGTCGTCAACTATCAGGATTCTCATCGCCACATTATTCCCTCCTAAACTTATACTGTTATCAGGTCATCGATAACCCAAGAGCGTTAAACAATCTTTCAATTGATCCAGGTTCAGTCAGCATAAAAAAATGTCCGCTTATGTTATTCTCCGCCTGTTCCTGAAACAACCTCGTTTCGATTAACAGCACCTGTTCTTCCACCCGGCCGCTGGCCACCATCAAAGAAGTCATAACGGCTCCCAGCATATCGTAGGCTAAAAGAGGCACTGCCGATTTCATTTCCAGGGCTGTCAGGCTGTATATTGCGCCCACAAAAGCCCCTGTGAGCACATTACCCACCTCCATAACCGCCGACTGACCGATCTCATCCAGTTCGCTTGTAGTGCCGGGTTCCTGCCCCATAAGCATGTCAACCAGCTTTAAAGTGCTCTCCCAGTTGAAAACAAACAATACAAGCCCGGGCACGTCTCCGGTTATTCTTATACTTACGCATGATACAAGTTCTTCAGATCCACCTATCAAATCCACCGTCTGCTCAAATGGTATAAAAGTGGCCACCGGAACATCCATATTTATTCGTCTGTTGACCAACTGCGCCAGTGATGTAAGGGCATTGCCCATACCAATGTTACTTATTTCCCGTAGAGCGTCCATGTGGGTGGAGGACAACTCCGGGTGATTAGCCATTATCATCATCCTTTCCTATTAATGCTCCGGTTAAAAAACATAATTTTGCAGAAAAGTTATTTTCTCTTCCTGTAAAAACAGGGTGAAATTTTTTCCAGTCCCAACTCCTGGTAGTTAAAAATCATCTCACTGCCCCCAATAAAAAGAAATCCTCCAGGCTGCAGGGATTGGGAAAAACCCTTGTTTATTTTATCCTGGGCTTCCCTGGTGAAATATATGGTGACATTTCTGCAAACTATCAAATCATATCCCTGCGGGTAGATGTCGGTTAGCAGGTCATGTCTTTTGTATGACACCATTTTTTTGATATTCTCGTTAATCAGGTAATGGCTCCCCGAAGCGGTAAAATACTTTGAAAGCCTCTCCTTGCCAACACTCCTTACGGCATCCTGGTTATACCTACCCGCCTGGGCGGTATCCAGTATAGTTTTATCAATGTCGGTGGCGTCAAGCCGGTGCGGCCGGGTGGGTCCCAATTCATCCAGTAATATCCCGAGGGAATATGGCTCAGCCCCTATGGAGCAGGCCGCGCTCCATATTTTTATTGTCCCCCGGGGCTGCAATAATTCAGGAAGCATCTTTTTTTCCAGTTCCAGCCACCTGTGGGGGTCCCTGAAAAACTCCGACACATTGATGGTGAGGTGGTCGAGAAAGGTCTGGTAAGCCATACGGTCACTGGTCAGCAAGTGCAAAAGATCCGCATAGTCTTTTATTTTCTGCCGGGCCAGGAGGCCGTCCATACGTCTCTTCAACTGTGTTTCCTTGTAACTGTTCAGGTCAAGCCTGAAGCTAACCAGCATCCTTCTTTTAAACTCATCAAATTCCAAGCCTATATCACCTTCAACTTATTGCCCAGAGTACGGATGGTAACCTGTCCGTTCCGGGTGTCCAGAATCATTGTTCTTCCCCGGTTTCCGCCTACCTCTTCATCCAAAATGGGGATTCCCATTTTTTTCAGTATCTCTCTTGACTTTTCGGTATTCCGGTGACCTATGTTCAGGGTCATTTTATCATCCAAACCTAAGAACATCTGGGCGCCCCCCACCAGCTTGGCCTGTATCCTGCCAGGGCTGGCTCCCAGGCTCTGCATCTCCTTTATTATAAGCGGAATACCCAGGTCTGCAAACTTGGCGGGCTTGGTCACATTATTAAATTGTGTGCTGTCCGGAAGCATAACGTGCAGCAGCCCCCCCAACCTGGATAACGGGTCGTACAGACTGACCCCGACACAGGATCCCAATCCCAGGGTGATCAGCCGGCCAGGATCCATGGCAATCTTGTAATCAGCTATGCCCACCTGTATTTCAACATTTGACCTTGCCGCCGGTTCCATTCTCTGCCCCCTTAAAGAATTACTTGCGGAGGTTGTTGGCGATTCCCCACATATCATCGGCCATTTTTAGAGCCCGGGCGTTCATCTGGTAATTACGCTGGGTCTCCATCATATCAGCCATCTCAGAAGCCAAATCGACATTTGAAGATTCCAGATTTTTCTGGATTACCTCACCGAAACCGCCCTCACCGGGTGTCCCTTCCTCTTCGGGACCTGCCGCATCAGTGGCGGCATATAAGCTTTTGCCCAGGGACCTTAAGCCGTTTGGATTTACAAAGCTATAAATGGTAATATCCGTCAAGTCTGTTATATTTCCTTCAGCGTCCCTGACCCTGAATTTTCCGTTTTTATCCACTGTGATTTCCCGGCTGCCCTCAGGCAACACAATTTCCGGATAAAACCTGTCCCCGTCCTGGGTGACCAGTTCCTTTCCGGCGTTAATGTTAAAATTTCCATTTCTTGTATAGGCGGTGCTTCCGTCAGGTAAAAGTACCTTGAAAAAGCCTCTGCCGCTTATGGCCAGATCGGTCTCCCTTCCGGTTTCCCGGAGATCACCCTGGTCAAAATCAGCTTTATTTAATACCTCCCGGGATCCTGATCCCTGAAGGGGCTTTTCGCCTGGTGGCAATACCGGCCCTCCGGAATCCGATATCTTAGAATATAGCAGATCCGAAAAAGATGCCCTCTGCCTTTTATAGGAATCTGCATTCAATCCAGACATATTATTGGCCGTTGTATCCAGGCGAGCCTGCTGGGCATTGATTCCGGAAGCGCTGCTCCGGAGAGATCCAATCATTTTACCTCACCGTCCCCACCTGGTTTATAGCTGATCCCAAAAGATCATCCTGGGCCTGGATAAGTTTTTGACTGGCTTCATAGGCCCTCATTATTTCCACCATATTCACCATCTCGCCGGCAACATCAACATTGGACTTTTCGAGAAACTTTTGTGAAACGCCCGGATTGGCCAATGCCAACCCCTCCCCGGACGGAGCGCTGAAATAATTATTACCCGCTTTAACCAGTATACTTTTATCAGGAAAATCTACGACTGTCAACCTTATCTCTTCATTTTCGGCAGTTTTCACCAGCCCGTCCGGGTTCACCGTAAAATTTCCCGCGCCTACCCTTACCGGCCCGCTCTCCCCCAGCAGCCTGTCACCCCTGGAATTAACCAAAAAGCCCTCCGCATCCCTGTGCAGATCGCCGTCCCTGGAATAAAGAACCCTGTTTTCACCACTTTCCAGAGACTCGAAGGCGAAAAACCCCTCCCCTGAAAGTGCCAGATCTGTTTCCTTTTCAGTTTGATATAAAAGCCCTGCGGTAAAGTCGGTTGTCACTCCGGTAACTACAGATCCCTGATTGGTTAACCCCACCTGGGACCAATTGCTCATAAGCCGTCCGGCTACATTTACCTGTACCTTCTCCATGAGCATGAAGTCCGGAAAGGCAGCGGTCCGGACCTTATCCTGCTTAAAACCGGTGGTGGATACATTGGCCAGGTTGTTGGATGTTGCGTCCATACGGGCCTGTAATATCCCCATCCCCGAGGCGGCGGTATAAATACCCCTGATCATTGCCTTGGCCCCCCCTGCTTATCAACTGTATTTTTCCTGCAGAATCTTTCTTAATTTAACGATTGCCCGGCCGTGCAGCTGACACACCCTGGATTCTGAGACCTCCAGTACCTTTCCAATCTCTTTAAGGGTAAGACCTTCATGGTAATACAGCGACAGCAGCAATTGTTCTTTTTCCTGCAGCGAACCTATCGCCTCGGCCAAAATCAACTTGCCCTCTTCTTCAGCCACCATCTCAAAGGGGTCGGGACTGCCTGTGTCCTGTATCATCAACCCCACCTTGACATCCCCGTCATACGCCGAAACAGTCTCGTCCAGTGATACCGCAAAGGCACTGTGATATTGGGACTCCAGTTTTCTCAATTCTTTTATACTGATATCCAACTCGTCCGCCGCATTCTCTTCTGTGTTTCTGCCTTCTGTTTCCAGCCTTTCCCTGACTGCTTTCAAGTCCTGCAGCTTTTGCCAGGTACTGCGGGGCATCCAGTTGGCCTTCCGGATCTCGTCAATCATTGAACCTCTTATGCGCCTGTAGGCATAAGCTTCAAATTCAATGCCCATATCCGGATCAAATTTCTTTACGGCCTCCACCAGTCCGAAAACACCGGAACTCTCCAGATCCTCCTGGGCCATAAAGGAAGGAAGCCTGATGGCCAGCCTGCCTGCCAGATATTTTATCATCCACAGATACTGCATCACCAGTTGATTTCTGAGGATGTCACTTTTTGTGCGCTTATACTCTTTCCATGTATCTTCAACTGCCATGGCGACACTCCATATCAGCCTTCCGGGCTATTTTCCACCTTGGTCAGCCTGTTAATCAGATAACAAGTGGCACACCTCTCGTCAGCCAAATAACTTTGTCAGCTTCCTGATAAATCCCATGGCGCCCCCTGAACCGGCCCCGGGAAGGGTTCCCGCCTCCTGCCTTCCGGTAATCAGAAACCTGGAAATCATTGTTATACTCTGCGCTGGAAGACTATTAGGATAAAACATGCTGAAAGGTTCCTGGTTCTTTACTGCCTGACTTACCAAACGATCCTCGATTATCCAGCCAATACTGCTTACTCTTATTTGGAGAAACTGGTTGACTACATTTTCCATTTTCTGGGCCGTCCTCTTGGCCTCCCTTTCGTCACCGGCCTTGTTAATGACCAGCATCACCTCCGAATGCACCTTAAACATGGCCAGCACCTTAATAAGGCTGTATGCGTCCGTCAGCGACGTGGGTTCCGGGGTGACCACCACAATAACCTCGTTGGCTGCGGCTACAAATCCAAGGACATTTTTGGAGATGCCGGCTCCGGTATCAATAATGAGAAAGTCGGCCTCCCTGTCAAAATAAGCCAGTGACTCTATAAGCTGCTGGCGCCTTGAGCTGTCCAGGTTGGCCAGTTCCAGAAAACCAGAACCTCCTGAAACCAGTTTTACCCCCGATGGTCCCGGTATGATAATTTCCTCAATACTCTTTTCCCCGTACAGGCAGTCAAAAAGAGTATTGGGCGGGGTTATCCCCATCAGCACCTCGGCATTGGCCAGGCCGAGATCGGCGTCGAATATGACAACCCTCTGACCCAGGCTGGCAAGGGTAATGGCCAGGTTCACCACCAGGCTTGTCTTCCCTACTCCTCCCTTGCCGCTGGAAACCGCTATCACCCTGGCTCCTGCGCAATTTGCCGTTTTTCCGCCCTCCGGCCCATTTACATGATGGCCACCAAAGGCTTTTATTATTTTAGGAGCGGGTCTGGAGGCTTTGTTCCACATATCGGTCAACTCCTCCCAGCAGAAGGCCGGCCAATTTTTTGGGATTAACCGCCGCTATGTCATCAGGCACGTTTTGTCCGTACGTTACAAAGGCCACCGGTACGCCCATTCTGCAAACAACATTCAGCATAGAACCGCAGGTTTCTGTCTCATCCAGTTTAGTGAAAATCAACTTCGAATAGCCTACCTTTCTAAAATCAGCAGCAATTCTTATCAAATCATTGCCTTTTGTAGTTGAACTGAGAACAAGAAATATTTCCTGACTGCCTCCCAATGACTGCAGCAAGTTGCTTAATCTCAGCATCATACCGGTATTCCTGGAATTCACTCCCATGGTATCCACTAAAATTATGTCCTTGTCAACGTGTTTATTTATGGACCTTACCAGCTCATCCAGGTTATCAGCCCGCTCTACAGGGGAATCCGCCATTTTGCCGTAGTGCCGGAGCAATTCCAGGCGCCCTGGGCAGTGTCCATTATCAAAGGCTGAAATCAGCGCTACCTTCTTATCTTCATAAATCTTAAAATGAGTGGCCAGTTTTGCCATGGTTAACGTCTTACCCACACCGGTGGGGCCCACAAAGGTACGTATTTTATACTGCGGCGAAGGTCTGTAGGCCGGCTCCAACAGCCTTGCAATCTTCCCTCTTAGAAAAGTTTGATAAGTTTCATAGTCCTGGTAAGTGTCAAGCCTTTCATTCAACTCCCTGGAATCGTCCAAAGCGCACCGAAGGCCGTTAACCAGGCTTTCCACAATGCTTTCCTGAATTTCCAGGCTGGCAAGTATTTTTTTCCATTGCTGATCTATTTCTCTATTTATAAGGGAATTACCTTCATTTTTAAGAATCATGTCGAAGGGAAGTTCTGACTGTCTGATTTCCTTTGCAATTCCGCTCTCATTCTGGTGCCGGCCTGCGCACCCTTCCCTGTTATCCCGGTAAAGGCCCCTCCTGCCTCCGTAAGAGTCAAACTCTTTCAGCATTTGCAGAAGTTTTCCGGCGCTCTGCTGACTGTCATCTATTAACCTCTTGGGGTTTGCAAAAATGGTTTTTTTATTGTCATCTACGGCTGCTGTAACCTCCATCATCCTGGGAGAAAAAAAATCCAGCAGGCCCTTCCGGGGGAGCCTGTAATTGCTTATTATGACCGCATCCGGACCCAAGTCTTCCCTTATCAGTTTTAATGCCTCATGCATGTCTTTAACCATGTACTTTTTTATCTTCAATTCAGAACCACCGTCCCCACCGCCTCCACCTCAACGCTGGGGGAGATTTCATTCAGGGAAAGTATGGCCAGACCGGGAAGATATCTCTCGGTAAATCTTCTAAGGGGCAGCCTCACCCGGGGAGAACATAAAACCACCGGAGCCAGACCCTTTAAGGAAACCTTGTCCGTGGTTTCCCTGATGGCGTCCAGCAGCTGTCTGGCCAGTCCCGGCTCCAGCACCGGGTATGAACCCAGTTGAGTGGACTGAATGGAATCGGCCACCATCTGCTCAACCCTGGGGTGAAGCGTTATAACCTCCAGCTTGTTTTCCCTGTTAACGTACTGCCTGCAGATGGTTCTGGCGATGGCCTGCCTCACATGATCGGTAAGAAAGTCAATATCCCTGTTCATCCGGACTCCATCGGCCACGGCCTCCATTATGGAAGACAGGTCCCTTATGGGTACCTTTTCCCTCAAAAGGTTCTGTAAAACTTTCTGCACATCTCCCAGGTTAATTACATCCGGGGTTAAATCCTCCAGCACTGCCGGGTTCTTTTCTTTTACAACCTCCAGCAGCTCCTTGACCTCCTGCCTCCCCAGCAGTTCATGAGAATTGTCCTTTACAAATTCCGTCAGGTGAGTGACCAAAACCGTTGAGCAGTCCACCACAGTCAGCCCCATAAGCTCGGCCCTGTCTTTTTCCGAAGGGTTTATCCAGAGGGCGGAAAGACCGAAGGTGGGTTCCCTGGTGGGTATACCGTCAATGTCCGTCTCGCCTCCGGTGGGGTCCATGGCCATGTAGTATCCGGGCATGAGCTCACCGGAAGCGCCTTCCTCTCCTTTAAGCTTAAAAACATAACCATTGGCGGGCAGTTGCAAATTATCCCTGATCCTGATAGGCCGCACATATACTCCCATCTCCGCGGCACACTGACGTCTCACGGCCGACAGCCGGCCCAGAAGGTCTCCACCCTGGCTTTCATCAGTCATGGGGATAAGGTTATACCCAATCTCTATCTGCAGGGGGTCCACCTGGAAGAAGGTTTTCACACTTTCGGGCTCCCTTTTCTTCTGTGTGCTCTCCCGGGCAGCGGTCTCCTTTTGCTCCATCTCCTTCAACTGATTGGTCCTGGTCAGGTTGTAGCCCAGAAAACCGAAACCCGCCGCCATCACCATAAAGAGCATATTAGGCATGGCCGGCACCAATCCCAGTATGAACAGAATACCCGCCACCAGGAAGATTACTTTGGGAAAGCGCGTAAACTGACCGGCCAAATCATCGCCGAAACTTCTGTCGGAAGTGGACCTGGTTACCAGTATACCGGAGGAGGTGGATATCAGCAGCGCCGGTATTTGAGCCACCAGTCCGTCACCTATGGTCAGTACAGTATATATATCAAGGGCTTCCGTGGCCGACATATCCATTTGAAGAATCCCTATAAGTATACCGCCCGTAACATTTATAATGGTGATCAGTATACCCGCTATGGCGTCACCGCGGACAAACTTGCTGGCGCCGTCCATGGCCCCGAAGAAGTCCGCCTCCCGCTGAAGCCTTTTCCTTCTTTCCCGGGCCTCGTCCTCACTGATCAGCCCCGAATTGAAATCGGCGTCAATACTCATCTGCTTGCCGGGCATGGCGTCCAGGGTAAACCTGGCCGCCACCTCGGCCACCCTGCCGGCGCCACTGGTTATCACCACAAACTGTATTATGGTTATTATTATAAAAACAACAAATCCCACCAGATAGTTGTTCCCCACCACAAAGGTGCCAAAGGCCTCAATGACATCTCCGGCATCGGCCTGTCCCAGCACAAGCCTTGTGGAAGATATGTTGAGGGCCAGACGGTAAAGGGTGGTTACCAGTAGCAGCGACGGAAAAATAGAAAACTGCAGAGGTTCTGTGGTGAACATAGTAATCAGAAGTATTACCAGGCCGATGCTGATGCTGATCACCAGCAGAACATCCAGCACAGCCGGAGGCAGCGGTATAATGATCATAAGCAGTATACCTATGATCATAGCTGCAATCACCATATCAGTATTTCTTTTTATACTATTAAAAAAAGTTGTGGCAGTTATTGGGGGCATACGGTTCCTCCCGGGAAGTTATTTCCCGTCTCCTCCATTACACAATTCCTCGTTTGTCAATCTTAAGCACCATGGCCATAACCTCGGCCACCGACTGGTATAGTTCCACGGGTATTTCCCTGCCTACGTCCACCTGCTGAAAAAGTGACCTGGCCAGGGGTGGGTTTTCCGCCACCGGAACACTGCTTTTTACCGCTATGGCCTTCAACCTTAAAGCTATGTCTCCAGCACCCTTGGCGATCACAATGGGGGCGCCGGTTACCCCTTCCTGGTATCTGAGGGCCACCGCATAGTGAATGGGATTTGTTACAACCACTGTGGCCCTGGGCACTTCCTCCCTGATTTTGTTCATGGAGATTTCTCTTTGTCTTTTGCGCAGCCATCCCTTTATCTGGGGGTCTCCCTCAGTCTGCTTATATTCATCCTTAATTTCCTGCTTGCTCATACGCATGGACTTGAGGAAATCAAAACGCTGGTAATAAAAATCCGCCACCGCCAGTATCAGGTAAGCTCCTCCCCCTGCGGCAGCCACCACAATGAGAACGTCCAATATCTCCAGCATTTCCTGGGAAGGGTTTTTGTAGAATACCATCAAAAGTTCCGGTATATACTTCACCGCAACCAGATAGCTTACCAGACCCACCACAACCACTTTAAGAATACTCTTAAGCAGCTCTACCAAACTGTTGACACTAAACATTTTCTTGAGCCCCTCCAGGGGGTTGAGACGGTCCGATTTAGGCATAAGCGAATCGCCGGATAAAAGAAACCCTGTCTGCACAACATTTGCCATTACCGCAAAAAAAACAGAAACTAATAGTACCGGGGCGAAAATTAAAAAAATATCAAAAAGGCTTTTCAGGAAGACTCCCGGAAGATGTTTGTCGGGCAGGTTAAAACTAATGCAGTTGGCGAAGTACCAGGACAAATGTCTTTCCATCCCTGTTACCGCATTTTCCGAGGAGATAAAAAACACTGTCACTGCCGCCATCAACACCACGGCTGCGGATAAATCCTTGCTTTTGGCCACCTGGCCCTTTCGGCGGGCCTCCTGCAGCTTTCTGGGGGTCGGCTGTTCTGTTTTTTCCTGACCACCTTCAGCCACTTTGAATCAACCCCTTCAGCAAGGTGTACAGATCCCTTTCCATCATCCTGAAAAGGGATTGGAATACCATCCCCAGCAGAGGCGCCAAAACGGCCAGGGCAAGTATACCGGCTCCAATCTTAACAGGAAACCCCAGCATAAAAATATTCATCTGGGGGGCGGTTCTCCCCAGTAAGCCCAGGCATACATCCACAATAAGCACCACGGCAATTATCGGGGCGCTGATCTGCACCGCCACGGTCACCATTCTGGCAAAGGCCCGTATGATAATAAAGATACTGCCTCCGTTAAAAACAGCGGTATCCAGAGGTAAAATCTGAAAACTCCGGGCCATACCAAAAAGAAGCATGTGGTGTCCGTCAATAATAAAAAACAGAATAGTGCCCAGTAGATAGAGAAATTTGGCCGTCAGCGTCACCTGGCCCCCCGAAGTGGGGTCAAAAAAGCTTGCCATCATAAATCCTACGTGCATATCAAAAATCTGCCCCAGTATATTCAGGATCTGCAGAATCATATGACAAACGAGCCCGGTCAAAAGACCCACGCCAACCTCCCGGATTACCGCCAGCATAAATCCCAGGAGCCCTGCCATCTGGTGCAGAGGCGGAGTAACCAGAGGCAATAATACCAATGAAATAACAAAAGCCATCCCAGCCTTAACCGGACCGGGAGTGTACTGCCCTCCAAAAACAGGGGCGGTCACGATAAAGGATGCTATTCGGGCAAATATCAGTAAAAAAGTAACTATCAGTTCATAATTAAGCATTTTTTCATTTAACCATAAGTGGTATTTTTAAATACAGTTCTGTGGTATAACCCACCAGAACATTTATGATCCAGGGAGCCATGACCACTAATAAAACCAGAACGGCGATAAGCTTGGGCACAAAGGTTAATGACTGTTCCTGTATCTGGGTGGTGGCCTGCAGTATACTTATTATGAGGCCCACCAGCAATCCGGCCACCAGTATGGGCGCCGCAATCACCAGTACCATCATTAGGGCATCCCTTACTATTTGAATAACTAAAGAGTCGGTCATTATATCATCTCCAGCTATTAGCTGTAAGCTGTAAGCTAATACAAATTTTCAAATAGCCTATAGCTTATAGCTATCTTAGAAACTTTCCACCAGGGACTTAACCACCAGATACCATCCGTCAACCATAACAAAAAGAAGAAGCTTAAACGGTAAAGCTATCATTACCGGCGGAAGCATGAACATACCCATGGACATCAGTGTGCTGGCCACAACCATATCTATTACCAGAAAGGGAACATACAGCAAAAAACCAATCTGAAAAGCGGTTTTCAGCTCGCTTATCACATATGCCGGGGCCAGAACCGAAATGGGCACGTCTTCAGAGCTTCGGGGTCGATCGGATTTGGAAATAGCCACAAAAAGGGCCAAGTCTTTCTCCCTGGTCTGCTTTAACATAAAGGTTCTCAGAGGTTTGTAGGCTTCCTCCATAGCCTGATCCTGGGTAATGCGGTTCTCCATATACGGTTTTATGGCACTGTCATTAATCTGGTTATATACCGGCGTCATAATAAAAACTGTCAAAAATAAAGCCAGCCCTATCAGCACCTGATTTGGCGGAGTCATGGGGACGCCTATGGCCCCTCTTAGCAGTGAAAGCACCACGATAATCCTGGTAAAGCTGGTAACCATCATAATAAAGGCGGGGGCCAAGGCCAGCACACTTAGCAAAACCAGTAATTTTACGCTATCCACAACTTCGGTGGGGCTATCCGTAGGGTTTACCCTGAGATCTATTCCCGGCAGAGGCTGAGCGTAAGCCGCAGCCGGTAATAGACCAACCACCGCCATGGCCAGCATGGTATAGAAATTTTGCCTGGCCCGCCACCTTCCGATATTTTCAATATGCAAAGCTGATCTGATATTCATTATGCCTTGCCTTTCCGGGATAAGTATTTACCCAGCAACCGGTTACTGCCGGCCGCTGTTTTCATTTTGTCAAACATTTCCTTAAAGTCCATTATTTCAGGATCCTGTTGAAGAACGGTAACGGGTAATTCATCCATTTCCCTGATAACATGAAAGCCGCTGTCCGAGTGGGCCAGCAAAATATAGTGTCCCCCCACCTCCACAAGGCTTAACGAGGTCTTAGGCCCGATGGGAATTTGCTCGATAAGCCTCATGCGCCGCTTGCCCCCAGGAGCCGGTGTCCTCCTGGCAAGACCGTGCTTTATTAAAAAATACGCCAGTGCGGCCACCAGCGGAAGGGCAATTATTATTCTAATGGCTGCTCCTAAGAAGTCCATGTCCATTTTTACTTACCAATACTTTCCTTTTTTTCATTCTGACTAACACTTTCCATCCTTATTCCGAAATTACTGCCGATGACTATAACCTCACCCTTGCCGAATTTCTGATCATTCACAAATACCTCGGCAGTCTCACCGGCCGGCTGCTCCAATTCCACTATAGCTCCCTCGCTGAGCTTCAGTATATCTTTAATTCTCAGAGTTGTCCTGCCCAACTCAGCGGTTATGATTACCTGTATGTCATCTATGAAGTTTATGCTTACCTTCATATTATCTTTTGGGTTAGGAATACTAAAGACAGGATACTGAACCTTCTTCACAACGTCTGATTCAGACATCCTGTTGAGGAACTCCATTATTTCCTCCTGCTTCATCATTTTCGCCTTACCCCCGCAATTACTGTATAAGGAAATCTGTAAAATAAATCCGTTCCACCTTGCCGTTTTTTAAGCGGGCGTTAACTGCATTGATGATCTCAGTTTTGACCTTTTCTTCCTTGTCCAGGGGCCTTATATCTTCAACGTTCTTACTCCGAAGGACATGCAAAACGTCCTCCATAACCGGGGCGTGCTTTTCCTTAATCTCGGCGGAAAGCTTTTCATTTTTCTTAAATTCCAAAACCATTTTCACCCTAAGATAGCGCATGCCCCCGCTATCGGAAAGGTTCACAACCCGCTCTCCCAATTCCAGCAGCTCATACTGGGGGGGAGGGGTGGTCTTCATTTTGGGCATAACCCCTGGAATACCCACGAAATAAAGAATGATCCCCATAAGCAGACCCCCTGCCACCAGGGCGCCCACCGCCGCCATCATAATTACCATTACGCCCGATCTTTTCTTTTTACCCGAAACCTCGACATTTTCTTTGTCGTTGTCTTTTTCGACTCTGGATGCCATTTATCCTTCTCCCTAAATGGCTGCCCGGCCCACAGGCCGGGCAGCCAAAAATTTAATTATCTCTTTAGTTGTATTAATTCCTCTAAAAGTGAGTCTGACACCGTGATTACCCTTGAATTGGCCTGATATCCCCGCTGGGTGGTAATCATTGAGGTGAACTCTTCACTGAGGTCGGCGTTCGACATTTCCAGAAAGCCCGACTCCAGGTTCCCCGACCCGTCGCTGCCGGGCGTATGAGCTTCCGGTTCCCCGGTTACCGAGGCGTCGTATTTATACATGCTGTTGCCTATCTTGGAAAGACCCTCCTGGTTGGGGAATGTGAAGACCTGTATCGACAGGCCGGTGTTGGCCGTATTGGGGTCATCGGTGGTATAATACGTAACCAGTCCGGCTTTATCCACGCTGAGGCTTGCCACCGTGCCGTCAAAGACCATGTCGCCCCCGTCATTCTGCAGCTTCATCCCACTGGAGTTAACTATATTGTTGTTGGTGTCTATGAAAAAGGAACCGTCCCGGGTATAGTATTCGTTGGTTCCGTCGCTGACCTTGAAGAAACCTGTTCCTGATATGGCCAAATCCAGCGCCCGTCCGGTCATCTGCAGCGGTCCCTGTTCCATCTTGGTGCCTATACTGCCCACCATTATTCCGGTGCCGGCCTGCATTGGATTGCGGCCGGCGCCGCCGCCCCTTAAGGTCTGGTTGAGGCTGTCCTGGAAATTGGCCCTGGCCGCCTTAAAACCGGTGGTGTTAACATTGGCGATGTTATTTGATATAGTATCCATACGCACCTGATGGTTACGTATCCCGGATACGCCTGAAAAGAGAGATCTAATCATAATCTTAACCTCCTACCTAAAATTTGGGGCTTTACTGCATGTCAGAATACAGGAGTCAGGAGTCAGAATCTGGTTTTATTCTGTCTCCTGTATTCTTTTGGTCAACCGCCTCAGTCGTTCAGCGGTCCCACAGCCTCCTTTTCGGGCCAGCTGTTACCTGACAATCACCGCACTGTCAATGTTGGTGAAAAGATGATCCTTCATGTCTTTTCCTTCCAGGGCGGTAATAATGGTTTTGTTCCTCACGCTGGCCACCAGAGCCAGATCCCCGAATATCACCAGGGATTCTCTGGAGCCTTTGGCCGCGGCCTTGTTAACGGCTCCTTCTATTTTCTGCATGTCTTCCCGGTTTAAAATTACGTTTCTTTCCCTGAGCCTACGCTCTGCATGGGCCGATAATTTCAGATCCCTTGATTTTTCGAATTCGGCGTTCAGTATTTCACCAAAGGTATTCACCGGGTTAACGGAAGTACCCTTGCCGGCGGAACCTGATTCAACCTTCCCCGATGAGGGTTCAACTCCCCTGTTACGGTGCAATCCTGCCGCTGGTTGGGGAATAATTACCGGAATCTTATCCTCCTTGCTGTAAACCTTCACCGCTTACACCCTCCGTTTCGGGCGCCCCACTTTGACTTTGACCTGACACCGGGTTTTTAATTTCGGAGATGCCGGATATGTCATAAGGTGTCCCGTTTACATAAATCTTGATTTTCCCGTCAACCAGTCCTGCTTTTTCCACTATCCCGCTGATATTTTCTTTTGCCAGCAGAACCTCCTTACCGATAATAAGCGCCGCCTGAGCAAGTTCGCTTCCTGAAACGGCCTGTTGTCCCACCTCCTGGGGGCGTATTTCCCTGACGTCGGATATGCTGTACTTTTGTCCGCCAACAAATACAACCACTTTCCCATCTGCCAGACCTGCTTTTTCCACCTTCCCTGTAATGGGGTCCTTATTTAATTCCTGAACGGTCACCTGCTTGTCCATCATGGACATGGCCTGTCCGTAATTTATACTTTTGTCCAGAGAGGTCAGTGTTTCCAGAGAATTAAACTGAGCCATGGTGGAAATGAATTCTTCGTTACTCTGGGGCTCCAGAGGATTCTGGTTTTTTAGCTGGGCAACCAGCAGACTGAGGAAATCTTCCTTGTTAAGTACTTTTTTGGGTATCCTGGGTCCTTTGTCCGGAACACCGTATTTAGAAGATTCAGCAGCCTTAGCAGAGTCCACAAGATCACCACTTTTCTTATATCAGTAAATTTATTCTTTGATCATCTCCCATACCGGATGAAACTGACTTTTCTCCTGAATCCCCGCCTGAGAACATTCCCGCAAAGCCCTTCATCCTGCCGTTATGTCCAAAGCCGGTTGATCCAGACCCGTTATTCCGCTGTTCCTGTCCCAAAGAGGCGGTGGCCTCTCCCAGATCGACTTTGTACTGAGCCAGTGTTTCTTTTAACTGGGGCAGGGAACATTCTATGGCTTCTTTGACCAGTCCGCTGGATGCATAAAAGTGAGCCGCCATTTTACCTTTTGCATAAGAGATCCTGATTTTGATTTCACCCATATTTTCCGGCTCCATTTTAAGTCTGATTACCGTTACCCGACCGTCGGCGTTTATAGTACGCATCGGATTAATCAAATGTGGCAGTACCTCAGACGGAAACTTACTTGGAGTTATGTTTGACATGTTCACAGTGCCGGAGTTAACCTGGGTCTGCCCCTGTCCTGATCCGGGCTCCATATTTTCCGCCCTTAAACCCTGCGCATTTTCTCCCTGGCCGACCGTTTCTTCTGATTTTTCCCGGACTCCCTGGTTGCCAAAGACTTCGGTTAACAGAGGCCTGCCTTCGGTAACTACGCTTTCAGCCTGTTTTGCCGGCATCCCTGAATTTTGAGCCGGTACTGCATTCCCTTGCCGATCTTGCTGCATAAACGTTGAAGCGGGTGTAACCCTTTTATGATCCTGACCGGCATTAATTATTACCTTTTCTTTTTCACCCTGACCCCCGGGGTTTTGCCCGCCGTAATTGCTGCCGGAGCTTATAACCCGTTCTACCGCCACACCTTCTCCGGTCTTAGTGGAGATACTTTGCCAATTTGTTTCACCGGTGTCAGCAAGTCCTTTTGAGGGAGGTTCAACACTGGGGAACTTGGCGTTTCTGGTAATAATTCCGGCATCTTCCGCCATGGCAATCTTTACCTGGATATTTTGGGTTTCAACAGTGTCGGGAACATATTCAGGGATTTGAGTTTTAATCTCTTTGGGACTGATCAACTGGTCAACCCTGTCAACCTGGCCTTGTGGCAAAGGAATGGTGACTTCCTGCGCTTTCATACTGCCATCACTGCCGGATGGCAGGGACTGGGTTACAGCTTCACTGCCATCCGCTGTTTCTGACACTCCAGAATTCACGCCTTCGGGTATAGAAACTTGTTGTACCGGCGCCGCCATCCTGTCAGCCTTGGAATGATCAGTTGCCAGGCTGACTGAATCTAATTCCGCCCGGCTTTCTGTAATCAAGCCCCCGGAGAAAGCCATGATAAAATCAGGTAAAACGTCATTTCTGCCGTTTTCCGCAACCACGTTTACCCCCGGAGAAACATTAATAACTTCTCCGCCCTCAGGGCTTTTGGTTTGCTGATCCAACAATTCCATGCCAACTGGCGCCTGTGCAATGATTCCAGGGGGTGGCATCATTGCGGCCATAAGAGCCATAAGAAAGTCTGTGCCCATAGGGTCTCCGCCGACCGCCCCGGTCTGGTTAAGGACTGAAACATTGGAACCCGAAGATATTGCTAATACTTCAGCTTTCATTTCACACCTCCTTTCCATATTCAGTTTTTAATTCTGAATTCTGAGTTCTTATTCATTCCCCCTCTCGCCTGTAAATCAGTGCCGTGCACTGATCATCGATTAATTTGGCCTCCCATATATTAAGCTCATGTATATGGCTCTCATAAAGCTTTTCTTTCAGTTTTTGCAACACCAGCTTGTCCTTACGGGCCTGAATAACGGCCTTTCTTTTTTTCTCGAGGTCCCTCAGAGAGTTGTCCGCCACCTTCTCCTGCCTTGTCAGAGAGGTATCCAGGTAATCTATGTAGAGGGTTCCGGCCAGGCAGTCATCCACCGTCATTCCCCCAAAGACCGTCTCTCTGGCCTTATTGAGGCTTATGCGGATATTTTCAAGCAGGTTCAACTGTTTATTGTATTCCCTCTGGGCTGCCGCCTGCTCCAATATTGCCTTTTCCTCTTTTTCCCATCGGTTTTTCAGTACCGGCTCCAGCCTGAATGAAAATTTTTTCATATTCTCCCCTCCCCGGTAATTAACCTGACTCGGAAAAACAGTTTACATTTTAATATTTTCCAGGGCCTCCAGGGTTTGTTCAAAGCTGAATCCCTGGTCCAAATCCTGTTTCAGAAAATCATTTATGGAGTCATTGCATTTAATCGCTTCATCTATTTTTGTATTTGAACCCTTTGCATAGGCCCCTATATTTATTAAATCCTCCGACTGGCGGTAAATGGCCATTTTTTCCTTTATCAGCATGGCCCTTCGGAAATGCTCCGGAGGTGCTATCTCAGGCATCAGGCGGCTGACGCTTTCCATTACGTCAATGGCCGGATAGTGGGATTTTGACGCCAGCTCCCTGGATAAAACTATATGCCCGTCCAGAATCCCCCTTACCGCATCGGCAATGGGATCATTCATATCGTCGGCTTCCACCAGCACAGTGTAAAAGGCTGTGATGGAACCATTCAATCCCATTCCGGATCTCTCCAAAAGCCGGGGCAGAAGAGCAAATACCGACGGTGTGTAACCTTTGGTGGCAGGCGGTTCCCCCACCGCCAGGCCCACCTCGCGCTGGGCCATAGCAAACCTGGTAATGGAATCCATCATCAGCATTACATCCTTACCCTTATCCCTGAAATACTCGGCAATGGCGCTGGCCACAAAGGCTCCCTTCAACCTGACCAGAGCCGGCTGATCCGAAGTGGCCACAACCACCACCGACCTGGACAGCCCCGATTCCCCCAGGTCCTTTTCGATAAATTCCCTGACCTCGCGGCCCCGCTCACCAATAAGCCCTATGACGTTAATATCGGCGCTGCAGTTACGGGCAATCATTCCCATGAGGGTACTCTTGCCTACTCCGCTGCCGGAAAAAATGCCCAGACGCTGTCCCTTGCCGCAAGTGAGCAGCCCGTCTATGGATCTTACGCCGGTGACCAGCATATCTGTGATCCTTTTCCGGGAAAGGGGATTGGGCGGGGCACTGTCAACCGACATTTCTTCCCCCATGTCCCATTGCGGTTCCTCCCAATCAATGGGCATACCCAGTCCGTCCACTATCCTGCCCAGCAGATGAGGTCCCACCCTGACGGCATGTGAATTTCCGCCGGGTACCACCGTACAGCCCGGATAAATACCCCTCAGCTCCCCCAATGGCATAAGAAGAGTATTATTATCACGGAATCCCACCACCTCGGATTTAACCGGCAGTGGTTCCCCGGGCACAATTATGTCGCACACCTCGCCTATGCGGGCGGAAATACCTCTGGCCTCAACTGTAAGACCTATTACCCTAGTCACCTGTCCGGTGGGGTAGAATAATTTGGCTGTTTTTAAACGCCGTCGTATTTTTTCAAAATCTATTTCCTTTAAATCGCGGTTCACCGGCCAAACTCCTTCAGAGCCCTGAGAAGATTGTCCCACCGCTCATCCAGCCTGGCGTCAACCCTTCCGTATTCGGTTTCGGCAATACATCCCCCGGATCCAATATCCTGGTCGGAAATAATATGCAGCTCCCCCTTTGGAGAAATAAGTTTTTGCAATTCTTCCCGTCTCTCCTGAAAAAGGGTAACCTGATCCGGATTAACAAACAAGACCACCTGATCCCTGTTGTGCAGCATGCCGATGGCCTCCCCGGCTATATCCATAACAACCTGGGGTTCAACCGCAAGATTGGCTGAAATCACCTTTTCCGCTATGTCAATGGCCAGCTGTAAAATTTCCGGCTCGAGGGAATCAATGGTCTGCCTTCTTATTTCTTCAGCCTGCCTCAATACCAGCCTGGCCTGGTCCCTTATGGATGAAGCGTCGGCGGCCGCCCTGGCCAGCGCTTCCTTCCTTCCCTCCGCCAACCCCTCTTCCCGGGAGTCCCTTTTAATCCTTTCAGCCTCTTCCTCGGCTATTTTTAAAGTATTCTCCTTTATTTCCAGAGCAAATGTCTCAGCCTCCGAGACTATTTTCTGAGCCCTTTCCGCAGCCTCTTCCATGATCCGGGAGGCCGCCTGGGCAGGATCAAGGCCCGGTTCTGACTGCTCAGCAGCCGGTTCCTGATCAATATCCGCTACTTCCTTTATAAAACTGTGCCTTAGTTCAAGTATTCTGCAGTCAGGGGTTTTTCCCCGCCCCTTTATGATCTTAGAGGACGATAGCATCTTCTCCACCCCGGGCAACGATAATTTCACCTGCCTCGTCCAGCCGCCTGATTACCTGCACTATTCTCTGCTGTGCTTCTTCAACGTCCCTCAGACGAACAGGACCCATAAACTGAATTTCTTCTCTCAGCATATCTGCAGCCCGTTTTGACATGTTTTTGTATATTCTGTTGGCCACGTCCTCATTGGAACCGCGCATGGCCTTGGCCAGATCCTTCTGATCCACTTCCCTTAATACCCTCTGGATGGCAACGTCATGCAGCTTTATAATGTCCTCGAACACAAACATAAGCTTGCGGATTTCGTCGGCCAGCTCAGGGTCATTGGTTTCCAACTCTTCCAGAATTGTTTTTTCTGTGGAACGGTCAACCCTGTTCAGAATATTGACCAGAGTCTTGATGCCGCCGGTGTTCTGGTCATGGTGGGTAACAATCATGGACATTTTTCTTTCCAGAACTTTTTCCACTTCCTTAATAACTTCGGGGGCAATACGGTCAATAATGGCAACCCTTCTGGCCACGTCGGCCTGCTGCTCCGGCGGCAGGGCCGCCAGAATCAGTGAAGCCTGCTCCGGGTGAAGATAGGTCAGAATAAGAGCCATAGTCTGGGGGTGCTCATCCCTGATAAAATTAAAAAGGTGTTTGGCCTCAGTTTTTCTAAGGCTGCTAAAAGGCACATTCTGTATATTTACCGATACTTTTTCAAGAATTTCCAACGCCTTCTGATTACCCATGGCCTTTTCCAGGAGTTCCTTGGCGTAGTCAAAGCCACCCCTCATAAGGTATTCCCGGGCCTGGGAGAATTGCAGAAACTCCTCCAGCACAGCCCTCTGGACATCCCTGGGTATGTTTTCAAATAAAGAGATTTCCCCGGTTATCTTTTCCATTTCATCTTCGGAAAAGCTCTTTTTCAAGACCCTTGCAGAAAGATCCGCCCCCAGGCTTATTAAAACGATGGCGGCTTTTTGTATGCCGTTAAGCTTCACCGGCATTGCCATATATTTTTACTGCTCCTTTAACCAGAGTTTTAAAATTTCGGCAACCCCGTCCGGGTTATCCGAAGCTATATCCCTCAACTCATCCTGTCTGGACGCAATCTTTGGAAATTCCAGTTTTTCTTCCTGGGCGTCCAGAAGCGCCTGCTTTCTGGCCTCTTCCTCCAGCCTTCTGTTCTCTTCCAGCCTCTCGGCCCTTTTACGGAGCAGCCTGGAAATGTATTTCAGCACCAGCGCCAGGAGAACGAAAGCCGACAAACCAATCACGGCCATGGTAACATTTCGGGTGCGTTCTTCCTCCATTGTCTTTTGCTTGGCCAGTTCCGCGCCGATTTCTTTTTTCTCGGTATCGTCAAAGGCCATACTGGAGACCGTTATCTGATCCCCCCGGGCGGTGTTGTACCCGATGGCGGCGGACACCACATCGCGTACCTGTTGAATCTCAGCCTGGGAATAATTGCCGTTCAACACCACCGATACCGAAAGCCTCTTTGGGCTTCCCGGTGCCTTTACCACAGTTTCTTCCTTGGCGGGAACCTGAAAATTGGTTGTGGTTTCCTCCTTTGAAAAACTGGATCCTCCGCCGCCCCCGCCCGCGGCCGGTATGCTTTTGCCCGGCAGATCCGAATCGGTGCCGGGAGATCCCCCGGCGCCCCCGGGGCCGTTGCCGGTTTCGCTGATGTTGTGCTCGCTTAACACCTGCCCCCTGTCATAGGAGGTGGATTTGTACTGCTGCTGGTCGAAATCGATCTCGGCCGTAACCATGGCCACCGCCATACCGGGTCCCAGTATCTGCCTGAGCATCCCCTGCACCCTGGTTTCCAGCTCTTTTTCAAAGGCCCGCCTTATCTCATTCCTGTCGGCAGTGGCCTTGGTAAGACTGGCGGATTTATCCCCCAGTTTCAGTCCGTCGCTAAGGGAATTTCCCTGCATATCAATTACGTGAATGTTTTCCGGTTTAAGCCCCTCCACGCTTCCTGCCACCAACTCCACAATGCCCTTAACATTTTCACCGGAGATTTTGACGGCGGGTTTAAGTTTAAGGGCGATGGAAGCCGAGGGCTCGGTCTGATCATTCAGGAAGAGACTTTTTTTCGGCATCACCAGATGGATCCGGGCCTGTTCCACCGCCTCCACCTGAATTATAGTCCTGCGCAGTTCTTCCTGCAGCGCCCTCTGGTAACCCACCTGCTGCTCAAATTCGGTGACCCCGAATTTCTTCTGGTCAAACAGCTCAAAACCAACTCCATTGCTGTACAGAGCGCCGTTGCTGGCTATTTTTATTCTGGTTTCATATACCATTTTTTCCGGCACTTCTATTGTTTTACCCTGGTTGGTAATCTGATAGGGTATTTTTTCCTTCTTCAACTCTTCGCTTATCGTGCCGGCGTCTTTCGGATCAAGCCCTGTAAACAAAGGAGCGTAAGGAGTCCTGAAAAGCGCCTGATTTAAAACAATCAGGCCCGCCAGCACCCCCGTCGCCGCCAGGATGGCAATTGCTTTCTGAGTTTGATTTAACGCACGCCATCTTTCACCGAACCTGGCCAAAAGTTGTTTAAAATTCACCTAACCACACCCTATTCAGTCGTCAGTCATCAGTCGTCAGGCGTCAGCCTCGTGGACATTTCACTGTCGTCAAATGTCTTCTATTCCGACGTCCAACGTCTTACGACCAATGTCTGAATATTAAACCTGCATCCGGGAGATCTCCTGATAAGCCTCAATAACCTTATTCCTGACCTCAACAGCCAGCTGCAGCATCAGCCTGGCCTGCTCGGCCGCAATGGTTACCTGGTGTATGTCCTGTATATCTCCCACCAGAAACTTCTTGGTGATATCATCCGATTTCACCTGGGCATTGTTTACATTATCCAGAGCATTTAACAGCATCTGTCCAAAGGACTTGTCCCCGTCCGCACCCTGGCTCTTATTGTTATCCGCACCCATTATTGCCTGCGGCAGAATCACCGGCGCCGGCGCAACAATCATGCACAAAACCTCCCATGACCCAGAACTCCACTAAATATCTTTTATTCTGGATTCTGAATTCTGGATTCTGGATTCTGACCCTAAATGCCAACATCCTGGCCATTACCCTCTTCCTATCTCCAGTGCTTTCATTGCCATGCTCTTGGCCGAGTTTATAGCGGTTACACTGGCCTCGTAGGCCCTGGTGGCTGTTATCATGTTAACCATTTCATTGGCGATATTTATATTGGGATACGCCACATAGCCCTTTTCATCGGCGTAAGGATGACTGGGGTCGTGAACCAGCCTGGGGCTGGCCGGGTCCTCGGTAACCCTGGGAACGTGAACCCCCATGCGATTGTAGCGCTCTTTTCCCGGAACCGAATTCGTTGTTGCTTCCAGAAGTTCAGAAAACACCGGAACCTGCCTTCTGTATGGCTGCAGGTTCGGATCACCGGGCTTGCCGGCGGTATTGATGTTTACAATATTGTTGGTAATCAGGTCCAGCCACAGCCTGTTGGACGTCATACCCGAGGCGCTGATGGCAAAAGAATCAAATAAAGGCATATTTTATCTGCCTCCCCTTATAACATAACCCAGAATACCCAACTTGCCGGAAAGGGAACCGGCGCTAAAGTCGTAAACAATCTGATTGGCCGCCAGATTTACCATCTCCTGGTCGATATCAACATTGTTCCGGCCATATCTCATAATAGTATCCCTCTCCTGCACCACCCGGGGGGCCACCTGGCTTATATCCGCCGCACCGCCAATATGCCGGGGGTTCGATGTGGCCAGGACCGGAGCCCTGGAGTCCAGGGCGCGCCTGAGCTGGTCCTGAAAAGAAACATAATACTTTTTGAAGCCCGGGGTGTTTACATTGGCCACGTTGTTGGCGATAATGCGCTGTGTAAGAGCTGAAGAGTCCAATTGCCTGGACAGGGCAACCATGACGGGACTGTCGAACAGGTTCATCAATATCCCTCCGGATTTCACAGAATCGTTGGTGAAAAATAATAATATTAGTACTTTTCCCAATGTTTTACTGCTCTGTCAGGCTTATAATTCTACAACTTCCGCCTTTATTCCTTCTAAAATACTCCAGATTTCTACTTTTTTTAACAGGAAGATGTATGCTCAAAATTTATAAAGCTCTAACTAAATACAAATTACTCCCTTGACCATAAAAGGAATGATGTTTATGATCTAGATATAGTTTTAATTAATAATTGTAAAAAAACAATAATAATTACCGAGGTTGTAAATGAATGAAGACAGACAAGACCTGCAGCCCATAGCAAAGGAATTCGGCATCAAAATGATTGTTCTTTTCGGCTCCAGGTCCGCCGGCAAACATCGCCCGAACAGCGATTGGGACTTGGGCATTTTGATGGATGAAAAAGTGCATGGAAAGTATTTCATGCCGGACTATAATTATTTTACGTGTCTTTTCGCAGAGCTGGCAAAATACTTTAGGAGCGGAAATCTACAGCTTGTTTTTTTGCACAGGGCATCTCCGTTGTTACAATTCGAAGCCGCCAGCAACGGCAAGCCGGTTTACCAGGATAAAGAAGACACTTTTACCAGTTTTGCCGTAATGTCCGCCAAAAAGCACTGGGACTGCGCCCCGCTATACAGGATGGAAGATAAATATATAAAAATGGCCTATGAGGATTTAAAGGATGGTTAAAGCTGCTGTAATAAAGAGAAAGCTTATCAAACTAAAGCAGTATTTAGATGAGCTTGGCCTGCTCAAAGACATCACTTACGATGAATACAAAGAGAACTTCCTTGTCCGCAGAACTGTCGAAAGGCTGATTCAGCTGACGGTGGATGTTGCCACGGATATTAACGCCCACATACTGGTGGATAACAATATTCCCCCTCCGCAGGACGCCTATTCATCATTTATTCAACTTGCCAAGCATGGTGCAATCACCCCCGGGCTGGCCGGGGAACTGGCTCCGGCCACGGGCGAAAGAAATGTTCTGGTACATGAATATGAACTGATTAATGACTTAATCGTACATCAAAGCATACCGATAGCGATAAAACTATTTTACAAATATTACAGTCAGATCGACAGGTATTTAAACAGCCTCAAGTAACCTGCTGCGACTTAAGGCGCGGTCTCGCCGGCACGTTTACCTGCTACCCCTTAAAGGGGTTATCGATTTGCCTTATCTTCGATGAGATCCGCTTCTTCCTGCTTCTTGATGTACTCTCGGATCACATCCTTGTTGATCCCAATCGTACTTACTTTCCTTTGAGATATCCCATAAACAGAAACCCCCCACTTATAGAAGTGGGGGTCTTGGAAATCAAATAAATTTATCCACAATCAGGCCCAACATCTTCTTGAAATGGGCCACCATGTCCAGAACCCGTTCCGGAGGAATTTCCCTGATCACGGTATGATCTTTTGTGTTTATAATCTTGACTACATACTCCCCGCTACTATTGTGCAAAGTAAACTGCAGCTCGGTATTATAGCTTTTCATGGTCTCATTGAAGAGGTCAATGGCTTTTTCAACTTCCTTGATATTAACTTGCCGTTCCTTTTGTCCTATGTCCCCCTGGTTCGTTCTAACCAGCCCCAGATTGGTGTCCCCGGCTGTCTTTCCAATGTCAGGCCTTACAGGTTCCACAGGCGCCGACTTGCCCACACCCTCTACTTTCATTTTTAATTCCCCCAAAATAAAATTTAGCCACAGAGATCACAGAGATCACGGAGAACACGGAGATCCTGTGTTCTCCGTAGCTCAAAAAATACCGCCCTTTACTATTTCCTTTTATCAATAAACACACTTTCCGAGAAATAGGGGGTTCTGCGAAAAGCGTTGACTGTCTGTCGGCATAACCTTAATTTTTCCCGCAGATCCTTGAACCTGGACATTTGCATTTCCAGCTTGGGTTTCTGCCGCCGGTCCATTTCCTGCATTTTTTCTACCAGATCCAGGCACAACCGCTGCTGTTCCTTAATCATTTTGCCGCTTACACCAAGGCCTTCCTCCCCCGCCAGATGATGCAGGCGCAGTGTAAGCTTTTTTATCTCCGCATCTAGAATATCGACCTTTTCCATACAACCCTGCCTGGCTTCAATAAACGCCAGTATTTCCTCCGGTTGGCCCGCTTCATTTAAGCCGGATCTTGTTTTTGTAGCCCCCAGCATTTCCTCCAGCAGTTTGTATTTCCGGCGGTGCAATATCAGCAGGTTCTGCAGCAAGATTTCCTCACAGCCGTGCAGTTCCATTTTATCAGCCCGTCTCTCCGACCAACTTTAGGGCATGCTGCCAGGTGTCACGCATATCCATTGCCAGTTCCAGCACTTCTCCGGCAATTTGACTGTCCTTTTTAGCATTGGCCTCCACAAGACGGCGGTTCATATATTCATACAGAGCCGATAGATTTCCAGCAAGATCGTAATTCTGATCCAATGTGTCATTAAGGTAGAACACAATCTCCTGACACCGCATAAGAGCATTATGGGACCCGTTAAGATCATTCTGGTCCATGGATATTAAAGCCCGCTTGATAAATTTCACCAAGCCGTCATAAAGCATTAAGGTAAGCTCTCCCCGGCTGGCGCCCTGCACCGCGTTCTGCTTGTACTGAAGGTACGGGTTCAATGCCAAGCTCATTTTGCATCTCCTTAACTTTTATTTTGATCTCCGCTAAACTGCTGTGACAACCAGGCGCTCTGGGCATTCATCCGGTTTACGGCCTTTTCCATGGCGGTAAACTGCCGCCAGTAGCGTTCTTCCATATCGTTCAGCCGGTTATTCCACCGGGCAATCTGCTTATCAAGGTCATACAACTTCTTACCCAGTGCGCTGCCATCGTACAGGCTGTAGGCAGACTGCATCCCGGCCTTTTCAATAATGCCCTTGACTGCGCCGTCCAGTTCATCATAAAGACGCTGGGCGACCCCCCGCTCCGATTCTTTAGTGGAATCGTTGGTAAATAATTTGGTGATCCCGTCGGGATCCGACTCTATGGCTTTCTTTAAGTCCGCCCCGTCATTTTTCAGGTACAGCTTACCATCTTCGACATACAGACCGGTTACGATACCGATGGCGGACAGGGAGTTATGGGTTGCTTTTTTACCGTCTACACTGACCGGCGTTATGCCCTCCACCACACTGCCGATGACGGTGCGCATTTTCCCCGCCGCCCCCGACAGGTAGTTGTCGTTCCGCAGCATACCGCTTTTAGCCTTTTCTTCCCATTCCTTCTGCTGGGTCTCGGTCATCTGTATCCTCTGGCCGTCCGTCAGGGGCAGGTAGTCTCTGTAATGCTCCTCGGACAGTTCACCGTTTATCAAACCGAGGGTGGTGTTGTACTGGTCGATAAAAGTTTTTATAGAATTGTAAACCGCATCGGTGTCGCTTTTTACTGAAATGGTGCTGGTGGCTCCCCCACCCTGTTTAAGGTTGAGCGTTATACCGTTTACGGTAGTGGTGTTGGTCTTGCTCTCCATATTCGTCACATCGCCGAAATCGAACTTTGCGTTCTGGCCCTGATAAAGGGCGCCCGTCTTGATGAGCAGTTTCAATGTGTTGCTTCCGTCACCGTTGGCGTCAGACAAAAAAGTTTTTGCGTCGCTGGCAACATTAATTCCGTAGTCCGTTCCCGTGCCGGTGGTAGTCAGAAAAAATCTGTTGTCGTTATAATCATAACTGGCACTTATACCCAATGCGTCGCTGTGCCTGTTGATTTCCGACACCAGTGAACTGACGGTGTGCGCACCGGTGTCAATATCAAAGGATTGAGACTTGCGCGCTCCGTCCACCAACTTTCCTTCCAGGGTAAAACTGACGGTACCGGATATCCCGAACTGGGCGGCCAAAGTTTTGGTGGTTCCGTCGGAGTTTGTTTCCTCGGCCAGCTTGGACTGGCTGCCCTTGGTTACACCCTGGGCCAGTTGAGTCACCTTGACATTGTATATCCCCGGCGCAGCCGAGTTGCCGGCGGCGGCGGTGACGGCGCTCTCATTGGACGAGGTGGCGGACTTGGCCTGGTAGGTTCCCTGTAATTTCATATTGAAGGTCGTGTTCTTCAATGTCATCAAAGAACTGTTGACCGTACGGTAATCAACCTGCCGCCATTCCACCAACTGCCTGTCTTGCTTTATTCTGTCCACCTTCATGCGCTGGGCCTTCATTAAATCGCTGACCATTTTGTCTATGTCAATACCGCTGGCAAGGCCGCCTATGCGTAAATTTGAACTCATACAGAACACCCGCTTTTTTATGTTTAAACAATTTATCGGATCTAAAAGCTGAAAACTTAAGATGCCGCAACTAAAATCTTTTTATTTTCGCAGAAAATCTGCCCGGAAAATTTAACCTTGACCAAAAAAAAACGACAAATATAATTAAGGTTAGTTGCAGCCCAATATCGTCACGGAAAAATGACTGGCGGCGGCCCCCCCCGGCAGCGTTGAAAAGGCCGGGCTCAAAGAGTTAAAGTCTGGAGGGATTACTGTGCTTCGGGAACAAAAGGTATTCACCTTCCCGGCGGGCCTGCCGGGCCTGCCACTGGAACTGACCAGGTTCGCCCTCATCGCCCTGTCGGAAGACTCGCCTTTTTTCTTCCTGCAGTCCCTGGAGGATGAAAACACTGGATTTATCCTGGTAAACCCCTTTGCGCTGTTTCCCGGTTATGAATTCGACCTGCCGGACGCGGAAGCCGAAACCCTGGGTTTTGGCGCGCCGGAACAGGCAGCGGTGTTCTGCATAGTCAATGCCGTCCGCGGTTTTAAAAACGCCACCGCCAACCTCCTGGCCCCGGTGGCAATGAATACCGCCACCGGCACAGCCCGCCAGGTTGTACTGAACGACCGGCGCTACGGCGTTCGCCACCCCCTGCCGGCAACAGCCGGAAAATCAGCCGCGGAGGACAGATAAATGCTTGTACTGTCAAGAAAAAAGGGGCAGTCTCTGAATATCGGCGACAATATACGCATAGTGCTGCTGGAGGTGGCCGGCGACACGGCGCGCATCGGCATCGAGGCCCCGCCGGAGGTGGCCGTCTACCGCAGTGAGATCTACCGGGCCATCCGGCGGGAAAACATGGAGGCCATCACTTCCAGGGACATCCTGGCAGAATTCGGGTCCCTGGTCAAACCTGCAGAAACAGATAAAAAATTGGGCAAAAAGTTCGGGCAGCCCTAAACCCTGACAAAAGACCGCCGATATAAACAGCAGGAGGTTTTATTCTGACGGTCGACAGGATAAGGCCCCCAGCGCCGCAAAGGACTGCGGCGAGAAGAATTCAAGGAGGAAGATATTATGAGAATCAACCACAACATCGCAGCCCTGAACACCTACCGCCAGTTGTCCAACAACAACATCATCACCTCCAAGTCGCTGGAGAAACTGTCCTCGGGCCTGCGCATCAACCGCGCCGGTGACGACGCCGCCGGACTGGCCATCAGCGAAAAAATGCGCGGCCAAATCCGTGGATTGGACCAGGCGGTGCGCAACTCCCAGGACGGCATCTCCATGCTGCAGACGGCTGAGGGCGCCCTGAACGAAAGTCACTCCATCCTGCAGCGGATGCGCGAACTGGCCGTGCAGTCCGCCAACGACACCAACACCACTGCCGACCGGGCCCAGATCCAAAAGGAAATTGACCAGCTGAGTTCCGAGATCAACCGCATTGCCACCACCACCGAGTTCAACACCAAAAAGCTGATCAACGGCGATATGGGCGTGGCCGTAAGCGCAGCTCTCGGGACCCAGTTGTCGGGGACAGT
>LADN01000025.1 GCA_000961585.1 Peptococcaceae bacterium BRH_c4a | reverse complement strand
GTGACAGCCTGCTTTAATAGCGACCCTCAAGCGACCCCACAGCGACATGCAGTGAGGGGGAGTGATTTAAGTCCGTGCGGAATGTACCGGAGACTGCTACTGTCTCTTAACGACCGAGCCTACGAATTTGGAGGTTAGATGTTGGAAGTTGGAAGTCGGATTAAGCTAGAAATGGCTCTGAGGTCATTTCCTACAAGTTTTCTAACCTCTAACCTCTGGCCTCCTACCTCCAAAATGGTCGGCATTCCGTTGGCGACCGAGTCTAGAGACAGTTGCAGCAGGAGGTTATGCAGGCCGGACTTAAATCGCTCCGCCTACCCATTAGCGACCATGTAGCGACCCTCAAGCGACCCCGGAGCGACCCCGGAAAAACTCTGGGCTTGCATAAAAATGCTTTGGCGATTTAGTGCTTTAATGCTTTAATATGGCATATGCTTTCCTTAACGATAAAAAAGTGGCCTATAAGGCCACTTTACTGTTCCATTTGTTTGGCCAAAAACCCTGCGGCGGTTTCAGCCAGCTTTAACTCCATTTCCCCCATTTTGGTGTCCGGCTCCCTGGAAGCCAGGATAACCGCTCCTATAGGGTCTCCTTCGGTTATTATGGGCGCTATGACCTCGGCGGAATACCTGCAATCACCATCTTCGACGATCATACACTCCTTGTTCTGGGGTTCCTTGCCCGGATTATTCAGGATACTGGCCTTTCTGTCCTCCATAACTTTTTCAATGGCCGGGCCTATGGCCTTATTGATGAATTCCTTTTTGGGCGCCCCTGCAACCGCTATAATTGTATCCCGGTCAGCTATGCAGGCTATGTGGCCCAGTGCCTCATGCAGAGAATCGGCATATTCCTTAGCAAAATCCCCAAGCTCGCCGATGGGGGAATATTTCTTAAGAATAACCTCGCCTTCCCTGTCCACAAAGATTTCAAGAGGGTCCCCTTCTCGTATTCGAAGCGTTCTTCTAATTTCTTTTGGAATGACAACTCTGCCTAAATCATCGATACGGCGAACGATACCGGTGGCTTTCATCTATTCACCCTTCCCTCCTTTATCTGCATAAACTTCTCGAATTAACTTTCACAGATAGTATATAGCAGGAGAAAAGGAATTATTCATTTTTTACCAATGAGCATTATTTTTTTTCATTTTTCTTCTTTATTCTGTTTTCTGCTCTTTTTTATCGTTTAGGAAAGTATATGACGCATTAAAGCATTAAAGCGCTAAAGTCCTGTTGTGCCCTGGTTCCTCCGGGGTCGCTTGAGGGTCGCTCCTGGGTCACTCTGTGGCCGGTGGAGGGGTTTGAGTCCGATCTACTTATCCTCCGGCTGAACTGGCTCTAAGCTCGTCGCCTAACGGACTGCCGACCGCCTCCAACGCCGCATCCATGCGTCGATTCCGGCTTCCGGCTGCGTCCTGCAGCCGGTTCGGCAGTCCGTACGGCTCTGTCGCCAAGAGCCAGATAACAGCCTCCGGAACATCCGCCTGGACTAAAACCCCTCCCCCTCACTGCATGTCGCTGTGGGGTCTCTTGAGGGTCTCTTGAGGGTCGCTATTAAAGCAGGCTGTCACTATTCTGGCTCCTGGCTTCTGGCTTCTGAATTCCGCCGTCTGCAAGACGGCAACGCCCGTCAGGGCGTTTTTTTATCTTCGGGTTTTTCAAGCTTGTTTACTATTTGCGCATTCTTTTTGGCCTCTTCCAGGAATTTCTCCGCCTTTTGCTGCTTGGCCTCGTCAGTGAGCTTGGTAATCAGACTTTCCTTAATTTCATCAAAGGATTTTTGCTTCTCGGGGGTGTACTTATCCATTTTTATTATATGGTAGCCATAGGTTGTTTTTACCGGTTCCATGGTCATTTGGCCAGGCTTTAAGCCCTTTGCGGCAGCCTCGAACTCAGGAACGGCGTCTCCGGGGCTGAATGTGTAGAGACCCCCCTGGGCTGCGGTGCCGGGGTCCTCGGATTTTTCCTTGGCCATTTCGGCGAAATCCTTACCCTGCTTTAACTGTTCAATAATTGATAGGGCTTTTGTTCTGGCTTCAAGATCCAGCTTGGCCTTGTCCCCCTCCTTGCCGTCGGTAAGGGCCAGTATATGGCGAACCTGGTAGCTTTCACGGGTTACAAATTCCTTTTTGTTCTTTTCATAGTATTCTTTGGCCTGATCCTCGGTGGCCGGCTTAAAGTCCTCCAGCATCTTTTTCTGCAGTCCGTAAATAAGCAGGTCCTTTTCCACCATTTCCTTGAGCCTTTCCCCGGATAGTCCGTTCTTCTGGAGGTATTCTTTGAATTTTTCCTCTGTCATTGACTCTTTATACTTGGATATTTCCTTTTCAACATCTTCCTTGGTAACCTTTATACCCATTTTTTTGGCTTCCTGCACCAAAATGGTTTGGGTGATGAGCTGTTCCAGTGTCATGGAGTCCAGCGATTTCAACATTTCCGAGTCTTTACTCTCGTCCAGGTTCAAACCCTGGGACTTATAGTATCTTTTCATATCTGAAACCATTTCATCCAGTTGCTGCCTGGTAATACCCTCTCCGTTGACAGTGGCCACAACATTGCTTTGTCCGCAGCCGGCGGCCAGTATAACCGTTAGAAGCACCACCAGCAGCGCCATTACTCTTTTTAGTGATTTAATCAATACAATCCCTCCTCATATAAAGTTGATTATAAGCCCCCTGGATAAAAACCGCAATGACAATAGCTTACAGGATATCCTTAGCAGACCAGAACTCAGAAGCCAGAAGCCAATTCCCTTATAAAGTTTTCCAGTTCCTCCAGGTAGTACTCGGGGTTATCTTCGGAACCAGGCGCCCTTAGCTTGATTTCAAAATCCTCCCCCTGGGCTGAAAATTTAACCCTATTCCTGTACTGCTGCCCTATTTTTACCAACTGATCCCCTGTAAGGGGGTGGCCCGGGGCGAACTGAATCTTAAAATACCCTGCCTGGGCGGCTATGCTTTTTATCCTGATGTTCCCGGCCAATATACGTATTCTGGCAACCCGGCACAGCCTTTGCACCGGCAGCGGAATGTCGCCGAAGCGGTCCACCAGTTCCTCCGCCAGGTCGTCCACCAGGGATTCCTCTCTGAAGGAGGCTATTCTCCTGTATATCTCCACCTTTTGATTGGCATCGGCCACATAATCTTTTGGAATATAGGCTTCCACCGGCAATTCTATGGCTGCTTCCACCGGGCCCAGATGCTCCTCGCCCCGGGCTTCCCTCACCGCCTCTTCCAGCAGCCGGCAGTACAGATCAAAACCAACGGCGTCGATATGCCCGTGCTGTTCCGGTCCCAGCAGGTTTCCCGCCCCCCGGATTTCCAGGTCCCTCATGGCAATCTTATAGCCCGATCCAAAGGCTGTAAATTCCCTTATGGCGGACAGCCTCTTTTCAGCCACCTCGTTCAGTATACGATCCCTGCGGTAGGTAAAATAAGCGTAGGCTATCCTGTTTGACCGCCCCACCCGGCCCCTCAGCTGGTATAACTGGGACAAGCCCATATTGTTGGCGTCTTTTACTATAAGGGTGTTTACATTGGGAATATCCAATCCACTCTCAATTATGGTGGTGCAAACCAGAACATCATAGGCCCCGGCCATAAAATCCAGCATAATCTGCTCCAGCTCGTCTTCCTTTAACTGACCGTGCGCCACCGCCAGCCTGGCTTCAGGAACCAGCCCCTGAAGCCACCCGGCCACACTGTCCAGATCTATTATCCTGTTATGGACAAAAAAGACCTGCCCCCCCCGGCCCATCTCCCTGTATATGGCTTCCCTGATCATAAAGGGGTCCTCTTCCAACACATAGGTTTGTACCGGAAAACGATTTTCCGGGGGAGTTTCCAAAAGGCTGGTGTCCCTGACCCCCACCAGAGACATGTGCAGCGTGCGGGGAATGGGTGTGGCCGTCAGTGTCAACACGTCCACATTGTGCTTGATCATTTTGAGACGCTCTTTGTGGGACACCCCGAAACGCTGCTCCTCGTCCACCACCAAAAGGCCCAGGTTTTTAAATATAACATCCTCCTGGATCAGCCTGTGGGTTCCTATGACTATATCCAGTTTGCCCATGGAAAGGTTCTGCAGTATTTTTCTCTGCTCCCCGGGAGAACGAAACCGGCTAAGCATTTCAATGCTTACGGGATATTGGGCAAACCTCTCCCGGAAGGTGTTATAGTGCTGCTGCGCCAGTATGGTGGTGGGAACCAGCACCGCCACCTGCTTGCCGTCCATAACGGTCTTGAAGGCGGCCCTTAAGGCCACCTCGGTCTTTCCATAGCCCACATCACCGCACAGCAGCCGGTCCATGGGCAGATTTTTCTCCATGTCCTTCTTGACCTCTTCAATAGCCCGGAACTGGTCGGGAGTTTCCTCATAGGGAAAGGTTGACTCAAATTCTTTCTGCCATACCGTGTCAGGGCTGAAGGCATGGCCCCGGGCGCTTTCTCTGGCGGCGTACAGCACAATAAGCTCCTGGGCCATTTCCTTGACGGCCTCCCTGACCCTCCCCTTAAGCCGGCTCCACTCGGCCCCTCCCAGTTTTGAGAGTTTGGGGGCATCGGTCTCCCCGCCCAGATACTTTTGAATAAGCCCCACCTGATCGGTGGGTACATACAGTTTATCCTCTCCGGAGTATTTAATGGCCAGGTAATCCTTCTGGATTCCCCCTATATCCAATTTCTCAATGCCGGTATAGCGGCCTATGCCATGATTTACATGAACCACAAAATCCCCTGTTTTTAGATCGGTAAAGGGCTCCATCCTGGACTTGGACCTGGACCTCTCCCTGGCTCTCCTCTGTCGGCCAAACATTTCAGCCCCCGTCACCACGGCCAGTCTGCAGCCCGGCAGCTCAAAGCCCGCCGAAAGGCTTCCCACGGTGATTACCACATTTCCCTGTCCGATATCCATGGTCAGCCTATCAACACGGTAGGCGTCTATTTTGGCGTCCCTCATGACCTCCAGCATCTGTCCGGTTTGTTCAGGATTACCCGCCATGAGTGCAACGGCATAGCCATTTCGCTTCCAGTTGGTCACCTCTTCGGTGAGAATATCCATCCGTCCCAGAAAGGCATGCATTCCCTTGGTGGTAAATGTCACTACATTGCCTGGATTAATATGCTGGGGCTGCCTGGGCATGTAAGACATAAACACGGTGACAAGCCGGCCCAGGGCATTGAGCACATCTTCCCACTGAACGTAGCCGTTATATTGTCCGGGCAGCACCTTTCCCTTGGCCAGCAGATCGTTATAGGTCTCCGCCCTCTCCCGGCTGATAACTTCGGCCAGTTCTTTCAGCCTCTGGGGCTCATCAACCAGAGCCAGCGCATCGGGGGGAAAATAGTCGGCCAGGGTAACCGGATCAGGGTAAAAATAAGGGAGAAACTGATCCATTCCTGGAAAATGAAGTCCGGCCTCAATTCTTTCCACCGCACCCTGGTACAGCTCGGCAAGAGATCTCCTGGCGTCCAGGCTTCCGCTCCTGGTAATTCTTTTTAGCTGTGCCTTATATTCAATCTCCAGTTTTGCCAGGGCTTCCCGTCTTATCTTTTGGTCAGCCACCAGTTCCACTGCCGGAAAGATGTTGATATCCCGGCGCATACCCACCGATCGCTGGGTGTCAGGGTCAAAGGATCTCACCGAATCCAGTTGGTCATCAAAAAACTCCATTCGGACCGGCCTTTCCGAAGTTGGAAAAACATCCAAAATACCGCCCCTGGAGCTGAACTGGCCCCGCCCCTCAACCATCTCACACCGCTCGTAGCCCATATCCACCAAATTTCTTTTTAAATCCCCGGGATCCATAACGTCCCCCACTGAAAGCCTGATGCTCCGGGCATAGAATTTTTCCGGAGGGGTTAGGCGCCTTAACAATGCTTCCAGAGTGGATACAACCACCACCGGTTCTCCGGCGCCCAACGATTCCAGCACCCTGAGCCTGGCATCCATGGTTTCGCGGCCTGCCGCCAGAATCTGATAGGGTATAAGCTGAAAAGCAGGAAAATGCAGTATTGTTTTTTCGGGCAAGAGGCTCGAAAGGTCGTCCGCCAGGGCGGAGGCCTCCTGCTCTCCCGGGGTGATAATAATGGCGGCACTTCCGGTATGCTCCAGGAGGCCTGCGGCCACAAACGCCTTTTGGGAGCCCGTCAGTCCAAAAATAATCTGCTGCCTGATTCTTCTGTCCAGCCCCAGGCATACATTTTTGTATTCATTCATTTTTCTCAGGGGAGCCAGCAGTCCTCGCATAATTGTTTCTCCAATCCGGCCAGAGTAAAAGGCACGACGAAAAAGAGCTTCAGCTCCGCAGGCTAAAGCTCTGATATAAGCCTGAAATCAACTAATGAAGCAGGGAATGGACACGCCAAAACCCCCGGGATTCCCCCCGGAGGGACTCCCGGCAGTCCTCACAGACTCCCCGGCACAGACCGCTATCCCATTCGCCTACGTTAATTATATATTCGGGGCTATGGGCCGTCAAGACTTCCGGGCTGCCAGGGGTTTATCCGTACCCCTTCCAATATATTTAACAAAAAATAGCCGCTTCTATACTATGGCTGCCGGTTATGCCTGTTCATGGCCGCGTCTATTCCCTCGTTTATAAGGGTAATAACGGCCTCAGCCGCTTTTTCCAGGGCTGGCCCCAACAAATGTTCTTCTTCCCCGGCGGGCTTGCCCAAAACCCAGTCGGTGACCTCGTATCCGGGGTGCGGGGGCCTGCCGATTCCTATACGGACCCGGGGAAAGATCCCTGTGCCCAGCTTTTCTATAACGGATTCCATGCCCCGGTGGCCCCCGTGTCCTCCGTCGGGTTTAAGCCTTATTCTGCCAGGCGGCAAATCAAGATCGTCATAGGCCACCACAATATCCGAGGGGGGAATCTTAAACCAGTTCATGAGCGCAGCCACAGAATTGCCGCTGAGATTCATAAAAGTCTGCGGTTTTGCCAGAATAACTGTTTTACCTGACAGCAGGGCACGGCCGGTGTAGGCCTTGAAAATGTTTTTTCCCACCGGTGCCTTCAGCTTGCCGGACAAAAGATCCACCAGCCTGAAACCCATGTTATGCCTGGTGCCGGCATACTCCCTGCCCGGATTTCCCAACCCCACCACCAGATACATTTTAAATCCTCCATCATGTTCAGTATTTATAATACGAAGGCCTCCCGGTATTTTAAACCGACAGGCCTATTTTAACCCGGAATTGACACATCTTTCAAGATAAGAATAAAGCCCCCGCAGGGGGGCTTTTCCGGGTCTTACAGTGTCCCCGGCAAAGTGGTCATCATTCCTGGTTCCACAGGCGGAATCAAAGGCCCGCCGGGCACTACGGCCGCTATGGCCATGAAAGGGATAAACACCATCCGCATGGTTCCCATCATAACATTAATTTCCAGATAGTCCATCCCCACGTGGTGGATAATTCCGGTAATACCAAAAGCTCCCGCCCCGGGCACAACCGCCCCTCCGGCGGGAACCGCCGGAACCGCAGTCACAGGACCCATGCTCATGACGTAAATGGTGACCTCAAGCCCCTTCAGAGATTTCAGCCTCATCATAAGCGTGTCCTTTATGTGATCCATTTTGTCATCGCACGGCGGGCCCGGCGGCATGCAGCCGCTAACGTCAAGGCCTTCTACTTTATCCTTATCATCAGACATAATACAGCCCCCTTTTATAATTCTGTGATACAAAATATGCAGGGGGCTGCTAATTGGTGAATATTTCCTTATGCGGCGCCTATCCGGCAGTTATTGCCTATTACCATTTTCCGGGGCGTTTTCTTTATCCTCCCCAGCTTCTTCACCGGCAGCCTTCTCCACAGCCTCTTCTTTCTGGGACAGAACGGGAGAATATCGGGGCCTGTCCCTTAACTTGTTTTTTGGAGTCCAATCTGGCCCTTTGTATTTTTGTTTTCTGTTGTAATCAATTCTTTTATGGGTGAAGCGCCCTGTCTGGAGGTCGTACCAGCGGGAGTTATAGAACATGAGCCCGGACTTGGGGTCATGGTCTTTGCCGGTAATTCCTTTGAAGCTGTAGGGTGCCAGTGCACCGGCGAACATGCCGCCGAAGGCGTCCCAGCGGTATTTGACGGTGTTTTCTCCCAGGTGGTCGGTAAGGTCACTTACGCTGCCCAGGGCGTCATAGTGGCAGTACAGGAGGCCGCCACGGGTTCTGAGGTTGCCGTAGCGCCCAGGGTCTTTTCTGTCATGCGACAGCGGGAAGAACGAAATCGCTCCGCGATGGCTTATTTACAGTTCAAATCTAATCAGACAGTGGTATAATATAACGTAATACTACAAAGCGGCAGAACGTAAAGTCGAAATAACACGAAATAGGTAGAAAAAGATTGAAATCCCATAGCACATAGCCCCGGAGAGTCGCGACTTCATTCTTCTGGGACAATCAAAAATTTTGCGTGTAGTTCTTGCGCATAGGTATTATTAAGGCTCAACAAGCTGCTGACATAAGCCAGTTGAGCCTTTTTCACGCGCAAAACTTCCGATTGCTCCCTTCAGGAACCGTCCCCTGACTCAAGACTCAATAGCGTTTTACTCCACCCAGAATATTATTGCTTCACCGTTTTCTGAGGCTAGTTTAAAAAAGGTAATGATTTCATTCAGGTAAGACAATAGGTAATCCAATTCTTCCCCCTCTTCATCCCAGACATTGGGATACGCCCCGGCTTCCGAAAACCGATCGGGGTTATAACTTTTTCGCAACTCATCGAAAGAGAGCATGGAAAGGACCCAATAAGCCTCTTTTACCTGTTCTGGGGTAATATATTTCGGAGGCCCGTACCCTAAGTCCTGATCCCCCAAGGATTGCCCTCCCAGTATGACATAACTGAGGGGCGGGTCTCCTTCCCAGGGGGTACCGGTCAAAAGAAAGTGTATACCGTGCCATGACTTGTCAATGTAAAGGGTGTTATCCCCGTTTTCTTCACTGAACAACAAGTCAGGAAGGATATCAGGGTTCTCTAGGGCCTCCTCCAGTTGTTCCCTTTTTAATCTCATATAGTTGCCTAACATTGACATAAGTAATCCCTCCAATAAGCCATATATCAATTTCCTTCTTCCAGATAGGGAAGACCGTACTTTTCCAAACCCTGCCTGGCTATGGTGAGCTTTTCTTCAAGTTCCTGCTGTGTAGTGAAAAACGTGTTCAACATGGGGTCATTTTTTAATACCGCTTCTCTCTCCTCTTCCTGCTCAGAGGTTAGTATATCTTCCGGCTTTTCTCTGTGAAGGTGTGGATATTTTTTTTGTATAATTAACCTTACAAAACTACTTCCCCTTTTAACTTCTTCAAGATAGATGGAAAACCAGTGTGAGTAACTGTCCTTCTTGTACAACTCGGGGATACCCAGTTTCTTAAGTTTTTCGCCTTCCTGTACCAGTAAATTATGTATCCAGTCAAAAAGAATATCCAACCTCTGTTCTCTGTTTTCTACAGTTCGTATATATGAATATAGATCTGGCGGATCAGCTTTTCTTAGGGTGAACTGATTTTTTTTAATAAAGTCACCCAATATTTTATCAATAGCTTCTTTCGGTTTTATTCCCCTGGGCATTTTAATAACCTCCTAAATCATGACTGGTACGGGCATTACAGGTATAATCGGAATAATATACAAGGGTGCCTCAATAAATTGTTGAATAGGTGACTTATAGTATATATTAGTTTGCTCATCTACTTTTTGATAATAAACCATCCCCGATTTATCGGGATAAGTTGATAATTGATATTTATTTCTTGTTACTTCATAAGCCTCTCTGGTTACATTTGTATGCGTTACAAACAACAGCTTTTCCTGGAAAAAACCTTGATATGTGGTGCCTCTTTCTGCGCCTAATTTAGCGGCATAGTTATCAATCTGCTTTTCGGCCCTTGCTTGAAAAGAGGGGTTGTAATAATAACTAATTGGTTTTAATTCATAAACCTCCATATTTCCTGTATTATTTTCTCTAACTACAAGATCAGGCCTTAATTTTAGATCTGAATCATCTATAATAGAAGAAATGGCCTTATTAGTATATATCTTAACATAATTTGTTTTTAATTGCGCAGCTAGTATGTTAAATTCACTATGAACTTTCATCCCTTCCAATTGAGGACTCATAGACTGGGGACCAGCAGCTGATGCTAACGAGTAGCCTGAATCGATCCCAACACGTTCAGCATTCTGGGAAGCTGTAAGCCCAATAACACTATTTGTACCGCCAAATGCTGTAAGAAAAGGGCGATATTTTGAATCATACCTTATGTCATCCCACGTTCTCTCGCTTGAGCCTGTTCTTCCCGACAATCCGGGTTTTCCCGGCATTGACTTGATATAACTGACTATTTGCTTTAAGGTATTGGCTTGAAGCTTGTACATGGTAGAAACCATCTGTGACGCCTGGCTGTATACCTGATTCCTTTCCTCCAGAGTTGGCGGGCGGCTTTCTCCTACTCCGCCACTGCTGCCACCGTCACCTCCGCCGCTGCTGCTGCTTCCGCCCCCGCCGCCAGCGCCGCCGCCACTGTTGTTGTACTGATCATCCAGTGCGAAGTCGACAATGTCCTTCCAGGGGGAAGTATCTTTTATTTCGATGCCCATTTCGCCGGCAAGGTCTTTGTACCCGTCGTCACTGATTTCGTGGTAGTTTCCGCCCGGATCGTAGTAGTGCCCGGTGGGGTCAAGTCTGTTGATGGGGTTGTTGCCTACGTAGGCGTAAGGGTGCTGGGTGCCGGGCCGTGTCTGGAACCCTTTGAAGCTGTCGGGCTGGGTGAAGCGTCCTACATGGGGGTCGTACCAGCGGGAGTTGTAGAACATGAGCCCGGACTTGGGGTCGTGGTCTTTGCCGGTAAT